>NZ_JAFIBZ010000001.1:0-463883 GCF_017832375.1 Methylocaldum sp. RMAD-M | reverse complement strand
GCACCCACCTTGGTCAGAGCCGCCGTCAGGGTCGTCTTGCCATGGTCAACGTGACCAATCGTCCCGACGTTCACATGCGGCTTTGTGCGCGTAAATTTCTCTTTGGACACGACCTGGATACCTCGCTACTTCTTATTTTCTAAACATTAACCCACAGATGCCTTCTTAATCACCGCGTCCGCAATGTTCGCAGGGGCTTCTTGGTATTTCTTGAATTCCATCGAGTAAGTGGCTCGACCCTGACTTAATGAGCGCAGAGTGGTCGAATAACCAAACATTTCCGCCAAGGGAACTTCCGCCTTCAGCACCTTGATGCCGGCATTATCTTCCATCCCGAGCACCATGCCGCGCCGCCTGTTCAAGTCACCCACGACATCACCCATATAATCCTCCGACGTCTCGACGTCCACACTCATGATGGGCTCAAGCAGGACCGGATTGGCCTTACGGGCACCCTCTTTGAAACACATCGAGCCAGCGATCTTAAATGCCATTTCGCTGGAGTCTACGTCGTGGTACGAACCGTCGAACAGCGTGACTTTTACGTCAACAACGGGGTAGCCGGCTAATATACCATTTTGCAGTTGCTCTTGCACACCTTTATCCACCGCCGGAATATATTCCTTCGGAACAACGCCGCCTACGATCCCGTTGACAAACTCGTAACCGCCAGTCTCTAACGGCTCGATCCGCAACCACACGTGCCCATACTGACCGCGCCCACCGGTCTGGCGAATGTATTTCCCCTCTTGCTCGACCGACTTGCGGATGGTTTCCCGGTAGGCCACCTGGGGCGCACCCACGTTGGCTTCAACCTTAAACTCGCGCTTCATTCGGTCGACGATAATCTCCAGGTGCAACTCCCCCATGCCGGAGATAATGGTCTGCCCCGACTCTTCGTCAGTGTGAACGCGAAAAGACGGATCTTCCTGAGCCAGTCGCTGCAGCGCGAGCCCCATCTTTTCCTGGTCACTCTTGGTTTTCGGCTCCACCGCAACCGATATTACCGGCTCAGGGAACTCCATTCGCTCGAGAACCACCGGCTTATCCACAGCCGAAAGGGTCGTCCCGGTAACAATATCCTTCAAGCCGACGCAGGCAGCAATGTCGCCAGCGCGAATCTCTTTTATCTCCTCACGGGTATTGGCATGCATGCGCAACAATCGACCGATGCGCTCTTTGTTTCCGGATTGCGAATTAATTACGCTATCGCCGGAGCTCAATACACCCGAATAAACCCGAACAAAGGTCAGGGTACCCACGAACGGGTCGGTCATAATTTTGAACGCAAGCGCCGAAAACGGCTCATTATCTTCCGATCTGCGCTCAACAGGCTGCCCGGAATCCGCATCCGCTCCTTTTATAGGAGGCACATCCACCGGGGACGGCAGATAGTCGACAACCGCGTCCAACATGGCCTGCACACCCTTGTTCTTGAAGGCGGAGCCACAGAGCATTGGAACGATTTCGAGGCCGATAGTCCGCTTACGGAGCCCGCCTTTAATCTCGTCTTCAGAGAGCTCACCCTGCTCCAGATATTTATTCATCAACTCTTCGTCAGCCTCGGCCGCAGCCTCGACCATCTTTTCCCGCCACTCAACAGCAGCGTCCGCGAGCTCTGCGGGAATGTCCGCATACACAAACGTCGCGCCGTGGTCTTCTTCGTTCCACACAATAGCCTTCATCTTCACAAGGTCGATTACGCCTTTGAACGAATCTTCAGCACCAACGGGAATTTGAATCGGAACCGGGTTCGCGCGCAGACGCTCACGCATCTGCTTATAAACCTTAAAAAAGTCCGCCCCCGTCCGATCCATTTTGTTTACGAACGCGATGCGGGGAACGCCATATTTCGTAGCCTGGCGCCACACCGTTTCCGACTGGGGCTGAACACCACCAACCGCGCAGTAGAGCATGCAAGCGCCATCCAAAACGCGCATAGAACGCTCTACTTCGATCGTAAAATCGACGTGCCCAGGAGTATCGATAATATTGATACGGTGCTCAGGATAGTTGAGACCCATACCCCGCCAATAGGTCGTAGTCGCCGCAGAGGTGATGGTGATACCACGCTCCTGCTCCTGCTCCATCCAGTCCATAGTAGCGGCGCCATCATGAACCTCACCGATCTTGTGATTTATGCCGGTATAAAACAACACACGCTCTGTGGTGGTAGTCTTACCCGCATCAATATGCGCGGAAATCCCGATGTTCCGGTATCTCTCGATTGGAGTCGTGCGTGCCACTGCTTTAACCTTCGCTAACCTAATTGGAGATAAGAAGTCACTGCTTACCAGCGATAATGAGAGAATGCTTTGTTTGCCTCTGCCATTCGGTGCGTATCTTCACGCTTCTTCACAGCCGATCCGCGATTCTCGTTCGCATCGAGCAGTTCGGCGGCCAACCTCATGACCATACCCTTCTCACTCCTCTTGCGAGCAGCATCGATTAGCCAACGCATAGCCAAAGCAGCCCTACGCGCCGGACGAACCTCAACTGGAACCTGATAGGTAGCCCCACCAACGCGACGCGACTTGACCTCCACCAGGGGCTGAACGTTTTCCAGAGCCTTGGTCAACACATCCAGGGACGATTGACTGGTCTTGGCAGAAATGTGATCCAAAGCACCGTAGACCACCTTTTCAGCCACGGACTTTTTTCCGTCCAACATCAACATATTGACGAAACGAGCCAGTATTTCGCTGCCGAAGCGCGGATCCGGAATAACTTCTCTTCTTTGAGCGACTCTTCTTCTAGACATAACGCAACCTGGAACTCAGTTAACTTTTCGGTCTTTTCGCACCGTACTTGGACCGCCCTTGGCGACGCTTTTGAACGCCCGCAGTATCAAGACTACCTCGAACAATGTGATACCTCACACCCGGCAAGTCTTTTACACGACCACCCCTAATTAAAACCACGGAGTGCTCCTGCAAATTGTGACCCTCTCCACCAATGTAGCTGGTCACCTCAGCACCATTCGTCAGGCGAACACGAGCCACTTTTCTCAAAGCGGAATTCGGTTTCTTAGGCGTAGTCGTATAAACGCGCGTACATACGCCACGCCTTTGAGGACAACTGTCCAGGGCCGGCACATTGCTTTTGTCTTTTTTCCTGACTCGCGGCTTCCGAACCAACTGGTTTATCGTGCTCATTACCAAACTCCAAAACTTTTTCGCTCAACCTTCGGAAAAATCGTCACCAGAAACCTTGCCCACCCAAAACGTTAAAAGGCGCTGGTAAAGCGGCGAAATTTAAAACTAAAAAACCGACTTGTCAACATCACGCGACCGAAACCTAAAAACCCCAGAATCGCGAGACACAAAGAAATTGGCACTTCGAGAAACATCCCTTCTTAGCTGCGCCGAGATCTACGGAGGAATAAACTAGAACCGCGAACTTGGACGCTACCCACAATCCAATTACCCTCAATCCCGGCTCACAATAACGATCGAGCACATCAACGCATCTCCACAGCCCATCACACCAATCGCCGCGGACTGATGACACCCAAGAAGACAGAAGGGATAAGAAAGAAACCTTGCCAGGACCGCCCCGCGGCCCCAGAGATCGCACGATGACTTCTTACTCGCGAGCCTGACACCAAAAAGCGAACAGAACTCACAACATGGAAATATGGCTCCCCCGGACGGGCTCGAACCGCCGACCCGCTGGTTAACAGCCAGCTGCTCTACCGACTGAGCTACAGGGGAACAAATTGAGTCGTGGGATTATAGAAACAGACCAACCCCCTGTCAAACCCCACGCAAACCGTACAAGATGGCGCGCCTGGAGAGATTCGAACTCCCGACCACCTAGTTCGTAGCCAGGTACTCTATCCAACTGAGCTACAGGCGCGCGGCAGAAGGCGTATTATGAATTATGGCACATGCCTCGTCAAATTATTTTTCTTAACAACTTCACCGCTTCTGATAGTTGCACCGGCCCTAACCGGAAAAGATCACGCACCAGCAAAAACGAATCAGAGCACTCCCACAGCAAACCTCTACCCATGCCTTGCCCGCAGGTGATGCCGATTCAATGCGAGCCACTGAAGACCTATGATGGGAATAGCGGCCTCAATTCGGCCCCGACTAAGCCAGTCCATCGCTTGATCGAAGCTCGCCACGCGAGCCAGAATATCTTCGTGCTCCTCTTCAACACCGTGAATACCACCCAAGCCCCGTGAGTCGACGATTCCACAATACAGCGTAATTTTTTCCGAACAACCGCCGGGCGTCGGAAAAAACTCGGCAATACGAATAAGCTCAGTGATTTCACATCCCGCCTCCTCGGCGGCTTCGCGATAGGCGACGTCTTCTGGACTTTCCCCTTGTTCGAAGGCTCCCGCCACGATTTCGAGCAACCACGGATCCCCATTCACAAACATGGCTCCGACCCTGAACTGCTCGATAAGCACCACTTGATCCGCCACAGGATCATAGGGAATAACGGCAACGCTCCTGCCACGATGAAACAACTCCCTATCCAAATAGTCACTCCAGCCTCCACGAAACAATGCATGCCTAAATCGTATGCGCGACAGACTGAAGAATCCGCGATAGATCGGCTCTTCCTTGATCAACTCGAACGCCTTGTCGATTTCATTCATAATTGCGCCGACCTAGTTCAAATAGGGGCCGGCCGATACAGCAGTGCGCAGCATGTGGCCGAATGTGATACCAATGCGACTTGTGACGCGGTCCCAAAGATTTTCCTCCGGTGTGTAATTGACCATATCCTTGGCACCGATCACCGATTCTGCAACAGAACGGACATCCCCAAGCCCATCCGCTAGTCCGAGCTTAATACCTTCGTCACCCGTCCAAACCAGCCCCGAATACAGTTCAGGAGTATTCTCCTTGAGGCGTCCGGCCCGCCCTTGACGGACGGCATCGATAAACTGTTGATGAATTGCATTTAACACCGATTGCACATGTTCTTTTGCCACGGGGTCGACCGGCGAAAAAGGATCGAGAATCGCCTTGTGTTCTCCGGCCGTCATTACTCTGCGCTCGATACCGAGTTTGTTAATAGCATCCACGAATCCGAAGCTGTCCATGATTACGCCGATCGATCCGACAATGCTCGATTGGTTGACGAAGATCTTATCGGCAGCGGAGGCAATGTAATACCCACCAGAAGTGCACATATCCGCAACCACCGCATAAATCGGGAGCTCCGGTTTTAGTTTTTTTATCCGTCGAATCTCCTCGTAAACGTAAGCCGACTGAACGGGGCTACCACCTGGCGTATTCATGCGCAATATGATCCCTTTTGCACCAACTGCTTCCGCGGCTGCCCTAAGTCCTTCGATAATGGCATCGGCATTAGCCTTTTCCCCGGCGGCGATCATCCCCGCCACGTCAATAACAGCTGTATGACTTTTCTCCCCCCTACTACGCTGATCCGACAACGGTTGTGCAACCAACCAAAGCGCAACGCCAAAGTAGGCCAGCATAAGCAGCTTAAAAAATATTCCCCAGCGCCTCGCCTGTCGCTGTTCCGTAAGAGACGCCAACAGCACTTTTTCCAGCGTATCGCGCTCCCATGCGGGTGAAGGCGTCGGTGTTTCCGGCTCTTGCTCGATTTCACTCATGTCGCGTTGGTCCATAGCGTTATCTCAGTCGACTTCGTTTGCCTCAGATTCAAACCAAAGTAATTCGTCAGCTCAGAATTTCCAGAAGGTCGGTAGTCCGCTCTATACATGCCAAAGGATCAAACTCAGCCAACTCGAACAAATCATTCGCACCGCATCCGACACCTACCGCAGCGACCCCGGCATTGTGAGCCATGCGCAGATCATGAAGCGAATCACCCACCATTAAAGTCCTCTCTCGGGCGATGCCGGCTTCAGACATGAGTTGAAAGAGCATTTCCGGGTTCGGCTTGGAAACCGTCTCATCCGCACAGCGGGTCGAATGAAAAAACAGCTCCGTCCCAGTTGCGGCAAGCGCATGATTCAACCCCGCGCGGGTCTTCCCAGTAGCGACCGCAAGGCGGTAACCGCGCCCCCTCAACTCCGTCAACATATCGAGCACACCAGCGAATAAACCATCCGCACTAATTATCCTGTCACCGTAATGACGGCGATAACCTTCCGCCAAGCGGCGCGCCATTTCGGAAGGATATTCGGGAAATAAAGCCTCCATCGCCTCCATCAACCCGAGACCTATGACGGATTTAGCCTCTTGGTCAGACGGAATAGGGAGACCGCAGCCGTGCGCAGCCCGCTGCAAGCAATCCACGATCCATCCGACCGAGTCGAACAGAGTGCCATCCCAATCAAAAACCAAAAGATCGAATTGGTTCCTCATCGCGGCAGCACTTTAAGAAATTCGGAAAGCTCCTGATCAAGCGGAGCCTTTACCTCGATCGGAGTGCCCGTACGCGGGTGGAGAAAAACCGTTTCCAAAGCGTGAAGAAAAAGACGTTTCAAACCAAGTCGACGAAACTCCCGATTGACTTTCTCATCGCCGTACCGCTCATCGCCGACAATGGGATGCCCCATAGATTGAGCGTGGACCCGAATTTGATGGGTTCGCCCAGTAACCGGACGTGCCTCAACTAGCGTCGAATCAAAATAGCGCTCCCTTCGCCTGAATTCGGTAACTGCGGGCTTACCCTCGCGCGCGACCTTAACCATCCGTTCGCCGCTCTGCAAGACATTCTTTTTTAACGGCGCATCCGCAATCCATCGCGCTCTCGCCCACACTCCGGCAAGCAGTGCCAGGTAAACCTTCTTTACTTCGTCACCACGAAATTGCGCGTGCAGAGCTCGCAGGGCACTGCGCTTCTTGGCGATCAGCAAACAACCGGAGGTATCTCGATCCAAACGGTGCACAAGCTCCAAGAACCGTGCCTCCGACCGGATTTCCCTCAACCCTTCGATCACACCGAAACTCAATCCACTACCGCCGTGCACGGCCATGCCAGCAGGTTTATTAAGGACCAAAAGATCATCGTCCTCGTACAAAATGCGAGGCTCCAAACGGGCTCGCACGAAAGTCTCCGGAATTTGGCTGGGATTGCTCATCGTTACCCTAATCGGTGGAACACGGATCACATCCCCCGTATCCAGCCGATCTTGGGCCTGAATGCGTCCGCCATTTCGGCGGACTTCACCGGTACGCAAAATTCGATAAATATGGCTTTTCGGCACTCCCTTAAGGCGTGTGAATAGAAAGTTGTCGATTCGCTGCCCCGCGCTCTCCTCATCCACTTCGATCCATCTGACAGAGGCGCCACTCAATGCTTGTTTCATAGGAACATAATATCAGCTTTGCCCAGCCAAATTGATGACTCTCCTTAAGATTGTTATAGTTAGCTTACGGTTGACAGCAACCGAACGCCTAGTAGTTATCCGGACCGTGCCCGGTGGTGATAGCCCATGAAGAATTAGAACGGCCTGGACTAAATGGTCGATAAGAATGCCTATAAAGCAATCTGTCTCGGGGCTACATGACATGGGGCGGGAGAATCGTAAGTTTCGCGGTTAAATGAGGACGCCGTCGCGCAGAGCGGCGGGATACGACTCGATTTTCGAGGTAGCGGGGCTCGACTGCTCACACGTCAGCCCAAAATAGTCCATCCCTGGCAAATGCCAGATCTAACCGAGAACCGTTTGCTGAACGGAATTATTGGCGACAGACAGAACATTTTGTTTAGAAGGTCAAAGTACCAAACAGAAAAATTTGGCCGGAAAAAACGACAACAGTAGGGTTTTTTCGCTCGACCCATGACGAGCGAGTATCGCGTGACCTGAAGAGAAGAATGGAACCCCCCTCCTCCGATTGAGGCAGGGTATCCCTCGCAACGTCAAGATTCGGTTTTCAGCGCAATAGGCGCATTCACGTCAATTGAGAACACGCTTTGATTGATAAGAACAATGGCTGCATGAAACCGCTTGCCCGCTTCTTCGGGGAACCGCTAAAGGACCAGCCGGATGAGAAGAATGTTAATCAACGCCACTCAGCCCGAAGAACTTCGGGTTGCACTGGTGGACGGACAAAAACTTTACGACTTTGATATAGAAATCCCTTCCAAAGAACAGAAAAAAGCCAACATTTATAAAGGTATTATTACCCGCATTGAACCCAGTCTCGAAGCGGCCTTCGTCAATTATGGCGCCGACCGCCATGGCTTCTTGCCATTCAAGGAAATTACGCCGAACTATTTCGGACAGCCCCTGGACGAGGAATTTTCCCGCCGGGATATCAAGGATTTAGTCAAAGAGGGACAGGAAGTCATAGTTCAGGTCGAGAAGGAGGAGCGCGGGAGCAAAGGGGCGGCGTTAACGACTTACATCAGCCTGGCCGGCAGTTACCTGGTGCTAATGCCCAATAATCCGCGCGCCGGCGGCATTTCTCGACGTATCGAGGGCGATATTCGTTCCGACATGCGCGAGGTTATGAATCAACTCCAAATTCCGGAAGGCATGGGGCTTATCGTGCGGACTGCCGGGGGCGGCAAGTCAGCCGAAGAACTTCAATGGGACCTGAATTACCTTTTGCAATTGTGGGAGGCTATTGACCGCTCGGCCAAGGAAAAGGCCGCCCCGTTCCTAATCTTTCAGGAAAGCAACGTGATCATTCGTGCGCTGAGAGATCATCTCCGCGGCGATATCGACGAGATACTGATCGATGATGCGGGCACTTTCAAGCTGGTGCGCAGCTTTTTGCAGCAGGTCATGCCGCAGTTCATCCAAAAGGCAAAGCTTTACCAAGACACAGTCCCGCTATTCAGTCGTTATCAGATCGAAAGCCAGATTGAAACAGCTTACAGCCGCGAGGTCCCTTTGCCATCCGGTGGAGCCATCGTAATCGATCACAGCGAAGCCTTGACAGCGATCGACATCAACTCCGCCCGGGCAACCAAAGGCGGCGATATCGAAGAAACAGCGCTAAATACCAACTTGGAAGCCGCCGACGAAATCGCGCGCCAACTCAGACTGCGGGATTTGGGCGGTTTGTTCGTGATCGACTTCATAGACATGATGGCGGCGCGTAATCAGCGGGCCGTCGAAAACCGATTACGTGACGCGATCAAGGCGGATAGAGCCCGGATACAAATCGGCCGAATCTCTCGTTTTGGTTTGCTCGAGATGTCCCGTCAGCGCCTCCGACCGTCGCTCGGTGAATCCAGCCTGCTCACCTGTCCACGATGTAACGGCCAAGGCTCCGTGCGCAGCGTACAGTCGTTGGCACTCTCGGTACTGCGTATCATCGAAGAAGAGGCGATGAAAAAAAATACCGACAAGGTTATCGCGCATCTGCCCGTAGATTCGGCTACCTACCTTCTCAACGAAAAGCGCTCGGCTGTCGCGGACATCGAAAAGCGCCACCTAGTTAGTGTTATCGTAATACCGACCAAACATCTTGAGACGCCGGCGTATGAAATCCAGCGCGTGCGAAGCACTGGCGCAGAGGAAGAAGGAGAGCGGAAACCGAGCTATCAGATGCTGAAGTCAGCTGAATCCGAGCTCCCCAGATTTACGAGGGAAAGCGCATCAATCAGCGCGGAGCCTGCCGTTAAGGAATTCCTGCCCGCTCATCCGGCTCCGATTACTAGCGCAGGGAAACACGCCGCAGGTGGCTTCATAAAGCGGTTCTGGTCGATTTTGACCGGCGGCAAACTTGAGGATGAAGCGGAAGCTGTCGTCGAAAAGCCTCAGCCGATACTCTCACAAGTCGCTCAACACCGCCCCCATCGGATAGCCGACTTCAAACAGCGTCAGCAGTCAATGAGCGGGGAAATGCTTGAAACCAGAGAAATCGAAGCCCGAACTCCAATTCCGGAGAAACAGGAATTCGGCAATGGTGACCGGCGAACCCGAGATCAGTCCAGACGCGGGGGGTCGCGCAGGAGACGCCCGAGGCGGGGCGAGCCCGGCTTAGCGCGTAGCGGCCAGCAAAACCAAGCTAGAGAGATCGCCCCGGAGAAAATCGAAGACGCCAATCTCCCGATCCCGGAGCGTCAAACGATTGGGTACAAACCTACCGAAGAGGCACCGACTGAGACAATCATGTCCGCTCTGGTTTCCGACAATGGGGTCCAAATCGTAACCGAACCAGACCGTCCGTCGCTGGAGAAAGAGGAAAAGCCGGAGATTCCTGCGGTCCATTTGCCAAGGCCCAGGGCGCCCGAGGAATCTCGGGGCGAGCGCGAAAGCATAAGCTCAGTTAGTACGCCGGTTATCGGGTCCTTTGAGCTTGATTCACCATCGGATGATAGCGAGGAAACCGAAGCGGAAGATTTGAGTCTCGAAGCGCGTAAATCGCCTCGCCGATCCTTGGCCAAACGCCGGGGGCGCGGCAGACGAGATAAGAGGTTTAGCGCCAAACGAAGTGAGTCCAGCGAAGGACCCGATGACAGTATTCACGAAGATCGCCGCGAAACGGGTGAAGTGGTCTCGACGGCCAATGACAACCGAGCCACCGATGAGCACCGACCAGCCGAAGAAAGTCGGAGCACTACTGCCGTTGTCGTACCGGACAAATCGAGTGTCGAAAGTGGCACGGAGTGATTTTGGCCAGGGAGAAAGAAATAGCGTGCTAGTCAACTTGTCGGGCGGCTCTGCCGCCCGACAACTTCTTCGTTTGTCTTAGATCTACCGTATAATCCGAGGGCCTTTGTCGCACTGCAAATGGCTCGTACAGTTCACTTCTTAAACAATCTTCAGCGCTCAGTCACACCTCCAACTCGCTTTGCAAGTGGCTATTCAACATCTCCTCGGCATGCGCCAAGGTTTGCTGGGTGACACGGATTCCACCAAGCATACGCGCAATCTCCTGCTTCCTCTCTTCACGAGAAAGCTTTCGGACGGTCGATAGTGTTACCCCATCGGTGCTGACTTTTTCTACTAACAAGTGGTAATGACCTTGAGCCGCAACCTGAGGCAGGTGGGTCACGCAAAATACCTGCCGCCCCTGTCCCAGCGCGCGCAGTTTTTGACCGACGATTTCGGCCACCCGGCCGCCGATTCCCGTATCCACCTCATCGAATATCAAGCTCGGAACTGTCTTGGAGTCGGTAGCAGCCACCTGAATGGCTAGACTGATGCGTGACAATTCGCCGCCAGACGCGACTTTGGCCAAAGGACGCGGCGGCAATCCCGGGTTGGCGCTTACCAAGAACTCGGCCTGATCCAGGCCAAACGGGGTCGGTTCTTTCGCATTCTCGGCACCCACATCCACCAAAAACTGCCCCTGTGGCATGCCCAATTCCTGAATCATCTCCGAGATCCGTGACTGTAACCGGCTAGCGGCCGTACGACGGCGTTGGGACAACATATCGGCAACTTTCCCGTAATCCGTGAGGACCTGCCGAAGATCCGACTCCAACGCTTCGATTCTTTCCGATCCATGGGCGATACCGTTCAATTCCGAGCGTAGCGAATCAAGCAGTCCAGGCAATTCTTCCGGCCGGACCTGGTGTTTGCGGGCCAAACGATGGATATCGCCAAGGCGCTGTTCAAGCCAGTCCAGACGACCGGGGTCGGCCTCAATCCGCTCCAGTTGACGACGGAGCTGCAATGCCCCTTCTTTAACTTGCACTTGCGCTTCATTTAGGAGAGCGGTCGTTTCTTCCAGTTCGGGAGCCAGCCGGCTCAAATCCGATAGGGCATGGATAGCTTGCGCCAGGCGCGCGTTGACCGATTGACTTTCATCTTCATAGAGGAGTTCGAGCTGCGCCTGACCGGTGGTGAGAATTTTGCCAACATTGGCAAGGAGTGTATGCTCGTCAACTAGGGCCGGGTAATCGAGCCCAGAGATGTCGTGCTGCTCCAACTCGTCGATTTGGTAGCGCAACAACTCTTCGCGGGCGGCTTGATCCTTGGCTGTATTGGTAAGCTTTTCCAGCTCGCACCGAGTACTTCGCCAACGATCATAGAGATTGCCGATCTGGACCAACAACGATTCGTTCCCAGCGGCTTCATCCAGTAACCGGCGCTGCTCCGCTGCCTTCAGAAGATGTACATGAGCATGCTGGCCGTGTATCTCGACCAAGCTGGAACCCAACTCCTGCAAGGCTTGCAAGGTAACCGGGCGACCATTGACGAAAGCCTTCGAACGGCCGTCTTGACTGATAACCCGCCGCACCAGACACTCGCCGTCCTCCGATAATTCATTTTCGTCGAGCCAGCGACGCGCATCTGCAGCATCCTCCAAGCCGAACGAAAGACTGATCTCGGCGCGCGCAGCCCCGGGGCGGATGAACCCCGAATCGGCACGCTCGCCCAAAGCCAACCCCAAAGCAGTTAATAATATCGATTTCCCGGCGCCGGTCTCGCCGGTTAGCACGGTCAATCCGCGCTCAAACTCCAGATCGAGTGATCGGACGACGGCCAAATCTCTGATGCTGAGGTGGACAAGCATAGTCAGCTTCGATAACCGGAGCTCCAGTTGAGCTTCGCTCTGAGAATCTCAAAGAAATCATAGTCAAGCGGATGAAGAATGCGAAAAGTCTTAGGTTCTCTTCGAATCTCGATGCGATCCTCTATTTCGACATCAGGAAACGACACATTGTCGCAAACGACCTGAGCTTTGAATTGTTTGCTGGGACGGAAGGCAATTTCGATTACGCTGTCGTCATCCACCACGATCGGACGATTAGACAAGGTATGGGGATTGATCGGCGCTAATACGATAGCCTTAAGCGTGGGATAAAGAATCGGACCTCCAGCCGACAGGGCGTAAGCCGTAGAGCCCGTGGGAGTTGACGCGATAAGCCCATCAGAGCGTTGCGAATTCAGAAAAACGCCGTTGATCGATGCCTCAATCTCGATCATGCTGGCGGCATTCCCGCTATGCACGACTACTTCGTTAACCGCCGTCTGCTCGTATATCACATGACCGTTGCGAAAAATTTTCGCCCGCAACAGAAAGCGCTCATCGGCACTGTAGCGTCCGTCAAGAATTTCATCGAGCTTCGCTCCGGCGTCCGACGGAGAAATATCGACCAGGAACCCCAATCGCCCCAGATTGACCCCAATCAATGGAATCTCGAACTGCGCGAGAACACGCGCGGCGGATAAAAGTGTGCCATCGCCGCCAACCACAATTGCGAGATCGCAGCACTGGCCTATTTCGGCAACGGTACACGTTTCCGGCGAAGAATCGGCTACGAAATGAGCGCAGTCCCGTTGCACCAAAACACGCAGGCATCTCCCGGTAAGATGTCCGTAAAGCGAGGAAAGGGTTTCGGCTATGCGTGGCGCATCGGGCTTCCCGATTAGGGCTACGTTCCGGAAAATGGATGGCATATGTTTCTGAAGCCGCGAGCGTCCCGCGTCACTGTAAATGGGGCTGACCGGTACCGCAGCTTACATCTGAGACTGCAAATAGTTCTGCAGGCCGATTTTCCGAATCAACTCCGCCTGCGTTTCAAGCCAGTCGACCTGCTCTTCCTCATCTTCGAGTATCTCTTCCAGAAGATCTCGGGAGACATAATCTCCGGCCTTTTCACAAAACTCGACCGCTTCGCGCAGCAAAGATACGCTTTGAAGTTCCAACTGAAGGTCGCAGCCGAGCATTTCCTCCGGATTTTCTCCGATCTTCAAATGCCCCAAATCCTGCAAGTTTGGCAATCCTTCAAGAAACAAAATACGCTCGATCAACTTGTCGGCACGCTTCATCTTACCGATAGATTCATCATATTCGTGCTTGTCGAGCTCGCCCAACCCCCAGTTCCTGTACATTCTCGCATGAAGAAAATACTGGTTAATGCCGATCAGTTCGTTGCCCAGCACGCGATTAAGATAATCGATAACCGTCGAGTCGCCTTGCATAATTCTCTCCTTGGATATGGAAGCGTTCGCCATGTGGTGACCTAAGATTTACACCTAATTAGACGCCGCTTTGCTCGATATGGTATGAGCTTCTTGACACATTATCTAGGGGTTGCTAACTTTTTAGCACTCGATGGTCTCGAGTGCTAAAACCCCCACCATTCGAGGATACCGGTGCCTAAATATCCCCAATTGAGCGAGCGAGCCCAACACTTGCTTAAAGTGCTGGTGGAGCGTTATATCGGCGAAGGCCAGCCGGTTGGTTCGCGGGCTTTAGCGCGCGACACCGGCTTGAATTTAAGCCCGGCGACGATCCGCAACATCATGGCGGATCTCGAAGACATAGGGCTGATCACATCGCCACATACGTCAGCGGGACGCATGCCGACGGTAACCGGCTACCGTTTTTTTGTTGATACCTTGCTGACCATCAAACCTTTGCAGCAAGACATCATCCGACAGCTCCGCCAGGACCTGAATACTCAGGAAGATCCCGACGATTTGCTCGAAGCCGCCTCTCGCGTCCTCTCGGAAGTAACCCATATGGCGGGCCTCGTGATGTTGCCGCGCAGGGAGATAGTCACCTTCAGACACATCGAATTTATCCCGCTGTCCGGTCAACGCTTGCTGGTCATCCTGGTCACTAACGAACAGGAAGTCCACAACAAGATCATTCACTCACCCCGTCAGTTCACGCCTGCCGATTTGCAAGCGGCAGCAAATTTCCTCAATTCAACCTATGCAGGCAAGGATCTAACTGCGATCCGCGAGAGTCTATTTAACGACTTGCAGGAAATGCGGAATCGTTTAAGCCAGGAAATTATTGATGCGGCTGAAATCGCGGATTTGGCACTTAAGGATAAAGGAAAACGTCGGAACCCGTTTGTGCTAACCGGCGAAATCAATCTGATGGATTTTGCCGATTTGGCCAATATGGAGCGGCTCCGTTCCTTATTCGAAACGTTTCATCAGAAGGAAGACTTAGTCCATCTACTAGACCGTTGCCTAGAAACCCCCGGCGTCAAGATCTTTATAGGCGAGGAATCCGGCTATCGTGCGCTGGATCAGTGCAGCCTGGTAACCGCCTCTTACTCTCTCAATGGCGAGGCGGTAGGCGTACTCGGCGTTATCGGCCCCACCCGCATGGCGTATGAGCGGGTCATTCCTTTGGTTGACATTACCGCGAAATTGTTGGGGGCCGCCTTGAATCAAAAATCGCTGACCCCATCTTAATTCTTAACCCATATTGGTAGAAATCGTCGACCTGTGTGCGTGCATAGGCACACGGGCTCATTATTTTTCGTTGAGGAGCAGTTATATGAGCAAAGACCAGGCTTCGCCCGAATCGGCGCCAAAGGCGCCAGATCAAGCGGAACAAGCCGCTTCTGTCGACACGGCAATCACAACGGAAGAAGGTGTTGTCGAACCAACGCCGATCGAGCAACTTGCACAGCAATTGACCGAAGCAACTCGCCGAGCGGAGGAGAATTGGGACAAATTCGTACGCACCCAGGCCGAGTTGGAGAATTTGCGCCGACGCTCGGAAAAAGAACTCCAGAATGCCAATAAATATGCTCTGGAGAAATTTTCGAAGGAGCTATTGACCGTGGTCGATAGCCTCGAACTCGGGCTGCAAGCGGCCGTCGGAGAGACCTCGGATGTGGTGAAATTGCGCGAAGGCATGGAGCTCACGCTAAAGCAGCTGAATTCGGTACTGGAAAAATTCAGCGTCCGAGCAGTGGATCCCATAGGCGAAAAGTTCAATCCGGACTTACACCAGGCCATGGCGATGCAACCGACCACTGATATCGAGCCCAATACGGTGGTAAAAGTTTTCCAAAAAGGATATCTCCTCCATGATCGCCTGTTACGTCCGGCCATGGTGGTTATTGCCCAAGCCGCCGCAGAATCCACGCGCATCGACGAGCAAGCTTGAAATCAGCCTTGGCGCCCCCATATTAACGCTAAACCCACACCTAACCCACAAGCTATTGATTAATTTGGAGAATTAAATGGCGAAGATTATTGGCATCGATTTGGGCACCACCAATTCCTGTGTGGCCATTCTTGAAGGGGGCAAACCGCGCGTCATCGAAAATGCCGAAGGCGCTCGCACCACCCCCTCGGTCGTGGCCTTTACGGCCGATAACGAGGTACTGGTCGGGCAGTCCGCTAAGCGGCAGGCGATCACCAATCCCAAGAATACCTTATATGCCATAAAGCGGCTTATCGGACGCCGCTTCAAGGATTCTGTGGTTCAAAAAGACATACATCTTGTGCCGTACAAGATTGTCGAAGCCGATAACGGCGACGCGTGGGTCGAAGTCAACGGCAAAAAAATGGCCCCTCCGGAAATTTCGGCACGCGTATTGATGAAGCTGAAAAAGGACGCCGAAGCGTTTCTCGGCGAGGAGATCAAAGAGGCGGTCATCACCGTACCCGCGTACTTTAACGACTCCCAACGCCAAGCAACGAAAGACGCCGGCCGCATTGCTGGGCTCGATGTCAAGCGCATCATCAATGAGCCGACCGCCGCAGCCATGGCCTTCGGTCTGGACAGAAAGCACGGAGACATCAAAGTTGCGGTCTACGATCTCGGCGGCGGTACGTTCGATATTTCCATCATCGAAATTGCCGAAGTCGACGGTGAGCATCAGTTTGAAGTACTTTCCACCAACGGCGACACCCATCTTGGCGGCGAAGACTTCGACCTGCGCATCATCGATTACATCTGCGACGAGTTTAAAAAAGAGAACGGCATCGACCTGCACAATGATCCGTTGGCTCTGCAACGCCTGAAGGAAGCGGCGGAAAAGGCGAAGATCGAGCTGTCTTCGAGCCAGCAGACCGACATCAACCTGCCCTACGTCACGGCCGATGCGAGCGGGCCCAAGCATCTCAATATGAAGCTTACCCGTGCCAAGCTCGAATCCTTGGTCGAGGATCTGATCTTGAAGACAAAAGGCCCGTGCGAAACCGCGCTCAAGGATGCTGGCCTCAAGCCCAGCGAAATCAACGAGGTTATCCTCGTCGGTGGGCAGACGCGCATGCCGAAAGTTCAGGATTTCGTGAAGGACATCTTCGGCAAAGAGCCTCGCAAGGACGTCAATCCGGATGAAGCGGTGGCGCTCGGTGCGGCGATCCAAGGCGGCGTTCTAGGTGGACAGGTCAAAGACGTACTGCTGCTGGACGTCACTCCGTTGTCTCTAGGCATCGAGACCTTGGGCGGCGTCATGACCAAGCTGATCGAGAAGAACACCACCATCCCCACCAAAACCGGGCAGGTCTTCTCGACGGCCGAGGACAACCAAACCGCGGTTACGATTCACGTCCTGCAGGGCGAACGTGAAATGGCGAAAGACAACAAGTCTCTCGGCAAATTCGATCTGACCGACATCCCGCCGGCTCCGCGCGGCATACCGCAGGTCGAAGTGACTTTCGATATCGACGCCAACGGCATCCTGCACGTGTCGGCCAAGGACAAAGCTACTGGCAAGCAGCAATCGATCCGCATCACCGCCTCCAGCGGCCTGACCGAGGACGAGATCAAGCGTATGGTCAAGGATGCGGAACTGCATGCCGAAGAAGACAAGAAACTGCACGAACTGGTAACTGCGCGCAATAACGCAGACGCCATGATCCATGCAACGAACAAGACGCTGCACGAACTTGGCGATAAAGTGGAAAGCGACGAGCGCAGCAAAATCGAAGGTGCGATTAGTGAATTGAAGACCGCCATGAACGGTGACGATAAGGCGGAAATCGAGCGAAAGACTGAACATCTGACCGAGCTTTCGGGTAAACTGGCGGAACGCTTATACGCACAGAAAGGCGAGACAGCTGGTTCGCCCGGCGCTGAAACCGAACAACCGACGGAAGCCAAGGCAGGCGAAGATGTCGTCGATGCCGAATTCGAAGAAGTGAAAGAGGATCGGAAATAAGGCCTTATCGCTCGGTTTGGCACTGTGCCATGAATGCAGATGAGCGGAAGCAAACTGCTCTGCTCATCCGCCCTCCTCTCCTAAGTTTATGCGTAAAGCAGTCGAGCTTTCGGGTGAGGGAAGGTGGCGAGGAATTAACGCCTGAGTATTTCGGGCAAGTTTGATGCGTCCTGCGCATTGACTCCAACTTAGCCGCAGGCAAAGCCCTGCGGCTCTTTATGTTATGGCGAAAGAAGATTATTACGAACTTTTAGGCGTGGCGCGAAACGCGAGCGATAGCGACATCAAAAAGAGCTTTCGCCGCTTAGCGATGAAATATCATCCAGATCGCAACCGCGACAATCCGAAAGCGGAAGAGCAGTTCAAAAAGATCAAGGAAGCCTACGATGTGCTTTCCGATCCGAAGAAGCGTTCCGCTTATGATCAATTCGGCCATGCCGGAGTTGATCCATCCATGGGCGCAGCCGGTGGGTTCGGCTTTACCGGCGAAAGTTTCAGCGACATCTTCAGTGATGTCTTTGGTGATATCTTCGGTGGCGGTGCGACAGGCCGAAGACGGGGCAGTCGCGTGCAACGCGGTGCCGATCTTCGCTATAACCTGGAGATCACCCTCGAGGAAGCGGTCGCGGGCACCGAAGTCAAGATCCGCGTACCGACCTTCGTAACTTGTGACGAATGCAATGGCACCGGCGCCAAGAAGGGCACGGGACCCACGACCTGCTCTACTTGCCAGGGCCATGGCGCCATCCGCATGCAACAAGGCTTCTTCGCCGTGCAGCAAACCTGCCCGACCTGTCACGGTACGGGCCAGCAAATAAAGGATCCTTGTCGCGTCTGTCACGGGCAGGGACGTGTTCAGGAAACCAAAACGCTATCAGTCAAGATCCCGCCAGGTGTGGACACGGGGGATCGTATCCGTTTGGCCGGCGAAGGCGAAGCGGGAGAAAGCGGAGGACCACCGGGCGACTTGTACGTACAAATCTCCGTTAAAGAGCACCCGATTTTTACCCGGGATGGTGCCAATCTCTATTGTGAGGTTCCGATCAGCTTCCCGACCGCTTGTTTGGGCGGCGAACTGGAGGTTCCAACGCTCGATGGCAAAGTGGTACTTAAGATTCCCGCGGAAACCCAAACCGGCCGGCTGTTCCGGCTGCGCGGCAAAGGGGTAAAACCGGTGCGCGGCGGCCCGCAGGGCGATCTGTTGTGCCGAGTCCGTATCGAAACGCCGGTACATCTCAATAAGGACCAGATCGAGTTGATCAAGAAACTGGACGACTCCCTGAGCGGGGGCGGCAGTCATCACAGTCCACAAGCACATGGCTGGCTCGACGGAGTGAAACAGTTTTTCGACAAACTCGGGCTTTAATTGCCGGATTGCCGGATTGTCGAAACGCCGCAAGGCCACTGATCGACACGAAAATACCAAAGCCATATCTCAGGAAAACCATAATGATCAAAGTTGGAATCGTCGGAGCCGCTGGTCGCATGGGACAAGCCTTGATACGCGCCTGCCTCGACACCAACGGAATGCTCCTGACAGCCGCGGTGGAGAGAAAAGGCAGCCCCGAAACGGGGAGGGACGCCGGAGAGCTTGCCGGACTGTCGAAGCTCAACATCCCCGTGGTTGACGACCTGAGCCGCGTCGTCTCGGGCCTCGATGTCGTCGTCGACTTCACTCGCCCCGAGGCAACCATGGAACATCTCGCGGTGTGTCGGGAGCACGGTAAACGACTCGTTATCGGTACGACTGGCTTCACGCCTGAACAGAAAGCGGATATCGAACATATCGCACTTACGATACCGCTCGTACTAGCACCGAACATGAGCGTAGGGGTAAATCTTTGCCTCAAACTGTTGGAAATCGCTGCGAAGGTCATCGGCGAGCAAACCGATATCGAGATCATCGAGGCCCATCACAGGCATAAAGTGGATGCCCCCTCCGGGACGGCATTACGTATGGGCGAGGTCGTGGCCGCCGCACTCGGCCGAGATCTGCGCGAATGCGCCGTCTATGGACGGGAAGGCTACACCGGGGAACGCGATCCCAAAACGATAGGCTTTTCCGTGATTCGGGCTGGCGATATCGTGGGCGAACATACCGTGATGTTCGCCGACGAAGGCGAGCGCGTCGAAATTACCCATAACGCGACCAGCCGCATGACCTTTGCCAAGGGAGCCATGCGCGCCGCCATTTGGCTTATGGACAAAACGCCGGGCATTTACGACATGCAGGACGTACTGGGGCTCAAGGCCTAACGGCTTACCTTCGCCTTAACGTGACAATTAGGTAATGGACAGTCGATTCCGTCCGTACTCTCCATGGGTCAACCGCCAAGTCAACACGCTTAAACTTCTTAGCAGGTCGTTTCTTAAGCCGCGGCTAATCCGGCTCACTTTCTGCCTTATCTTTTTCTTGCCGGTAGCGACGGCTGCTCCGCCACAAGCTGCCATCGCCAGCGCGCACCCGCTCGCCACGGAAGCCGGTTTTGAAATTCTGGATAAGGGCGGTAATGCGTTCGATGCCGCGGTGGCCATCAGTGCAGCACTCGCAGTGGTCGAACCTGCGGGATCGGGGCTCGGCGGTGGCGGCTTTTGGCTTCTTCATCGAGCGTCCGACGGCAAAACGGTGATGCTGGACGGTCGAGAGCGGGCTCCCTTGGCGGCCCGGCCCGACATGTACCTCGATGACGAAGGAAAAGCCGTGCCCAACAAATCAGTCAACGGAGCTCTTTCTGCGGGCATTCCAGGCATGCCGGCTGCGCTCGTGCATCTTGCCCGGAATTACGGACGGCTCCCACTCTCTAGCGACTTAGCGCCGGCTATTCGCTATGCCGAAGACGGGTTTCCCATAAGTGAACGTCATTGTCGACTACTGTCATTTCGCGCCGACGTATTGCGCAGGTCGAAAGCAGCAGCCAACGTTTTTCTAGTCAATGGGAAAATGCCCGAGCCCGGTGCGCTTTTGAAGCAAAAGGAACTCGCGAATACGCTCAAGCAGCTCGGCGAATCCGGCAAGATCGGCTTTTATAACGGCGATACCGCGAAAAGATTAGTCGAAGGCGTCCGAAGTGCCGGCGGCATTTGGACCGTACAAGACTTGTCCGATTATCGTGTAGTCGAGCGGGAGCCCGTTCAAGGCTTCTACCGTGGAATACGCATAACCGCGCCACCACCGCCTTCCGCGGGCGGGATCGGCTTGATCGAAATCCTGAACATATTGTCCGGCTACGATCTGAAAGCCGTCGACAGCACTACCCGCAAGCATCTCATAGTCGAAGCCATGCGGCGCGCCTATCACGACCGCGAGCGATTCCTGGGTGATCCCGATTTCGTAATGATGCCGTTACGTCGGTTACTCAGCCCGAATTATGCCGCCGGTTTACGCGCGGCGATACACCCGAGCCGAGCACTCCCGAGTCTGTATTTAAGTCAGTTCAACGCCCCTGAGCCGGATGGCGAAAACACCACTCATTTTTCCGTTCTAGACAGGGAAGGCAATCGTGTCGCCGCCACTCTAAGCGTCAACTATCCTTTTGGCTCCGGATTTATGCCTCCTGGCACCGGCGTATTGCTGAACGACGAGATGGATGATTTTGCCGCTCATCCCGGCTCAAGCAACGTTTACGGATTGGTAGGCGGTGAGGCTAACACCATTGCACCCGGTAAACGGATGCTGTCCAGCATGACGCCGACGTTTGTTGAGGACCAGCATCGCATAGGCATGATCGGAACCCCCGGCGGAAGCCGTATCGTCTCCATGGTACTGCTAGCCGTTTTGGATTTCGCCGAAGGCCACACACCGGATTCTTGGGTGTCCATTCCTCGATTTCACCATCAATATCTACCGGATGTTATCCAATATGAACCCGGCGGCCTAACCGAGGAGGAGCAAGTGGAACTTAAGAAAAGGGGTCATGAGTTGAAACCCATCGATCGCCGCTACGGTGACATGCAATCGGTTCTCTGGGACAAGAGCATTAATCGCGTTTACGCCGCCAGCGATCCGCGAGGCGAAGGCTTGGCCAAACTGAAATAGAGTGTTTCGCTGTTTTCCGAGGACTTGCGTTAACTGGACCTATGCGTCGCTTTCTCCGACACTGCATTGACGCGCGTTCGCGCAGCGCTCTCTATATTTGAGTGGTCAATTGCGCGTACGAAGCATTGTTTAAGTCTTGGCGGTCGAGAGAGATCACTCGACCGCCACGCTCACCTCAAAGCTTAGCATCGGGCCGTACAACGCGCGACGTCTGAGTTCGTAAAAAATCGCGCGGACGATGCACTGATTTTAGATGTCCAACCTTACCTAGACCCTCCCCTATTTCCGCGTATGGGAACTCCATCCGCCCGGTGACACCCTTCAGGCGCCACTACGACAACTTGAGAGTGGTCAAATAGTCCTTGAAGCTATCACTCAGTTCTGGATGTTTCAGGCCCTGCTCTACCGTTGCGATCAAATATCCGAGCTTTGAACCGCAGTCATAACGTTTACCATGGAATTCATAAGCTAGAACCGGTTCCTCGTGCAGCAGCATCGCAATAGCATCGGTAAGTTGAATTTCGCCGCCGGCCCCTTTAGCCACGTTATCGAGTTTGTCAAAAATGGCAGGGGTTAAAATGTACCGACCAACTACCGCCAAATTCGAAGGTGCATTTTCTGGCTTCGGTTTCTCGACGATTTGCTCCAACTTTCCAATGTTGTCTTGAATCAGATTAGCTTTAACGATGCCGTAGCTTTGAGTTTCCGAAGGAGCGATCCTCTCAACTCCCAGTACCGAACACTGCCATTCGTCGAAGATTTTAACCATCTGCGACAGACAGCCGGTATGCCCATCGTCGATCATGTCGTCAGCCAGCAACACGGCGAAGGGTTCATCTCCAATCACAGCCCGAGCACAATTGACTGCGTGCCCCAAGCCCAAGGCTTCCGCTTGGCGAATGTAAACGCAAGTGACATGGGGCGGGACGATGTTTTGAACAATCCGCAAGATCTCCGACTTACCGCGGTTGGCCAGCTCGGTTTCAAGTTCGTAGGCCTTGTCGAAATGATCTGAAATTGCCCTTTTCGTCCGGCTAGTAATGAACACCATGACGTCGACCCCGGCCGCAACCGCTTCTTCCACGGCATATTGGATCAATGGCTTGTCTACAATAGGCAACATTTCTTTCGGGCTCGCCTTAGTGGCTGGAAGAAATCGCGTTCCTAGGCCGGCAACCGGAAAAACTGCTTTTCTTACAATCCTCTTCATTGTTTGCTTTGCTCTTTACTCAACCAAATTAAATCTTGTGTTTATCCTCGAGATATCGAAGCACTATCTGAGCACATGTATCCAAAGAGTCGACACCTGAATGTAAGGTAATTTCAGGATTTTCTGGCTCCTCGTACGGAGAAGAGATGCCTGTAAAATCAGGAATTTCGCCAAGTCGAGCCCTCTTATACAAACCTTTGACGTCACGATTTTCGCACACCTCTACCGATGCATCGCAGTAAACTTCGATGAAATCTCCCTCACCGACTAGTGATCTCACCATTTGTCGGTCCCGTCGAAACGGGGATATAAAAGCCGTCAGAGCAATAACGCCTGCATCGATGAACAGCTTACTCATCTCGCCGATGCGGCGGATATTTTCCCGTCTGTCTTCTATACTGAACGCTAAATCAGAGCAAAGTCCATGCCGTACGTTATCGCCATCGAACACGTAGGTACGACATCCCCGTTCGAACAGCAGCTCTTCGACACGATGAGCCAAGGTCGATTTACCGGCCCCGGAAAGGCCGGTAAACCATAAAATAAAGCTTTTGTGCCCATTAAGCCGCTCTCGCTTTTCTCGTGTTACGGACGCGTTGTGCCATACGATGTTTGAACTCATAGAAATCACTTTCACTCGTTTTAATTCCCTCGAGTATTTTAGCCTTGAGTTCGATGGCGCTCACCAAGGATGGAAATTTATTTTTCAAAAAAAAGGCTCCACGAAGGAGCCTTTCGGAATCGATAGTCGATTTTTGATTATTTGGCCTTGGCAGATGCCGCTGCCGAATTTGGTGCTTCAGCGCCGACAGTAATCTTGTCGCGGTTCTTTTCGATTGTCGCGGTGCCAATTCCTTTGACACGCGCCAAATCATCCGCCGACTTAAATTTGCCGTTTTTTTCACGATCCTGAATAATCGCTTCCGCTTTTGCCTTGCCTACACCGTTTAAACTTTGGGCAAGCTGGTCGGCCGTAGCGGAATTAATATCTACTGGTTCAGCTGATACGCACCACGCACAGCTAAAAAGCATTAATGCAAATATAACTTTCCTAAGCTTCAACATGACGGCTCCTGTAGGTTGCAAATATGTTGCAAGCTTAAAGCTAGCAGTCGATGCCGCATATGCAATTGAAATTACTGTAGGAATTTTCGGATTTTTGCGTAAGCTTTTGCCGACAAGTCATTTAGGCAGTGCTTTACAGATGAGAGACCGATGAAAGCAGCGCTTGGGTTCTGTTACTGCCGAAGCGGACAGTATTGGAGGCGTTCTCATAGACACCTTCAAGGCAGTTGATAGGCGTGGTTGCTGACACTCCAGCGCATTCCACTGCACTTTCCAAGATTGACTTGTCGCCGGACCCAGACGATCCCAGTGCAGCAATGCACGTCGGAGCACGTCACGGCTGGATGGCAATTTTTGTGAGGAAGGACTTACACCGGCTGGTGTGCTAAACAGAATATGCTAGGACAGAGACAGAGGGACGGAGACGCAATACGATGCCTTTAATGGACCAAATCTATATCGCCTAATTTGTGGCGGCCTCAGGGGCAACTCAACTCCGCGCTTGATTGACTCGATCTCGCAGTTCTTTGCCAGGCTTAAAATGAGGTACAAACTTGGAAGCCAACTCGACTGAGTCGCCTGTTTTTGGATTCCGCCCCATCCTCGGTGGACGATAATGCAGCGAGAAACTCCCGAACCCTCTAATTTCGATGCGCTCGCCCGATGAAAGGGCATGGGTCATATGTTCGATCATTCCTTTTACCGCCAACTCGACATCCTTAAACGCCAAGTGGCCGTACTTCTCTGCTAAGAGATTGATCAATTCTGACTTTGTCACTGTCATTTCCATAAATAGCGGGGGGCAGTGTGTCCGCCCCCCTTGCTTGACCTGACTATTTATTTTCCATCTGTTCCTTGAAGATATCTCCCAAAGTAGGCATACCGGAGGAAGATTGCTGTGAGTACCCCTTGATTGCAGCAGCTTCCTCTTCTTGATCCTTCGCCTTAATCGAGAGAGTAATGGATTTGTTTTTCTTGTCGACCCCGATGAACTTCGCTTCGACTTCGTCGCCTACCTTCAACTGGGTACGAGCGTCTTCTACTCGATCGCGAGAAATTTCGGACGCGCGGAGATAGCCTTCAACACTGTCAGCCAGGGTGATAACTGCCCCCTTAGCGTCGACTTCCTTGACAACCCCGTTGACAATGCTGCCTTTCTCGTGGGTCGCCAAGTAATTCTGGAAGGGATCCTGCTCCAACTGCTTTATGCCGAGCGAGATTCGTTCCCGCTCAGGATCGATGGCCAGGATGATGGTCTCCACTTCATCGCCTTTCTTGTACTGGCGAATCGCTTCTTCGCCCGGAATGGACCAAGAAATGTCCGACAGATGCACCAGACCGTCGATAGCACCTTCCAGTCCGATGAAAATACCGAAATCGGTAATCGACTTGATGCTGCCCTTAATCTTGTCGCCCTTCTTGTGGCTCGCAGCAAATTCTTCCCAAGGATTGGGCTTGCACTGCTTCATGCCGAGAGAAATGCGACGACGCTCCTCGTCGATGTCGAGTACCATGACCTCGACTTCCTCACCCAACTGGATAACCTTGGCCGGGTTGACGTTCTTGTTGGTCCAATCCATCTCGGATACGTGAACGAGGCCTTCGACGCCCTCTTCCAACTCGACGAAACAGCCGTAATCCGTAAGGTTGCTGACCTTTCCGAAAAGGCGCGTGCCCGGCGGATAACGACGTGCGATATTCAGCCACGGATCCTCTCCCAGCTGCTTCAAGCCAAGCGAGACGCGATTCTTTTCCTGATCAAATTTAAGTACCTTGACCTGGATTTCTTGGCCGATCTGAACGGCTTCCGAGGGATGCCGCACTCTCTTCCAAGCCATATCGGTAATGTGGAGCAGGCCGTCGATGCCGCCGAGATCGATAAAGGCGCCATAATCGGTCAGGTTCTTCACCACGCCCGTGACGATCGCACCTTCTTTCAGGTTCTCGAGCAACGCTTCCTTCTCGGCGCTGAACTCGGATTCCACTACGGCGCGGCGGGAAAGCACAACATTATTGCGCTTTTGGTCGATCTTGATGACCTTGAATTCGAGGTCGCGCCCTTCCAAGTAGGATGTGTCGCGGACCGGACGCACATCGACCAGAGATCCGGGCAAAAAGGCGCGCAACGCACCGACGGCCACCGTGAAGCCTCCGCGTACCTTGCCCGTAATTCTACCGACCACGGTCTCATTCTTCTCGTACGCCTGTTCGAGCTCTTGCCATGCCTTCAACCGCTTTGCCTTGTCGCGGGACAACAGCGTAGCCCCTAAACCGTCTTCCAGCATGTCGAGCGCCACTTCGACCGTGTCGCCGATCTGTACTTCGATTTGTCCGTCGGAATTCAAGAACTGCCATTTGGGTATGACGCCTTCCGACTTCAATCCCGCATTGACTACGACCACATCGGGGCCGATATCGATTACGGTGCCCGTGATGATGCTGCCTGGGCGCATTTCCGCCTGAGCCAGACTCTCTTCAAACAATTGTGCAAAGCTATCGCTCATAAAACGAACTTGGTTCTAACAGCCAAGTTTCCCTAGCCGTTTGGGTTAATTGGTTAAACAAATTGCCGAGCAAACGCCGGCAACGCCTCAAAAATTACCGATTACGATCTTACCTACCGCCTATAATATCGAGACATCGGGCGATAACTTGATCAATCGTGAGATCGGACGAATCAATCAGAACAGCGCCATCCGGTACAATCAGCGGCGCCTCAGCACGTTCCTTGTCGCGCCGGTCCCGTTCTTCAATCTCTTTCGTTAAGCGTTCAAGGTTAACATCAGCCCCCTTCTCTTTCAACTGCTTATGCCGCCTTTTTGCGCGCACTTCCGCGCTGGCAGTTAAAAATATCTTATACGGGGCGTCGGGAAAAACGACTGTGCCCATGTCGCGGCCGTCTGCGACCAAGCCGGGTTCTCGCTGAAAATCGCGCTGCTTCTGCAAGAGTGCCTGTCGTACCGGCCCATAAGCGGCGATCTTCGAAGCCGTGTTGCCGCAGTCTTCCGTCTGGATTTGACAGGTAATCTCCTGGCCGTTCAGAAGGATGCGCGGCGGATCGTTCGCCTCGAATTGAAGATCCATCGACCGCGCGACACTGACAACGGCGTCGACATTGTGGGGGTCGATCGCAGCCTGGGTAACGGCGAAGGCCAATGAACGGTAGATGGCCCCGCTGTCCAAGAAATGCCAGCCCAGCGTCTTGGCCAACGCACGGCTCACCGTCCCCTTACCGGCACCGCTCGGCCCATCGATGGTGATCACCGGTACCTTCGTTGTCATAGGATCTCGCCGAAAATGGCAGTGATGTTTAGGCCCATATCGCGCGCCAACTCCACGAAGCTCGGAAAGGATGTATTGACGTTCGCGCAGTCGTCGATTTCGATCAGGCCGGCGGCCCGCAGCGCGGCAACAGAAAATGCCATGGCAATACGATGATCGCCGTGGGAATTTACTTTCCCCCCGGACAGTTTTCCGCCCCGTACAATCATCCCATCCGGCGTCGGCTGGGCGTCGATGCCCAAGGCTTGCAAACCGTCAGCCATTACTTGGATACGATCGCTTTCCTTGACCCGTAGTTCCTCGGCGCCGGTCAATCGAGTTTCCCCCTCGGCGCAAGCCGCGGCGACAAACAGAACCGGAAACTCGTCGATCGCCAAAGGCACCAATTCTTGCGGAATCTCGATCCCGCGCAGGCGACTTGAACGGATGCGGATATCCGCAACCGGCTCACCGCCCATCTCGCGGACATCGACGACCTGAATATCCGCCCCCATCAGACGCAGAATGTCCAAAACCCCGGTACGAGTCGGATTCACGCCCACATGCCGGAGGGTGACATCGGCATCTTCGCCGATTGCTGCGCCGACCATGAAAAATGCCGCCGATGATATGTCGCCAGGCACATCGATGTCGCAGGCAACAAGTCTCCCGTCCGGCTGTACGCATACGGTATCGCCTTCACGAACCACCGGATAGGAAAATCCGGCCAACATGCGCTCGGTATGATCGCGCGTAGGAGCCGGCTCGCGCACACACGTTCTACCGGCGGCGTAAAGCCCGGCCAAGAGAAGACAGGACTTGACCTGGGCACTGGCCACCGGCATATCGTAGTGAATCCCCCTCAGCTTGATGCTGCCTCTAATCTTGAGCGGAGCGGTTCCCGCCTCGGTAGTTTCCACCACTGCGCCCATCGTACGTAGCGGCTCGGTTACTCGCTTCATGGGGCGGCGGGAAAGAGAAACGTCGCCGGTCAAAACCGAGTCAAAATGCTGCCCCGCCAACAGACCGCAAAGGAGACGCATCGACGTGCCCGAATTCCCCAGGTACAACGGTTCTTTGGGCGCACGCAACCCATGCAGCCCCACACCTCGAATGCACACCTGCCCGTCTTGCGGGCCCTCGATGTCGACGCCCATCGCCCGAAACGCATTCATAGTGGCGAGGCAATCTTCCGCTTCCAAAAAGCCGGTGACGCGGGTCGTGCCTTCGGCCAGCGCACCCAACATGATGGATCGATGGGAGATGGATTTATCGCCGGGCACCCGGGCCTCTCCGCGAAGCGTGCCACCCGGCTGCACCCGAAAGCTGATCGTGTTGTTCTGCATGGACCTGTTATTTTTCAAGTTGATCTAAGAATCGTTGTCGCGCACTGCGGGCTTCGGAGAATAAAGAATAGAGTTCGTCCTCGGCCCCTCTCGAAATCAGACCAGCGGCCACACTAAGCTCTTCGCGGAACTGATGGATCAAGGATACGATTTGCCGCCGGTTCGCGAGGCAGATATCCAGCCACATTTTCGGATCGCTGGACGCGATACGGGTAAAGTCCCGAAATCCGCCAGCGGCATACTGAAAAATTTCCTGCTGCTCGTCTTTCTTACCTAGCATGTAAGTCAGCGTAAAGGCCAACACGTGAGGCAAATGGCTGGTCGCGGCCAACACTTCGTCGTGATGGGCTGGCTCCATTTCCGAAACCTTGGCTCCTATCGCTCGCCAAAAACGCTCAACCCGCTTGATGGCCAGCGGCGACGTGTTGTTTAGAGGCGTCAGGATAACTCGCTTGCCCTGATACAAATCGGCGGTCGAGGCATCCACACCGCTCCGTTCGGCTCCCGCGATCGGGTGGCCTGGCACAAAATTGTCGGGAATTTCACCAAAAACTCTTTCGGCGGATTCGATGACATTACACTTCGTGCTGCCCGCGTCCGTAACGACCGCTCGGGTGGACCATACCGGCTTCAACGCGCTAAAAATGGCATCAAAGGTCCCGACCGGGGTCGCGATCATCACCAAATCGGCACTTGCAGCGCCTTGCGATGTATCGGAATATCCGACGTCGATGACACCGCATTCCAATGCGTTTCGCAAGTTATCGGTATCGGCATCGACGCCCACGATTTCATGGCAGAGCCCTTTGGCGCGCGCGGCACGCGCCACCGATCCGCCGATCAGCCCCACGCCGATGATGCATAGACGCTCGATCATAAGGCCAAGACACGGTCCAGTGCGGCCAGGAAAATCCGGTTTTCTTCCTCGGTACCGACGGTGACCCGCAAATGATTGGGAAGCCCGTAATTGGCAACCGGCCGAACGATGACGCCCTGCCGTAACAGCGCCTCGTAAACCGGGGCTGCCGGTCTTCCCATGTCGACCATAATGAAGTTGCCGACCGAAGGAATGAAGCTTAAGTCGCGCTCGGTGAAGGCTTCGCTTAGTCGACGCAAGCCCTCTCGATTCAAGCTAACCGAACGGGTCAGATGATCGTTGTCGTCGAGTGCAGCCTTGGCGGCTTCCAAGGCCAGAGAATTGACGTTGAACGGTTGCCGCACGCGATTCAAAAGATCGGCAATCGCTGGGCTCGACACCGCATACCCGACCCGCAGCCCCGCCAGTCCATAGGCTTTGGAAAAAGTCCGGATCACGATCAAATTGGGAAAATCGGACAGCCACTCTATGCAATCGGGATAGTCGGGAGCTTCAACATATTCGAAATACGCCTCGTCCACAACGGCGATGACATGCTCGGGAAGGTCGCCGAGAAAACCGCACAACTCCGATTTCGTCAAATAGGTCCCGGTCGGATTATTGGGATTGGCAATGAATACGACCCGCGTCGATTCATCAACTGCCTGGGCCATGGCTTGCAAGTCATGGCCATAACGCGGCCCGTGAGAGCCATCATGGGCCGGTGCAACGACCGCCTGTGCGCCGACGGCTTGCGTCACGATGGAATAAACCGCAAAGGCATATTCGGAATAGATCGCTTTCGACTGCGGGGACAGGAAAGCGCGGGCCACCAACTCCAGTGCGTCGTTGGAACCGTTACCCAAGGTAATCTGTTCGGGTCGGACATCGAGTTTGCGCGATAATGCGGCCTTGAGCTCGAAACCGCTGCCGTCCGGGTATAGGTGGATTTCGGATGATGCACGGCGTGCTGCTTCGAGCGCCTTCGGGCTAGGCCCTAGAGGGTTCTCGTTCGATGCCAATTTGACGATATTGCGTAGCCCTAACTCCCGTTCCAGTTCACTGATGGGTTTGCCGGGCAGGTAAGGCGTGAGCGCCCGAACTCCGGGAACGGCTAAATGTTCTGCTTTCATAAAGATGAATCGAATACTAGGATCGAACGATCAAGACGAGGCCCGAGGATAAGAACCGAGAATTTTCAACATCGTGACGCTTTTCTCAACTTCCTTTAATGCCTCCGCCAATCGAGGTTCATTCCGGTGTCCTTCCACATCGACGAAGAAGACATAGTCCCACGTACCCCGGCGAGACGGTCGGGATTCGATTTTGGTCATGCTGATGCTGTGCCTCGCAAAAGGCTCGAGGACAGCATAAAGAGCGCCGGGATTGTTCCGGGTCGAGAGGAGTAACGACGTCTTATCGTTTCCGGTGGCTCCGACCGGATTCCGCCCGATCACCAAGAACCGCGTGGTATTGTCCGGCTCGTCTTCGATGTTGCGCTCCAGAACATTGAGTCCATACAGCTCGGCCGCCACTTCCCCCGCTATGGCCGCGGTATTCGGCATGACAGCGGCAAGTCGTGCCGCCTCGGCATTGCTGCTGACGGCGGTCTTCCGAACGTTCGGAAGATAACGATCCAGCCATTCGCGGCATTGAGCGAGAGATTGTTGATGGGAGAAAACTTCACGTATTTCTTCGGAGCTACTCAACTTGCTCATCAGGTTGTGGTGAATACGCAGCCCCACCTCGCCGGCGATGAGCAAAAAGGATCGCAAAAAGCTATCCAGGGTGTGGGTGATCACCCCTTCGGTAGAATTTTCGACGGGCACCACGCCGTACTGGCAGGCGCCGCTTTCGACAGCCCGGAAAATTTCGTCGATAGCCGGCAAGGGCACCGCCTGAATGGCATGGCCGAAGTGTTTGTAAGCGGCCTGCTGCGTAAACGTGCCCTGAGGACCGAGAAAAGCAACGGTCAACGGTTTTTCCAAGGCCAGGCATTCCGACATGAGCTCGCGGAAAAAACGGGTGACTGCTTCCTGGCTCAAAGGACCGCTATTGTTTTCGGCGATGCGCCGCAGCACTTCCGCTTCCCGCTCGGGGCGGTGAAAACAATCGACCTCGCCCGCCGCCGTCTTGATTTCGGCAACTTGCTGGGCGCAGCGCGCACGCTGGTTCAACAGCTCCAAGATCCGATCGTCGATCGCATCGATCTCCTTGCGGAGGTGAAGCAACGCAGTATCGACAGTCGATGTATTGTTCGAATTCTCCATGACAACTCGTTATATGACGCGGGCGGAAAGCACTCCCTTGATGGCCCGGATATGTTCCAGCGTTTCGGCGGGCACCTCGGTATTGAGGTCGATGAGCGTATAAGCAAGTTCACCTCTCGACTTGTTCAACAAATCGAGAATATTGAGGTTGGCGTCGGCCAGCGCACCGGAAATCTGCCCTACCATCTTGGGCACGTTCTCATTCGCTATTCCGAGGCGGACGCCCTCGGTCCGCGGCATGACCACGTCCGGAAAATTCACCGAGTGTCGGATGTTACCGTTTTCCAGAAAATCCCGCACTCTATCGGCCACCATTACCGCACAGTTTTCCTCGGCTTCGGCGGTGGAGGCACCGAGATGCGGAAGTACGACTGCGTGGGGATGGTCCAGCATGGCGCGCGAAGGAAAGTCGCATACATAAGCGGCGAGATGGCCTGCGTTCAAAGCGCCGTACACGCTGGCGTCGTCCACGATGCCGGCGCGAGAAAAATTGAGCAAGACCGCCCCTTTCTTCATGATGCCGATTCGTGCCGCATTGACGAGGTGGCGCGTCTGATCGTTCAGCGGCACGTGCAAGGTCAGGAGGTCGACCTTCGCAATCAAATCGTCGATGCTCGCGGCCCGCGCAACCGACGAAGACAGCTGCCAGGCGCTTTCGACGGTAAGCAGCGGATCGTAACCGATCACATGCATGCCCAAACCCGTCGCCGCATTGGCCACTCTTACGCCAATAGCGCCCAGTCCCAAAACCCCCAAGGTCTTGCCCGCCAGCTCGAAACCGGCGAATTGTTTCTTAGTTTTTTCGACGCGGTGATGAATCGTCTCGTCGTCGCCCTCCAACTGGCGGGCAAAGTCCCAAGCCGTACAAATGTTGCGGGCCGCCAATAGCATCCCCGCAATGACCAACTCTTTCACGGCATTGGCGTTGGCGCCCGGTGCATTGAACACCGGAATGCCGCACTTCGAATACTCCGCGACGGGAATGTTGTTCACCCCGGCGCCGGCACGTCCCACCGCCTTCACCGATTCCGGGATGGGCACGCCGTGGAGGTTATGGGAGCGCAGCAGTATCGCGTCGGGATGCTGAATTTCCGACGCAATCTCGTAACGGTCGCGGGGCAGTCGCTCTAATCCGGCCACCGAGATGTTGTCGTAGGTGAGAATCTTGAACATGAAACTATCCGTGTCTGCGCTCGAACTCGCGCATGAATTCGATTAAGGCATCGACTCCTTCTTCAGGCATCGCGTTGTAGATGCTAGCCCTGAATCCACCTACCGACCGGTGCCCCTCCAGGTTCACTAATCCTGCTGCTTTGGCTTCGGCCAAAAACGTTTTTTCCAGGTCCGCTTTCGCCAGCCGGAACGGGACGTTCATGCGGGAACGATAAGCCGGCTGGATGGGGTTCGAATAGAACGTCGAACCGTCGATAGCGGCGTACAGTTTTTCCGCCTTACGGATATTGCGCGCTTCGACGGCAGCCAATCCGCCCTGATCCCTCAGCCACTCCAACACCAGGCCCAGCAAATACCAGTTGTAGGTCGGCGGCGTATTGAGCATGGAACCGCTGTCCGCCTGCTTCTTATAGTCGAAGATCGACGGCGTACCAGTCAGGGCCTGCCCGATCAGATCTTCGCGCACGATCACCACGACGATACCGGCCGGCCCCATGTTTTTCTGCGCGCCGGCGTAAATCAGGCCGAATCGGCCGACATCCAGCGGGCGCGACAGGATATTGGACGACATGTCGCAAACCAGCGGCAGCCCGGCCGAGTCAGGAACATCCTGGAATTCGACCCCGCCGATGGTTTCGTTGGCGGTGTAATGGAGATAAGCCGCATCCGGATCGATGCGCCAATCGGAGCGAGGCGGAACAGTCGTAAAGCCGCTTTCCTTGGAACTCGCCGCAATAGCGACCGAGCAGTACCGCTCGGCCTCGGAAACGGCCTTCTCCGACCAGAGGCCGGTATTGACATAGCAAGCCTTGAATTTTCCCCGAAGAAGATTCATTGGGACCGCCGCGAATTGTCCGGTCGCGCCACCTTGTAAAAACAAGACTTTGTAATTCGCCGGAATCGTCAGAAGCTCGCGCAGGTCCGCCTCGGATTTCTCGGCGACGGCGACAAAATCTTTGCCGCGGTGACTCATTTCCATGATCGACATACCAGTGGAATGCCAATCCGGCAACTCTTCGCGCGCGCGGAGCAACACCGGCTCGGGAAGCATGGACGGTCCCGCGCTGAAATTGTAAACCCTAGCCATCGTCGCCCTCCTGGTCTTCATCCGTTTCCGCCAACTCGTCGTTTTCGCCCTCAAGGACCGGAATCCTGTCCACTCCGACGACTTTTTCACCCGGACTGAGGCGGATCACCGTCACGCCTTGAGTATTGCGCCCGAGTTCCCGAATCTCTTCGACCCGCGTCCGCACCAGCGTGCCGGCATCGGTGATCAGCATGATCTCGTCCGAATCCTGAACGAGTACGGCGCCGACTACCGAACCGTTACGTTCGCTGGTTTGGATGGCGATCACGCCTTGGCCGCCGCGGCGGTGTATCGGAAAGTCGCTCAGCGCCGTACGCTTGCCGAACCCGTTTTCGGTAATGTTCAGCACCGAACCCTCGGTGCCGATGATGAGGGCAATGATCTTCTGGCCGTCGTGCAGCGTCATGCCGCGGACGCCGGTTGCGCCACGCCCCATGGGCCGCACGTCCTCTTCCTCGAAGCACACGGCCTTGCCCGCATTGCTGAACAGCATGACATGCTGCTTGCCGTCTGTGATGGCCACGTTCACCAAGTGATCGTCCTGCCGCAGATCGATGGCGATTTTCCCGGACGGGCGCGGACGCTCGAACTCCCGCAGCCCCACTTTTTTGACGATACCCGAGGCGGTCGCCATGAAAACGTAATGGCTTTCGTCGAATTCCCGAATCGGGAGGATGGCATTGATGCGCTCGCCCTGCTCCAGCGGCAGCAGATTGATGAAAGGCTTGCCGCGCGACACGCGGCTGGCCGAAGGCAGCTCGTAGACCTTGAGCCAGTACACCTTGCCCACGCTCGAAAAGCACAGAATGGTGTCATGGGTGTTGGCCACGATGAGTTTTTCGATGAAATCCTCTTCCTTGGTGGTCGCCGCCGCCTTGCCGCGCCCGCCCCGCCGTTGCGCCCGGTAGGCGCCGAGCGGCTGCGATTTCACGTAGCCTTCGTGGGAAACCGTGACCACCACGTCTTCCTCGGTGATCAGATCTTCCGCGGACAAATCGAGACGGTCCTCGATGATTTCGGTGCGACGCTTGTCGCCGAACTGGTCGCGGATGGCGACAAGCTCGTCGCGGATGACTTCCATCAATCGCTTGTCGCTGGCCAAAATTTCGAGGAGCTCGTCAATCTGCGCCAACAGCTGCTTGTATTCATCGATGATCTTGTCCTGCTCCAGCCCGGTCAGGCGGTGCAGACGGAGATCCAAAATTGCCTGCGCCTGCTCCGGCGACAGGTTGTAACCGTGTTCGGTCAGACCGTAACCGGCCGCGAGGTTTTCCGGACGGGACCGCATTGCGTCTTCCGCCCTGGCCAGAAGATCCGAAACCACGCCGGGACGCCAGGTGCGCTCCAATAGCCGCTGTTTCGCTTCCGCAGGATTGGGCGACGTCTTGATCAGTTCGATCACTTCGTCGATATTCGCGAGAGCGACGGCCTGACCTTCCAGGATATGCGCACGTTCGCGCGCTTTTCGAAGATCGTACAGCGTGCGCCGGGTGACGACTTCGCGGCGATGATCGATAAACGCCGCGAGCAACTCCTTGAGGTTCAGACAGCGCGGACGTCCGTCCAGCAAGGCCACGGTATTGATGCCGAACACGCTCTGCATGGCGGTCTGCTGATAGAGATTGTTCAGCACCACTTCCGGCACTTCGCCGCGCTTGAGTTCGATCACCATGCGCATGCCGTCCTTGTCCGACTCGTCGCGCAGCCCGGAAATGCCCTCCAGCTTCCCCTCCTTGGCCAGCTCGGCGATTTTTTCCATGAGCCGGGCCTTGTTCACCTGATACGGCAACTCGCTGACGATGATGCTGGTGCGTCCGCCGTCTTCCTCGAAATCGCAGCGGGCACGGATGTAAATGCGGCCCCGGCCGGTGAGATAAGCTTCACGGATGCCGCTCGCCCCATTGATGATGCCGGCTGTGGGAAAATCCGGTCCCGGGATGTGTTCCATCAGTTCGGCGATGCCGGCATCCGGATTCTCGATCAGCAACAAGCAGGCGCTGATGACTTCGGTGAGATTGTGGGGCGGGATATTCGTCGCCATGCCCACCGCGATGCCTGCCGAACCGTTGATGAGCAAGTTCGGAATGCGCGTGGGCAGTACCGAAGGCTCTTTTTCGGATTCGTCGTAGTTCGGGATGAAATCGACCGTCTCTTTCTCGAGATCGGCGAGCAATTCGTGCGCAATGCGGGCCATGCGCACTTCGGTATAACGCATGGCCGCCGGCGGATCGCCATCGACCGACCCGAAATTGCCCTGACCGTCGATTAGCATATAGCGCAGCGAAAACGGCTGGGCCATGCGCACGATCGTGTCATACACCGCGGCGTCGCCGTGCGGATGGTATTTACCGATGACGTCACCCACGACGCGGGCAGACTTCTTGTAAGGCTTATTCCAATCGTTGCTCAGCTCGTGCATGGCGTAAAGCACGCGCCGATGTACCGGCTTCAAACCGTCACGCACATCCGGCAAGGCGCGCCCCACGATCACGCTCATGGCGTAATCGAGATAGGACTGTTTCATCTCGTCTTCGAGACTGACCGGAATAATTTCTTTGGCGAAGGAAGTCATGAGGGAGTGCTGTACCGTAAAGGAGCCGCGCCGCTTCAGATACGCCGCGTAAATAACCAACCGGCATTATAACCGTTGAGGCGTGGCCGCTCCACTAAAGCAGGAACGACAGTTGTTCACCGTCCCTGTGCATAAGATTGTGGACCGACCTTAGATAGGCAATCTAAATCATTATTAACCCGGCCTATAAATATAGGCCGGGTTAATCCGGGGCAGGGATGCCCCGGCGCGGCGACAAGCCGCGTGAGCCCAGGCCGGGCTTGTACCGGCCTGGGCGGCGGCCCGAAATACCAGGAGGGTATTTACGGGCCTGATTAATAATACCCAAGACATTCAAGAAAATGGCGGAAATCTGGCCAGTACCGGACAAGCACCCGGCTTACCGCCCCTGCCGCCTCCATCGATCGACGATACCCTCGATGTCTAAATCTTCCGGACCGGACTTCCACGCCGAATAGAAATCCGCGTCGTTGCTGTTGGGCGTCGGGTCGGGCTTATAAATCTGGGTCCGGGTAGGGAGTGGGATGGCCTCGCCGAGGATCATGGCCTCGCCCCGGCTGAGAGACGTCAGGATATCGACCAAATCGGACTCGCCCTCCGGCACCAGCTTGCGCACATAGTCCTGGTCGTCGGGATTGGTAATGCGCAGGCAGATGTACGTGCCGCATTGCGACAATACCGTTTCCGACAACTCGTGGGGCCGCTGACTGATAACCCCCAAACCGACACCGTACTTGCGCCCTTCCTTGGCGATCCGCTCCATGGTCTTGCGAGTGCCTTCAAACTGGGTGTTGGACTCACGGGGAATATAGGCATGAGCTTCTTCGCAGACCAGGAGAATGGGAAACTCTCGGTTGAACGGGTTCCAGTAATTGAACTCGAAGGCCAAGCGCCCGATCTGCGCGGAAACGGTCGGACGCACGTCGAAAGGTACCGGGCTCAAGTCGATAATCGTGATCTGACATTTGGGGTCGCCCAATCCGACGAAATCCCGCAGCAGCCCGGGCAGACTCTCCGAGCGGTTCCGTCTTACCGGATTGAGCAGAAAATCATAGCGCACGTCATTGAGCCGGCTCAGCAGCTTGACCAGAAACTCGTCGAACTGGCCGAACAGCGGGCCTTTGGTCTTGCCGAAATCGGTGCGGAATTCATTGGCTTCCTTGAAGCTGTCGTAAACCTCCTGTAACGAGAAATAAATTGGCGAGTCGAGCGAGATTGTTTCCAAATCCAGGGATTTCGCCGATTTTTTCTTCAACTCGTAAATCGTCTCGCGCAGGAAAGCAGTCTGTATGGCAGCTCCCGGGTCGTTGCGATCGATCAGCAGGTCGAGCAACTCGGCGAAAGTCATCAGCCAATAAGGAATTTCCAGGGCTCGGGCGTCGAGATAACGCGTCTGTTCCGGCTTAAAGGCGGAATGGAGAGCCCTGCTCCTATCCTTCCAGCAATATTCGCCGTGCAAATCGAGCAGGATGATATGCGCGTTGGGCATGGCATCGACCATGCGCTGAATCAAACTTGCCACCGACCATGACTTGCCGGAGCCGGACTGCCCGAGAATAGCGAAATGGCGACTGCACAAAGCCGACGGATCCAGGTAAACGCCGGTCGAGGGATGGCTGCGGAGATAGCCGGGATTGAACCGATACTGCCGGTAATTCGCGAAAATCGAATCGATCTCGTCCTCGGCCACGATGTGCACTTCGGCGCCGGGTGTCGGAAAATGCCTTACACCGCGCTGGAACACGCCTTCATCGGTAATTTGTCCGAGCGGCGTAAGCGCGACCAGGCTGCCGGCCGCGGAACGGCATATTCGACCACCGGAACGATCTGCTTCTACATGATTGATCAGCGCCAAGGATCGAAAACCGTGCTGACGGATCGATACGTAAGATCCCGGTTGTCCGACCACTTTGAGCTCACCGTCCACCGACACAGTCGGGCAAAAGCCTTCCTCCTCGCTCAATAGCTTGGCTACGAATTGACCGTTGCGAACTTCCAGCAAATGACCAATCAGTGTATCGGTGTGTTCGGACATAACGGACCCCTAAAAAGCGCCTGTAAGAAAACCGGAGCCTCCAGCCGGTTCGGTCCGACGGCTGGGAGCCGCCGCTCGTTCCGATCCCGACAGTCACTATAGAACTTCTGGAGAACTGGCCCAAAAGTTAGACCAGTTCGGCGAATATGCGAATCGGGCCGGTGCGATTCGGCCTGCGCCGCAGCTCTTGGCGCCGCCCACCTCCTGCTATCCGAACTGCCTCGCTGGCAGTACACGAACCAGGAAAACGACCCAGCGCCAAAAATAAGAAATTTCTTGTTTCCTCCCACCTATACTCTAGGCCGTCATCCCCATGGTCCCCGGATTTTTCCTAACACCAGCGCGGATGGGCTTTTCGCAACGTGAACGAACCCTGCCTCGACGATGCAAACGGAACGCGCGCCCGCGCTTTGCCTGCCGAGCGGACTGAACAAAGGCTTCTCTATGAAAATCAATCTTCCCGTCACTGCAAACGAATCGACGTATCCCGCCGCTACACAACTGATCTCGACTACCAATTTAAAGGGAATCATCACTTACGCGAACAAGGACTTTCAGACAGTCGCCGGGTTCACCGAACAGGAGCTATTGAATAAGAACCACAATATCGTTCGACATCCGGATATGCCGCCGGAAGCGTTCGCCGATCTCTGGACCACCTTGAAAAACCGGACCCCTTGGATGGGCATCGTCAAAAATCGATGTAAGAACGGCGACTATTACTGGGTGGACGCATTCGTTATGCCGATGCTGGATAAAGACCGCATAATCGGCTACGAATCGGTGAGGGTGAGTCCTTCACGGGAGTACGTTGCTAGGGCCGAAGCGCTCTACCGGTCGTTCCGCGAAAAAAAGTTCAAGCTGCCTTCGCTGCTCCGATTGAGCTTCTCGGCGAAAGCGTTCGTCGGATTTCTCGTCGCCACGGCACCCCTGCTAGCTCTCGGTTTTACCGGAGCCGGCGCGCAACCCGCGTTTTATGCGGCAGCCGCCGTCAGTATGGCCCTCTCGTTATTCATGGCACGTCTTCTCACACGGCCGCTCACCCAGGCTGCGAATTTCTCCAAGCAGTTCATCGACAACGGCATCGCCCGAAAGGTCTATGCCGGAAGAGATGATGAAGTGGGCCAATTGCAGACCGCTATCGTCTCCTTGCAGGCTAGGCTGCGAACCGTAATCGGGCGCTTCGATGACGCCGCCGCCCGGCTCCAGGACATGGCGACTCACGCCCGGCAGGCTGCGGCCCAGACCAGCAACGACCTCACCCATCAGCAGTCGGAGATCGCCATGGTAGCGACGGCCGTCGATGAAATGACGGCAACCGTTCAGAGTATCGCCCGCAATGCCGCAGAAGCCGCTTCCGCAGCCGACCGCGCGACCCATGCAGCCGGCAAGGGCAAACATGCCGTGGGGCAGACCAGCGTTGCAATCGACGACTTGGCCCATGAGGTCGAGAATGCCGCACAGGTGATAGAAAAACTGGAACAAGAAAGCAGAGGCATCGATGTCGTAGTCAACGTGATCCGCGACATCGCCGACCAAACCAATCTGTTGGCCTTGAACGCCGCCATCGAGGCTGCGCGCGCGGGCGAGCGGGGACGCGGTTTCGCGGTCGTTGCCGAAGAAGTACGCAAGCTGGCGTCCACCACCCAGAGTTCGACCCGGGAAATCCAGAAAATCGTCGAGCGGCTGCAGAAAGAAGCCCAGGAAGCCACCGCCGTTATGGAGAAAGGCCGCCGGCAAGCTCAAGTGAGCGTGCAACAGGCGGAGGTCTGCAATGAAACGCTTTCCGAGATCACGCGAGCGATTGAAGAAATCAAGGATATGAATGTGCAGGTAGCAAGTGCCGTGGAGGAGCAATCCTGCGTCACTCAAGAAATCATGCGCAACGTTGAAAACATCAACCAAAAAACCAAGAACATCGCGAAAGAGGCTGAGCGGACCGCCAACACTAGTGAACAAGCGTTACAGTTGGCTGTGGATCTTGAAAACCTCATGAACCGTTTCGCCCAGGCCGACGAATGAGCGATTCGACTAACCATCCAATCGGACGCTCGAGACTTTGCGCACGGGAAGCATTAACCGATCAACTGACAAGAGCAAAAGCCGACGACCGGCCATCACGAGAGGAGCTTGTGCCGGGCTGTATCTATAGCGTTTTCGATGTCCTCCCCGCTGGGATAAGTCTCTTTCTGGGACTCGTATCGAGCGAACAAATCGCCCGGAATCCGGACCAGATACTGGCGGACTTGGTGGTTGACCCGATTCCGGCCCCTGTCCATGAAAACACGCCGCTCGAAATCGTGAAAAACCGGCTGAAAAACGAGCACCTGGCGGCTCTAGCGGTTTTCAACGATAGCGGTGATTTTATCGGAGCCGTAACCCAAACCAGCCTGATTGACGCGCTCCTGAAGCGCGAAAAGGAACTTTTGTCGGATGCATCGCATCGCCATGCCGAATTGTCGACGAATCGCGACCCTTCGCCATCCTGGTCCGAGCAGCTGAGGTCGCTTAGCCTAGCGACCCGCTCCTTGCTGCGGATCATGAATACGATAAAGCTGGAACGGCATCTATTGGAAAGCTCTCTCGAATATCTGACCCGTCTGTTATCGGCGCGCTACGGGGCGATTGGAATTTTCGACGAGCAAGGCCAACTCGCCGAATTCATCTACACCGGTTTGAGCGAAGAACAGGCGCAGCGCATCGAACACTGGCCGGAAGGAAAAGGACTGCTGGGGAGGGCGCTGGCCCGGAATCAGTTTCTGCGGCTGCAGAATCTGCACGAGCACCCGCATGCGGCGGGATTTCCGCCGGGCCACCCGCCCATGCGCAATCTTCTCGCCGTCTCGATTTCCCACAACGGAGAGACGTATGGGCGCCTCTATCTCTGCGATAAGACCGACGGCGGGTTCTTCGACGGGGACGACGAACTTCTCGTCGCCACCTTTGCAGATACTTTAGCCTTGGCAATCCGGAATATCTGGAACAAAGAAGGACGCCGGCGCGCCGAAGAACAGCTTCGAATCGCCGCCAGCGTGTTCGAAACCAGTTCGGAAGGCATCCTCATCACCGACGCCAAAGCCAATATCGTGATGGTGAATCGTGCGCTGACCACCATCACCGGCTACTCGAAAGACGAGGTGATAGGACGCAAACCTTCGATGTTCAGTTCCGGACGGCACGACCGGCAATTCTATCGCCAAATGTGGCTCAGCCTGGATGAATCCGGCCAATGGCAGGGCGAAATCTGGAATAAACGGAAGAGCGGCGAGATCTACCCGGAATGGCTGAGCATCACTGCATTGAAGGACGACGGACATCAAGTCATTCGCTACATAGGTGTATTCGCCGATCTAAGCTCCCGAAAATTTACGAATTCTCTCGTCGATCAGCTGATCAATCACGACCATCTAACCGAACTTCCTAACCGACTGATGTTCCGCAATCACCTGAAAAAAGCCATCCTCAGGGCGCATGGCGAACGCAAGCAGGCGGCGTTGCTGTACCTCGACATCGACCGCTTCAAGACCATCAACGATACTTTCGGCCACCAGATCGGCGACCGCCTGCTGCAACAGGTTGCCGAGCGGCTGACAAAGTGCTTGCGTGAAAATGGACGCACCCGCCGAGGCGACATCGTTGCAAGGCTGGGCGGCGATGAATTTGCACTTATTGTCAACGACCTAGGTGGCCCAGACGATGCGAACAAAATCGCCCAGCGGGTGTTGGAGGCATTTACGGAACCTTTTCTGTTTGGCGATCGTACACGCCGCATTACCGTGACCATCGGCATCGCTTTGAGCCCCCGCGATGCCGAAAACGTCGACGACTTGATCCGCCACGCCGATTTGGCGATGTACGATGCCAAGCACCAAGGCCGGAACACCTATCAGTTCTATTCCGGCAAAATCCACGAGAAAAACAGCACGCGGCTGGATTTGGAAAACGACTTATACAACGCCCTGGAGCGAAGAGAATTCTCGCTTCATTATCAACCTCAGGTTGACCTACGAAACGGCCGCATCGTCAGCATGGAGGCGCTCATCCGCTGGAATCACCCGGACCGCGGCATGATTCCTCCAGACCAGTTCGTGCCGCTTTTGGAAGACACCGGCCTGATTAATCCGGTCGGAGATTCGGTACTCGAGCAGGCCTGTCGGGACTGTCTTCAGTTCGGGAAAATCCTGGGAACCGATCTCAGCGTCTCGGTGAACCTATCCGGCCATCAATTCCGGAATAACCTCACCAAGATCATCGAGTACATTCTGTCACGCGTCGGTCTTTCGCCGTCACGGCTCAAACTGGAGCTGACCGAAAGCCTCGCGATGCAGCAGGTGCAAGAGACCATCGCCGTGTTGGATCAGCTGGCCGACATGGGGATCGACGTGCTGATCGACGACTTCGGCACCGGTTATTCCTCGCTAAGCTACCTGAGGCAATTCAAAATTTCCGCCCTTAAGATCGACAAATCCTTCATCGCCGGCGCGTGTTTGGAGAACGATAACGGAAAAATCATTCGAGCGATCATCGGTTTGGCCCACAATCTCAACCTGCAGGTCGTTGCCGAGGGAGTAGAATCGCCCGAACAACTCGAATTTCTCCGCAGCCACCATTGCCATTTTGGCCAGGGCTATTTGTTCGGCCGGCCGCTGCCGCTTTCAGAGATCGCCCAATTGGCAGGGCGCCGCATGGATCGCAGTGGCCCGTTGAACTGACAAGAATCTTGGACCAATTCCTAATCGCTCCCGGAACTGCCTGCCGTCAGCCTTGAATCCGATACCACGCCAGGCCGATCCATTCGTGAAATGCGAAGGCGCTGTTGGTTATGGCCCGATAGCTGGGTACAAAATCGATCGGCCTGAGGCGGTCCGTCGGCACATATCCCGTTCCGGCAGGGACCACTTCCAAGCCTTCCCGCTCGAACTCCGGAACCGCTCGCGGCAGATGCCAGGAATGGCTAACGAGATAAATCCGGCGTATGCCTGCTTGCCTGAGAATCGGCGCGGAGAATCGGCCATTCTCTCTCGTACTTAGGGACCTGCTTTCGACCCAGCGGACCGGGACGCCGAACTCGTTCTCCAAAATCGAGCGCATGATAGGACCTTCCGCCGCGTAGCCTTCGGGCGCGCCGCCGGTGACCAAGATCGGTTTTCCGGTCTTGCGGCACAAGGACGCTCCGTATCGAATCCTTTCCAGAGTGCGATCATTGACGGTTGCATCGCCGCCATACTCCGGTGCATTCGACCGAATGCCCCCGCCGAGAATCACGATGGCTTCCGCATCGCGGTCGACGGCAGGCAGAGGCGGAACCTGGAGCGTAGCCAACAGACAGTTGGACACGTAAGGTATCGACAGCAGCCCCAATCCGAAAAGGCCGACGGCGATCAAACCGCGGCCCAGCCGAGGCCGCATCTTGAGCTGCCAGAAACCGATTGCTCCGATAACGAGCATGTTGAGCGGAGGCAACAGCAACGCAGCGAAAAGATTGGTAATAGACCAGTTCCAGTTCATGATATGACTATATTTATGAAAAGAGACAGCAGAACGTATTAGCGGACATCGGGGACGGGATAGCCGCTAGAATCAGAAGAAAAGCACGAAAATTCCAGGCTGCGTTTTTCCGCTTCCTCTCGTCCGGCTCGTAATATTTTTCAACTGCTCTTCTATCATTGAGAGCTCAGATCCAATCCACTTATTGTTGTCGAGACCATTTCATGCAATCGATCAAGGCTCGAGTCTTTAAGCCTTTTGTATTTCTTAAAGTTCAAATGGCTTATGTTTTTGTGGCCGTCCTGCTAACGTCTCCTGTTTCCCGGGCCGAAACCCAGAGTGCCTCCGCTTTTTATGAAGACGCCTTGGTTTATTACAACAAGGAGGATTACAACACTGCGGTGATTCAACTGAAGAATGCTCTACAGTTATCACCTGGACTACCTTCGGCTCATCTGCTTCTGGGACTCTCTTATCTCAAACTAGGAAACGGAGAACTAGCGGCCGAGGAACTGCTTAACGCCAATCGCCTGGGCGCGGATCGCTCCTTGACCGTAGTGCCACTCGCCCAGGCCCTACTAACGCAGATGAAGTACCACGATCTGCTCGCGACGGTGTCGGCCGAAGGTTTTCCACCGGAGCTTCGGTCCGAGATTCTCGCTCTACGCGGACAAGCTTATACGGAGGTGCGGGATTTCGAAGCAGCGGCGGCGAGTTTCCGGGAGGCAGGGAAACTCGATCCGAAAGCCGTTTCGCCATTGGTTGGGCAGGGAACCCTGCTCTTGCGGCGAGGCATGGTGGACGACGCCGAAAAGATCGCAGCAGAAGCCGTATCCCGCGATGCGACCAATGCCGATGGCTGGAATCTCAAGGCGTCGATCAGTCACGCCAAGGGGCAACATGAACAAGCCATAGAAGAATATGGCCGCGTGATCGACCTAGAACCGAAGCATTACGAGGCCCGACTCGCCCGCGCCGGCCTGCTGTTCGAGCTGGGCAAGAACGATCATACTTCGGAAGACCTGAATTTTCTGCGAAAGACGCAACCCTTCGAGCCTAGGGCCAACTACCTTTACGCGCTGTTAATGGCGCGTAAAGGTGCGCCCGAAGCTGCGAAAACCGCGTTGAACGAAACTGTAACCGTTATCGATGGACTCGATACGCAAGTCGTAAGGGGAAAACCTACTTTATTGCTGGTGGCGGGGTTATCTAATTACAACCTGCGCCACTTCGAAAAAGCTCGTGAATTCCTGACCCACTATTTCGGGCAATATCCAGGCCATGCAGAAGTCGCCGAAGCGCTCGGCTCGGTGCTGGTGGAGCAAAGAGACCATAACGAGGCTATCCGTATCCTCAGCCAGGCACTCAAGTACCATCCCGATCATTTCCGCTTGCTGTATTTGCTCGGCACCGCTTACATGCACAAAGGCCAGCATTCGGACGCGATCACCGCACTCGAGAAAGCGAGCCAAGCCAGCGGCGGTTTAGCGGAGGTCAAAACCCAGTTGGCATTTAGCCGCTTGGGAACGAGTCAGCAGAACATCGGTATCAGCGAACTGAGATCCATTCTCGAGAACGATCCCGGCCAGCGCCCAGCGGCAATCGCGCTCGGTGTGCTGTACCTAAAACGGGGGCAGCCAGCGGAAGCCGTGAAGATTCTGACAAAGTCGCTGGAGCGAGAACCGAATAACCTGACGCTGATCAACATGCTGGCGGCGGCCCAAATGGCATCCGGGGAGCGCGATTCAGCCCGGAAGAATTTCGAAAAAGCGCTCTCAAAAGACGCCAGCTTTCTTCCTTCGCTGATTAATCTCGGCAAGTTAGATCTAATCGAAGGGAAAATCGAGCAAGCCGAAAATCGCTTCTTGGGTATTCTTCGAGAACGGCCCCAGGATACGCAGACCATGATCCAACTCGCTGCGCTGGAGGATGCCCGCGGACGCAGCACCGAGGCTCTACGGTGGCTCGAAAAAGCGCGAGCCGCCGATAACAAGGCCATACACATCAAACTCAAACTGATCGACAGGTATCTAGGAGTCCGCGATACCCAAAGAGCACTCGCTGTGGCTCAGGAAGCGGAAACGATAGCTCCCGACAATTTGGACGTTTTGACGGCGTCCGCCCGCTGTCAGCTTGCCCTTGGTAAAAAACCGGTCGCGCAAGTTATCTTGCAGAAGATAGCCCGCTCGGCATTCAACGATGCCGAGCGATTGTTTAAAACGGCTGGATTGCAAATCGCTGCGGATGCCGTGAGCGACGCAATCTGGTCTCTCGAAAGCGCCGCCCGCGCCAACCCGGATTATCTTCCCGTCCAGGCGGCTTTGGTGGAGACTTACCTAAAATCTGGGATAACCGAAAAAGCCATCGAAGTAGTAGAGAATCTGCACAACCGACATCCCGACCTCGCTTTGAGCGATCAACTGACGGGCGACATTCGGATGCATCAATCCCAATACGCCGAGGCCATTGTCAGTTATCGATCCGCCTTCCAGAAGAACCAAGATTCACTGGGCGCCGTCAGGCTCTATCAGGCGCAAAGACTGGCGGGGAAAGGCGAGGAAGCGTTCCGTTTCCTGGAGCAATGGGTAAGTTCCCACTCGGAGGATTTCAATTCGATGCAAGCCCTCGCCGAGGGCTATCTCCAGGCTGGGAAACAGGCTGAGGCGATCGGGTATTTCGAACGGATTCTCAAAAGATACCCGGACTATCCGCCTACCTTAAACAACCTGGCTGTTCTCTATTCGAATGCAAACGACCCGAGAGCTTTGGAGCTCGCGGAACGAGCCCACAAAGCGGCTCCGGACAACCCCTCGGTGAACGACACGATCGGATGGATTCTCGTGCGACAGGGAAAGCCTGCCGAAGGATTGCCCTACTTGCGGAACGCCCATATTCGTTCGTCGTCCGACCCCGAAATCCGTTACCACACTGCCGTCGCCTTGGATGCACTGGGCCGGAGAAAAGAGGCCCTTAACGAGCTAAACGAAGCTTTACGTGCGAATACGATGTTCGATGAGATCGAAGACGCGAAGAAATTACAGGCTAAGCTGCAGGATCATCGGTAAGCGGGTCGAGATTCGGATCGCTGTACGACGCTTACATTTTCCTTGTCGAGAACAATCGCTTGAAAAATTCGTTACTTAAGAAACGAGCACCGATTCACCCAAGTTTTTCGTTCTCGTTCTGTTCCCACAAGCGCGTCCTCATGTCAGTTTTTTTTACAGTTTTTCCATATGGCCGTCGCTCATTAGCGACATTAAAGCCCATGCCATTGAAAATTAACAAAAAAACAGTATTGGCACCTCGGTTGCATAATACTTGCTGTAACAACAATAAAACGATGAGTAACAGAATGCGTACACTGAAACGACTCGGTAAATTCGCTTTGGTTGGATTCTTTGCTTCATTTTTAGCGCCCATAGCTTCGGCGAACTATACCTGGGGACTCCCCAACAGTGGCATCACGACGACTAGCGGTGCTCCTGGCCTAGAGTGGTCAGCCTACGTAAATTCAAGCAACACCTACGGAAGCGGAAATCTCCGGACAGCAAACGTAGGCACCTATTCCGGAGGATTGGGCGTTTGTTCCGCCGGCGACTCAAGTTGCTCCACACCGGAACACGCGATGGACAATTACCGACGCATTGATTCGATAGTCTTCGCTTTCGATGCAGCCGTCGCACTGGACCAAATCACCATCGGATGGCCGAATTTTGGCAACACTAGCCAATGTGACATTGGCTATACTCAAATAACCTGCGACACGGATATCACGGTTCTGGCGTATACCGCAGATACGAGCGACACCGCTGTGTTGCCGAACCTAACCGGATACAACTATAGCAATCTAACCACGACCGGTGGGTGGTCCTTGGTTGACAACTACGCCAATTTACAAAAAGACCAGCCGACGAACATCAACCCGACCGGCATCACCTCCAAATATTGGCTGGTCAGCGCCTACAATCCGAAAATTTCCTGCGGGCCTGGACAGACTTGTGGATTGACTACGAAAGACGACTTCGTGAAGATCGCCTCGCTGCACGGTTTGATTCGCACTCCTCCCCCGACTTCGGGAAGCCCGGTTCCAGAGCCGGCGAGCCTCTTGTTGCTGGCATGGGGCATTCCCCTGCTGAAAACTCGTCGCGGCAAGAAGACGCTAACTGCCTAACTGAAGTGTTATCCATTGGTCCGCGCCGAGCCGCCACTCCAGTTAAAGTGCTGGCGGCGAGACGGGCCTTTCGCTTCTTCCTACGTGTTCAAACAAAGGAGCAAATTCCGAGGCAGCAAGGCAAGGATCGCCCACCCCGAATACCGACTCGATCACCGCCAATAAATCCGCCCCGGCATGTACCAACTGGCCACCGTTCTCAGCCGTAATGCCGCCAATGGCCGCGATAGGAATGCTTAACTGCCGCTTGGCCAACGATAACGTTTCGAGGTGAGCGCAAGGCACGTCGGGCTTGGTCTTGGAAGGGAAAAACCGGCCAAAAGCGACATAACTGGCACCGCCGGCTTCGGCCCGGACGGCGAGATCGACCGAATCGTAACAGGATACGCCGATGATGGCGTTCGGCCCCAGAACGTCCCGCGCTTCCGTCAACGACAGATCGTCCTTACCCACGTGCACCCCGTCGGCACCGACACGACGGGCAAGTTCCACATCATCATTGATAATCAACGGCACGCCGCCGTCGCGACAGACGGCCAAGAGACGCGCCGCCTCGCGTAGCGGATCGCGGGAGGCTTTCGCGCGGTACTGAACCACGGCAGCCCCGCCCCGAATGGCTGCCGCCACAGCCTCGGCCAAGGCTTGTTCATTCCGGTAAGCTTCTCGAGTGATGACATAAAGCCCAGAGCGGGGAAACGGTAAGCGGATGTTATGCATGTCCTGGTCGATCAGCCCTTAATGGGTAAACTGGTGAATGGGCATTTGAGCGCCAAATTTGGCGCTCTCAGAATCGCCGAACAATTCCGTGCCGGATACCAATATTACCGAAATTGCATGCCAATCATCTTTATAGCGCTCAGCAATTTACCGGGATTCAGCGTAAATGCTACTTTTTTTTTGATGCAGGCCTTGAGCATGAATCCATCGCCAAAGCCGTGCAATCGCAACGATCCCCAGCATGGTGGCCATACCTAAAAAGAAATCGGGACGATTCAGAAGCGCTTCCCGAGTCTCTGCGATCAATTGGGGCGTCAGTTCTTTGTACAGGAGGTAGCAGGCGATCGCGATGACGAATACCGCAAAGATCCGCCGCAATGATTGTCCACTGACATGGCGAGAGAGCAGTCCGCCTAACACGCTGCCAACGATTGCGACGCCGGTGACGATGGAAACCAATTCGAGATCGATACTGACGTGAGTAATATATCCGGCGAGGCCCGCAAACGATTTCATGGCGATGACCAACAATGAGGTGCCGATAGCCGCGTGCATGGGCAATCCACCGAGCAAATTCAAGGCAGGCACGACCAAGAAGCCGCCGCCGGCACCCACCAACCCGGTGAGGACACCAACCATGAGCCCGTCGAATATAATCGCCAGCAAAGGGAGATCGGCCGGACAAATCGGCTTAACCGCATCCGCTTCCACGTTGTTTTGCCGTCGCCCGCGCAACATCGCCAAAGCTGTGCCGAACATAATGGCAGCAAACAGCAACAGCAAAACGCCGCCCGGAACATAGGCCGCCAGCCGTCCGCCGCCATAGGCACCCACCATGCCCGCGATGCCGAAGATCAGTCCGGTACGCCAGCAGACCCGCCCGTTGCGGGCGTGATTGACAACTGCGGCGAGGCTGGTGACGCCCACGACGACTAGAGATGTAGCAATGGCTGTTTTAGGTTCGATATGGACCAAATAGACCAGCACCGGGACTGTGAGTATCGATCCGCCACCGCCGAGCAATCCCAGCAGCAAACCGATCACGAGCGATAAGATGACGACGAGGGTCATGAGCAATCTCCCTCAAATACCGGATGACCCGACCTCTCAATTACGCACAGAGGCCGGGTTCCGGTAATGTTTCTCTGGCGAGCGAGCGTTTCAGCCGTGGCGTACGGCGAGTTCCCGGCCGCAGGCTTGGTTTGCCGGCAACGCCTGATCGATGTACTTCGGATACGGCAGGTCAAGTTTATTCATGATATCGATGAATTCCTCGCGACTCTTGCCGCCTCCCACGCGTGGATTTTTGGCCATCTCCTGTTTGATGGTAGAAACCGTGTTGCCGTTGTAGTCATGCCCCGGATAAACCAGAGTATCGGGCGACAGGGTGAACAGTTTCTTGATGATGCTGTCGTACAGCCGACCGGCATCGCCCTGCTGAAAGTCGGTACGCCCGCAACCTCCGATGAACAACGCATCGCCGGTAAAAACCCGGTCGCCGACGACATAGCTTACGCAGCCGTTGGTGTGGCCGGGAGTGTGCCGCACCTCGATTTCGATGTCCCCTATCTGAAGCAGGATGCCGTCGGTCACCAGAAGATCGGCGCACATGGCGCCAGCGTCACGGTGCACGACGCTCTTGCTGCCCAAACGCTCGCGCAAAAGCCCGGAGCCCGTAATGTGGTCGGCATGGACATGAGTCTCCATCGTGTAGCGCAGATCAAGGTCGAGTTTTTTTATTAGGCCAATATAATTTTCGACCTCGGTCGCGACCGGATCGATCAGCAACGCGCGACGGGTCCGTTCGCAGGCGAGCAGATAGGTGTAGGTAAAGGTATCGGGTTCAAAAAGTTGTTTGAAGATCATCGTAGCCTCCTTTGGATCAGGAATCCGCCAACTCTGACTGACTACTTACAAAGACCGTGCCTACGCCGGAACAACCCTTCGCATCTACGGCGTGCCCGGCGTTTCGCGGGTTTTTACGACTCCTGGCCATGGCCCTACCTACCCGACGTTTCATTATACGTTTCGCGTGATACATTATGTGCAACAAAACACGTCGCTTGAAACACCCCCGAAACCTTTCAATCGCCTCATTGTGAGCCAGTTCTCTCCTTTTCTGAATCGTTGGTTGAGCACCGTCGGACCCGATAGAGCCGTATCGACTTTGGCCGAACTGATGGGCGGCGCCGTCTTCGTCGTTAACGCAAAAGGCGAAATTTTGCTATGGAGCCGTGGAGCAGAGCGCCTGCTCGGCTTTTCCAGCGAGCAAGTGCTGGGACAACCTTGTAGCTCTGCCATCCGTTGCCGAGATCGCGATGTTCGAAATAGCATTGCCCAAGAAGGAAGGATCGACGGCGTTTCGATTGAACTCGATCATGCACAGGGCGGAACCGTCCGCGTCAAACGCTCGGCCCAAGCTTTCTTCGACGCCCAAGGGCGTTTTGCGGGAGCGATCGAAATGCTTTGGCCGGCAGAGGCCGAGCCCAGAACGAAAAGCATCGGACTGCAAGCGGCGGATAAAGCGGAAGTCTTTCATGGCCTCATCACCCGCGATTCCGCCCTCAAGCAAGCCTTCCAAATCATCCGCAACGTCGCCCAGACCGAAGCAACGGTTTTGATCCGGGGCGAATCGGGCACCGGCAAGGAATTGGTCGCTCAAGCCCTGCACGAGGAAAGCCATCGCCGCAGTCATCCGTTCTTAGCCATCAACTGCGCCACGCTTAGCGCCAATCTGTTGGAAAGCGAGCTCTTCGGGCATGTCCGCGGCGCATTCACTGGCGCGATCAAGGATCACCAGGGACTGTTCAAACGCGCCGACGGCGGCACGATTTTCCTCGATGAAGTCGCGGAACTCCCGCTGGAGCTGCAAGCCAAGCTGCTGCGCGTACTCCAGGAGAAAACCTTTATCCCGGTGGGCGGCGATCATCCGATCACCGTGGACGTGCGCATCGTCGCGGCCACCCACCGGTCGCTGCGCGAGGAAGTCAAGGCCGGACACTTCCGCGAGGATTTGATGTACCGCTTGCGCGTGGTCCCCATCTTTCTGCCGCCGCTGCGGGCACGGCGGCAGGACATCGGTCTTCTGTTGCAGCACTTCATCGACCAGCACAATCTTCACGGGCCGCGCCGTATCCAGAGCATCGAACCGGAAGCCATGCGGGTGCTTTTGGATCATCACTGGCCCGGCAACGTGCGCGAACTGCAAAATGTCGTGGAATACGCCTTTGCCGTGGGACGGGGCGACGTACTGCAGCTGGACGATCTGCCGCCCGAATTTCGAGAAGAGCCCCTATCGCCGACGGTCGCCGACTTGCCGGTAACGGAAAACGAGGCCGATCGCATTCGCCGAGCCCTGGCATCCGCCCATGGCCATATCGACCGCGCTGCGCAATTGCTCGGCATGAGCCGAGCGACCTTTTGGAGAAAGCGGAAGAAGTACGGGCTGTGAAAGAACTGCGATATCGTTGCCGTTACGAGCCGGCATCGGCGACGAACTCGATGACCGTCGCGCGTGTTTGGGGGATCGAACTCGGCCATGGACACGACAGCAGCTCCGCGATCAACGCGGGATTTCCCAGACGATCGCTGTTGGTCGCCTACTCTCACGGGACCGTCAGATCGGGATAGCAGAAAAATTCATCCGAGGTCATCCGAACCTTGACCTCTCGAAACGTTCGAAATCCGTAGCCTCACGCTGCGCGAGCTTCGCGACAACGTTATAATCTCGCCGTTTTTCTCTTCTTCACGCAACGGGAACATCATGTCCAACCAGACTGTAAAAAAGGTCGCCCTCGCCTACTCCGGCGGGCTCGACACCTCTGTCATCCTCAAGTGGCTGCAGGAGACCTACGGCTGCGAAGTCGTCACCTTCACCGCGGACATCGGCCAGGGCGAGGAGTTGGAGCCCGCGCGTGTCAAAGCTCAGGCTCTCGGCATCAAAGAAATCTACATCGACGACCTCAAGGAGGAATTCGCCCGGGATTTCGTGTTCCCGATGTTCCGCGCCAATGCGATCTATGAAGGCGAATACCTCTTGGGAACGTCGATTGCCCGACCCTTGATCGCCAAGCGTCTCATCGAAATCACCAACGAGACCGGGGCCGACGCCATCGCCCACGGCGCTACCGGTAAGGGTAACGATCAGGTCCGGTTCGAATTGGGCGCTTACGCGCTGCGGCCCGACATCAAGATCATCGCCCCTTGGCGGGAATGGGATCTGAATTCGCGCGAGAAGCTCCTGGCCTATGCCGAGCGGCACGGCATTCCGATCGAAATGAAACGTGGCAAGGCATCGCCCTATTCCATGGATGCCAACCTGCTGCACATCTCCTACGAAGGCGGCATTCTCGAAGATCCATGGGCCGAACCCGAGGAAGACATGTGGCGCTGGACCGTGTCCCCGGAAAAAGCAGCGGACAAACCGACCTATATCGAGCTGAGTTACGAGCGCGGCGACATCGTAGCTATCAACGGCGAATCGCTCTCACCCGCACAAATCCTGGCGAAGCTCAACCAACTGGGCGGCGCTAACGGCGTCGGCCGCTTGGATATCGTCGAAAACCGGTACGTCGGCATGAAGTCCCGCGGCTGCTACGAAACACCGGGCGGCACCATCATGCTCAGAGCCCATCGCGCCATCGAATCCCTCACGCTGGACCGCGAAGTAGCACATCTGAAGGACGAACTGATGCCCCGCTATGCCAGCCTAATTTACAACGGCTACTGGTGGAGCCCGGAACGTCTGATGCTGCAAGAACTAATCGACGCCTCGCAGGCGGCAGTGAACGGCGAAGTCAGAGTGAAGCTTTACAAAGGCAATGTGACCGTCGTCGGCCGCAAGTCCGACAGCAACAGCCTGTTCGACATGAGCATCGCCACGTTCGAGGACGATCGCGGCGCGTACAACCAGAAAGACGCGGAAGGGTTCATCAAACTCAATGCCTTACGCATGCGGATTGCTGCGAAAAAAGGTCTGAAGTTCGTCTAAACGAAAAAAGCCCGTGGTCTTACCGCGGGCTTTAAGAATTCCGTTGGGCGGGAGAGTGAGACCGCCCAGGAAAATGTCTCTTAGCTGATTCCGTATTTCTGCATGCGATAAAGCAAAGTATCCCGTGAGATTCCCAAAAGCCGGGCCGAGCGGCTGCGGTTGCCATTGGTCCGCGCCAAGGCCTGGCGAATCAGATCCATCTCGACTTTTTCCAGATCGATGCCCAGCTCAGGCAAGTCAAATACCGGCTTCTGCGACGGCACCCTATTGACGATCTCCAGAGGCAGATTGCCCTCATCGATAGTCCGCCCGGCCAGCAGGATGGACAGTCGCTCGCACACATTGCGAAGTTCTCTGACGTTGCCAGGCCAGGAGTAAGTTGCAAGCCGGCTGAGAGCCGCCTTGCTGAACGAAGCCTCCGGAAGCTTATGCTCTTCGGCAAACTGCATCATAAAGTGCTGCAGCAGCAACTGGATGTCGCCCATGCGCTCGCGCAACGGCGGTATCTCGATCGGAACGACGTTGAGACGGTAATAGAGGTCTTTACGGAACTCTCCCCGCGCAATCTTTTCCTGAAGATTGGCATTGGTCGCGGCGATAATCCGGACGTCTACGTTCAACGTATGGGTTTCGCCGACCGGCTGAATCTCGCCGGTCTCGAGGAAGCGCAGGAACTTCGCCTGCAGAGCCATGGGCAGAGAATCGACTTCGTCGAGGAATACGGTACCCCCGTCAGCGGCTTGAAGACGGCCGGTTTGACCATTCACCGCACCGGTGAACGAGCCTTTGCGATGCCCGAACAATTCCGACTCGGCCAACGCCTCGGGAAGTGCGGCGCAATTCAGCGTGATGAAAGGTTTATTTGCACGAGGACTATGTTCTTTCAAAGCATGCGCCAGCACCTCCTTGCCGGTACCGGTCTCTCCGACGACCAAAACAGTCACGTCGGTCGCGGCAATCATTCTGGCGCTGCGCAATAACGCCTCGAAATTCGGTGATTGGCCGATCAGCTTCTCAAACATAATCTCACCCTCCTCCTTCTTTTAGGAACCTATTGTATGGCGAACCATGGGGTTGAGCCAAGGGAATGCCGCCAATAGGGCCAAGACAATCAGAGTGACCCCTGCCGCCTGGCGAAATTTCTTCATATTGGACAACCGCACCATTAACGAGGTCATTATACCGACGCCCATGACGGCAGGCAAAGTACCTATGCCGAACGCCAACATGGTGAAGGTGCTGCGCACCACATCTCCGGTCGTCGCGGCGAGCGCCAACGCGGTATAGACCAGACCGCACGGCAGCCAACCCCAAATCATGCCGAAGATGAAAGCCTTGGGCAAGGTCTCCACCGGGATCAGGCGCCGGCCGTAAGGCTCGATTCTTTTCCAGATGATTCCGCCGGCCTTCTCGATGTAAGCGAATCGCGGAAACCAGCCGGCGATATGCAGACCCGCTCCGGCCATGATCAGTGCGGATATGATTTGCAAGATGCGATGCCCGTGCCCTTCTCCGAGCGGCATACTGAGAACATGATGAGCAAGACCCGCAAGCAGCCCCCCCAACGAGTAGCTGGCTATGCGCCCCAAGTTGTAGCTGAATACGAAGGGCATGAGCAGGGATTTTTGCTCGCGGATTTCCCGCCTCAAACTCAGGGTCAGCGAACCGATGATGGAACCGCACATCCCTAAGCAATGCAGGGAACTGAAAAGCCCCATCAGCAGGGCTACGAGATAGGACGTGCTGAACGCGGTTTCGAGATGGTGCATAAGGGGGCGAACGATAGCACAAAAACTTATAGGTATAACAGATCGGGCTTAACGATAAGCTGCCTCGGCGCGTATCCTGGAGAGCCCTTCGTCAGGCAACGTTCAGGCGAATCGGCGGGAGCGAATCTGGAGTCCTACAGTCAGATTAAGAACCGCCATCGCCGGAGAAATTCCATGAAACTGCGTTTTGCTGCTGTTTGTCTTCTTTTCGCGAGTCTGGCCACGCCGGCAGGAGCCGCGACTCTTTATCGTTGGACGGATAATTCGGGCACTGTCCGCTACGGCTATCATCCACCCGCAGGCATGAATGCGACTCCGGCCGAGGACGAGCAGCGAAACCTTTATAAAGGCCCAATCGACGCGGTCTGCCGAAATCTCGCCAAGGACCATTTGCGGCGGATCGATCGGGAAATGGATCGAATAAAGAAGATGCCGGCCGGTTTGGGACCGGAGTACGAATTGACGCCTGCGGCCAAGCAAGAGTTGATTTTGGACTTGCTCGCTCATCGCGCGGCCCTATTGAGCGGCAGGAAGGCGTCCGAATTCAGGTCTCCGAGCGGGCAGGACATGGAACGGCTGAAGGAAAGATATCAGGGGGAAAAAGCCCGCTTGCAGCAAGCTTTGGAATCGAAAGACGAAACGATTCAAACCCAGCAAGATCAACTGGAACGGACGCGCCGGAAGGTTGAGGCCGCAAGGCATATTCCGATTGCGCCATATCCGATAGTGGTTCCGGGAATCGTCCACCGCCGCTAAAAATCGACTATGGACGGATCAGCACCTTAAGGACGCCCGGCCTCTTAGCGAATTCGAAGGCTTCGACCGCACGGGCTAGAGAATATTCCGCATCGATCAACGGAGCGGGATCAACGGCTTTCTGCTCCAGCAAGCGCAGGGCCGAACCGAAAGGGCCGCAGCGAGAACCGAGCAGCGAAATCTCGTCCACGACCAAGGATGAAAGATTCACGTTTACGCTGTCCCGATAAGTCGATTTCAACACCAGCGTGCCGCGCTGGCGGACGACGCGCCGGGCAAGATCGAAACCGGCCGGCGAACCGGTCGCCTCGATGACGATGTCGTAATGTCGAGCGGGAATCTCGTCTTCGGCAATCAACCGGATTCCCCGACTCAGAAGCAGCGCTTTCTGCCGGGGATGTCGCGCCGAAACGCACAAATCGCAGCCGGTAAGCGTCAGCGTCTGAGCAATGAGCTGTCCCAACCGGCCCGCTCCGATCAACAATATTCGATCGCCGGCATTTATCGATATTTGCCGCTGAATTTGCAGCGCCGCGGCGAGTGGTTCGGCAAAGACCGCCGCCTCGTCCGGCACGGTGTCCGGCACCCGATGCAGATTCCGCAAAGGCAAGGTGAGATATTCGGCGAATGCGCCGTGCCGATCGCGGATACCGAGCACGGTACGGCGCTCGCAGTGGGTGGGAAGATTTCGCCGGCAGCTCTCGCACTCTCCGCAAGAGACATTGATTTCACCGACTATCCGGCAGCCTATGAGCGTACCATCGGGCGAGTCGGCGACTTCGCCGACGAATTCATGTCCGGGAATGCCGGCGTAAGGATAATAACCCCGCACCAACTCCAAATCGGTGCCGCAGATGCCTGCGAGCCGCACCCGAACCAGCGCCTCGCCTGCGGGCGGGACGGGAATGGAAAGATCGTTACGAATGGAGAGCCGTCTGTCTTCCAGCCAAAGGGCTTGCATAGCGGGACTCGCGAGACGACAAGCCAGAGCTGACGTTTTAACTCGCCACCCTCCTGAACACGTTTTCGATCTGCGCCTGCACCTTTTCCGCCGCCTCGCGCGGATTGTCCGCATCCCGTATCGGGCGGCCGACGACGATGTAATCGGCGCCGTTCAAGAAGGCTTGCTCGACCGTTACAACCCGCTTCTGGTCGTCCGTCGGACGGTTTTCCACGGGACGAATGCCGGGTGAAATGACCAGCAGCTTTTCGTCAATTTCCTGCCGCAATGCGGGAACCTCAAGGCCCGAAGAAATCACGCCGTCGCAGCCCAAGGCCAAAGCGCGCCGGGCGCGGGAGAGAACCAAGCGCTGCACGTCGCACTCGAAGCCGAGATCTCTGAGATCGCCTTGATCGAGGCTGGTCAATACCGTGACGGCGAGAATCTTGAGATTGTCCTTGGCTTTCGCAGCGGCCTCCATGATCGCATCGTTGCCGTGCACGGTGGCGAATTCGACGCCATGGGCGCTCAGGGCTCTAACTGCCCGCGCAACCGTTTCCGGCACGTCGAAAAACTTGAGGTCGGCGAAGATCTTCTTGCCCCGCTTCTTGAGCCATTCGATCAATTCGAAGTAGTCGCCGGCCATGAACAGTTCCAGCCCGATTTTGTAAAAACTCACCGAATCGCCCAAGGTTTCCACCAGGTCCTTGGCTTCGGCAATGCTCGGCAGGTCCAGAGCCATGATGAGGCGGTCTCGGGAGGGGATAGGTTTCTTCGAAAGGGTGTCGGTCATGGCTGTTCCTCTTTTTCCGGGTCGTTCGACCGCTGTGATCTCGGTGTCGGCACTGCGATTGCTAGAATAACGCCTCCTCGAACCCAGGAGTCGCGAATGGTTTCCGTGCTGATGCAGATGGCCGTATTGATCCTGTGCGGCGCAATGTGGCGCATTATACGGCCTGGCGGGCTGGATGCCGATCAAACTCGCTTGGCGCTGACCGCTGTGGTATTTCATCTTTTGCTGCCGGCGCTGGTGCTTTCCGTGCTGTGGACAGCCGATTTAGGTATCGAGACATTGAAGATTTCGCTGTTCGGCGCGGGGATCATTCTGTTCGGCACCGCCATCACCTGGCTGGCCGCCCGTCTGGTCAAGCTGGCTCGGCCACGCCTGGGCGCCGCGATGCTGAGCATCGCTTTCTCGAACGTAACCTACATGGGGCTTCCCGTGCTGGAGCAGACCTTCGGTGCTTGGGCACGCACCATCGTTATTCAAATCGATTTGTTCGCGTCCATGCCGCTGGTTTTTACCCTCGGTATCCTGATCGCCCGGCACTACGGTACGACGAACTCGGAAAACGGTTCGATGCTCCGCTCTCTGCTGCTCAATCCGCCGCTCTGGGCCGCGGCGGTCGCACTAGGCCTGAATTTCGCGGGCGTGGCGCAACCCGCCTGGATGGAGCGGTTTTTGATGGGCTTGTCTGCGGCCGTCGTGCCTCTCATGCTGATTTCATTGGGACTCGGCCTGCGCTGGAATTCCTGGCATAGCCGTAACCTGCCGCTCGCTTCGGTTGTCGTGGCATTCAAAATGGGCGCCATGCCGTTGTTCGGTCTGGGGTTGGGGCTCTCCCTGGGATTCGAGGGCGATACTCTGACAGCACTCGTATTGGAGGCCGCCATGCCGAGCATGCTGCTCGGCGTCGTTTATTGCGACCGCTACCGGCTCGACACTTCGTTCTACGCCCTGGCCGTCTCGCTGACCACGCTCTTCGCCATGGTCTCCCTGCCCTTCTGGCATCATCGGGTGGCCGCCATACATTCCGGACATTGATCATGCAAAGACCTGTCGCAGAAATCTTTTCGCAAGGGGATGAAATCGTCACCGGCGAAATCACCGATACCAATTCGGCCTGGCTGTCGCGAAAGTTGACTGCACTGGGGTTTGACGTGGCCCGGCATACCGCGGTCGGCGACCGGCTGGAAGCGTTGGTCGATTTGCTCCGCGAAATCGCCGGGCGCGCCGATCTATGCATTTGTACCGGCGGATTGGGACCGACCTGCGACGATCTCACCGCCGAAGCAGTCAGCCAGGCTTTCGGCCCGCCCCTCGAACTGGACGAAGACGCGCTGGCTCAGGTCGAGTCTTATTTCATGCGATTCGGACGCGCGATGCCGGACATCAACAGGAAGCAGGCACTCCTCCCGCGCGGCTCGGAGCGTCTCGACAACCTTTGGGGCACCGCTCCCGGCTTCGCTCTCACGGCCGGCCGTTGCCGCTTCGTCTTCATGCCCGGCGTGCCCGGCGAGATGAAGGCGATGTTCCGTCGCTGGATCAAACCGGATCTGCACCGTCGCTTTCGGTTGTGTCCGGCGCGGCTGGTGGTATTGAACACTGTGGGCATGGGCGAATCGAGTCTACAGGAGCGTCTCGATCGAATCGCCTTGCCGCCCGAGGTAAAACTCGGCTTTCGCGCCGGCGGACCGGAAAACCAGGTCAAGCTGCTGTTTCCCGCCGATTTCTCCGAGACCGAGATCAACGACATCGCAAAACGCGCCGCCGACGCAATCGGGGATGCAGTATTTGCTATCGGCGGCTCAGGGGAAGCGGAAAACGACATAGCTTCGGTGGTCGGCCACGAACTCGCCGCGCGCCGGTCGACGCTTTATGTCGCTGAAACTCTGAGCGGAGGCAAGCTAGCCAACCGCTGCGCCGGCGAGCCCTGGTTCCGCGGAGCGGTCGTGATCCCGGATTCGGCCGGCCTGTGCCGATATTTCGGCGTGGAGCCGTCCGACGATCTTGCCCGGGCCGCAGCATGGATTGCCCCGCGTCTACGGGAGCAAGGCGCGGATCATGCGCTTGCTCAAATCGCCTACTACGCCCGCGATAAGCTACACGACGAAACCGCAACGATCGAAGTCCATTTCATCCTTGCGGCTCCCGATGGCGTCTGGCGGCAAACTCGGACTATAGGCGGCGGTACCGCACGTAAACAATCCACCGTCACGGCGCTTAGTTTCGATCTCTTGCGCCGGTACTTCCAGAAAAAACCAGGTCTCCACGCCTTGTAAATCAGCACGAAGCGGCCGTCTCAAACCCTGCTGACGACTCGTCGCTCGGTCAGCAATCGGTTCAGCACGGCGCGATTCTTAAGAAGATCCGCCAACGTATACCGATTCAGAACTTCCTGAAAGGCCGAGACCGCTTCCTGAAGTACCTTTTTCAGGGTGCAGCCCGGAATGATTCGGCACAAACTGCGTCCGGGATCAAGGCATTCCACAACGTGGAAGTTGCTCTCCATGTGGCGTACGACCTCGCCGATATTGATCTCCTCGGGAGGGCGTCCGAGCTCTATCCCGCCATGCTTTCCGCGCGTGCTCTTGACATAGCCCTTTGCGGACAGCTCCTGAACGACCTTCATCAAATGGTTGTGAGACATATCGAACACGCTGGCGATCTCGGCGATAGTCACCATGCGTTCGGTATGTATGCCGACATACATCAGCACTCTTAAAGCGTAATCGGTGTAACGGGTCAGCTGCATTTAGCACCTCGAATGGACAATTAGAGCCGTTTTACGATACCGATTGGCTTAAGGCAAATGCGGCACAAAAGTTTCGACTCAATAATTTCTTGACTTTTTCGGTCATGCCGTCTTGAAATATAAACATGCATGTGCGATACATTAGAACCGTAATCATGTATTTAATATGCATGATAAACAAGATGCCATAAGAGATGCATCAATTTTTTGGGCCGACGTCAGGTCCGGAAACGGACTGGAACCCTTTATTAGGAGTGTGACTATGAGTCTCTCGTGTATTCTCCGACGAACGTCATCGTTTCTCTCATCACCTTTGCTGTTGGCGATCTTTTTTATCCCGATCGCGCAAGCGGAGTATGTCCCTGCCAAAACCGATTCGGTTTCGGGGAGCACCCATCGCATCACCTTGCGTGCAGCCCCCTTACCGTCCGGGCAATTCGGCTATCAGATGGTGAGCCATAAGATCCAGACTGCTGGTGGCCAAACCGAGGATGTCACTGCGCGGTACAGCGACAAGCCGACCATTCCGGGCCCTGCCATCGTCATGACCGAGGGCGATGTTGCGGAAATCACCCTGGAAAACGGCATCCCCAACACCGATCAGCCCGTCAGCCTGCACGTGCACGGGGTGCATTTCGATATCCGCAGCGACGGCACGATGAAGATGCTCAACGGCGTTGCCGACGAAGCCGCCTTCCCCGGCAAGCCGTACACCTACAAATGGACCGCAGCGCCGGGTACCGCCGGCACCTGGCCGTATCACGACCACACCTTCGGCAATCCCATGCTCGGAGCCGAGGACAAGGGACTGTTCGGTACCCTGATCGTCAATCCGCGTAGCGGAAAGGTGCCGGCACTCATCAACGGCAAGATCGAGGATGTGAATGTCGGCGATATCAAACGCGAGTTCGTCCTGTGGATGCACGAAACGACATTCTGGGGGATGGAAGTCAATAACATCCTCAAGGGCAAGCAGGTTCCGCTGTGGACCAATCCCACGGTGGGCGCGCGTCTCGGCGAGAAAGTCCGCTTCCACGTGATCGGGCTGGGAACCGCCTTCCACACCTTCCATTTGCACGGGCACCGTTGGCTCAACCCCGGCACCACCCATGTCGTCGATACGGTCAACATCGGACCGATCAGCCGCGACACGTTCGTCGTCCAAGCCGGCGAAGGCGTCGGCACCGGCGACTGGCACTTCCACTGCCATGTCATCCAGCACATGCAGGCCGGCATGATGGGTGACTTCAAAGTCGTCAAGTAAGCTCTATCAAAATCACATCAAAACAAGAGGTTATGAATATGAATAAGTTTCGCAAACTGACCACCGCCATTGCCGTAAGTCTCGGAACCATGAGCTTGACGCCCATCGTGAGCGCCGAAACAGCCTCGTCCGAAGACGACGTCATTCTCAGCGTTCCGGGCGTCATGCCGGTCGGCGCGCTGGAAATGACCGACGAGCCCGGTCGGTGGTTCAAAGACCCGACGGATGGCGACAGCCTGGTCGTGGTCAAACCCGGCGACGCGGTCTTGATCAAGATGACCGACGTCAACGCCGAACACACGATTACCAGCCTGTTGTGGCAGCCCGGCGCCGCCAAGTTCCCGGTCGACCAGGACAAGCCGTCGAGCGCCAGCGTCACACAAACGTTCGATAAACCCGGCCTGTACGTATTTACCTGCAAGGTCCATCCCTACATGTTTGGCGCCGTCGTAGTGGATGACCCCAATACGGAAGGACTGGATCTGGGCAGCGAAATCCAGCTCGTCACCGGAGCAAAAGTGCCGACCACCAGCGATATCGCCAAGAAGCTGCTTCGGACCTTCTTCGTTGCCACCACGCCGTCGCTCTGGCGTGACTATTCCAAACCGAACTGGGACCTAAAGCTGCCGTCCATCCCACTGAATCTGGGCGGAACCGTCATCAGCCTGGATGCGCTGAACGTATCCATGCCGAACAAGTTGTCCAATCCGGCTACGCCCGGTGTCGGCGAGGTCTGGGTGAACGCTCAGTTCGAGACCATCAAGGGCAAGAGCAAGCCGGGTTCCGCCACACAAGTTGACGCAGCGAACTGGACCATCAAGAAAAAGGTCAAGGGCGTCGACATCAATATGAACAATCCCCACAACATGTGGACGGACAGGTCCTACAAGTACATCTATCAAACCGAATGGTTCGATAAGCGCCTGGTCACCTTCGACCGTGAAACCGGACAGATTTACGGCGCTCTGACGGTCGGCCAATCGCCTTCTCATGTCATGTCGCGACCGTCGGATGACAGCCTGACCGTGGCACTCAACGGCGAAGACCGCGTATTGAAGCTGACCGGAGGCAAGCACCCGACGGCTCAGGACAGCGTTAACACTGGCCCGAACTCCGGACCCCATGGCCATCACGTGACCCATGACGGCAAATACGCGCTGACGCCGAATGCCTTGGCGGGCTCCGTATCCATCGTCGATCTGGACAGCGGCCAGGCCTCCACCGTGCCGAACGTCGGCGTGATTCCCATCGCCATCTGGGGCGACGCGACCGACAAGGCCTATGTAGCCAACCTGCTCGGGACACCGCCGCTGCTCAGCACCCTGAGCGTGATCGACATCAAGAGCAAGCAGAAGATCAAGGACATCAATCTCGCTGCGGATTACGATCCGATCAGCGGCAAGACGACCGGCGAGGCTTACGGCTTGCTGCCGATCCAGACCCCGATCAGCCCGGACGGAAAATACGTGGTCACGGCCAATACCCTGAGCGCGACCATTACCATCACCGACACGTCGACTCACAAGGTGCTCAAGAGCCTGCCCTGCGAACCGGGCTGCCATGGCGTCAATTTCGGCATGAAAAAAGGCGGAGGCTACTACGCCTATGTCGCCAGCAAGTTCGCCAACGACCTCATCGTGGTCGACATGGATAAGCTCGAAATCGCCGGCCGCGTGATGCTCGCCGACGTCAAGGATGCCGATATCGTCGGCAACAACGGCATGGGCGGCCAAGGCGTCCTGCCGCTGCCTGTCGCCGATCACGGCTGGATCGAGCAAACTGCCAAACTGGCCGGCTCGGGCCAACTCAGCGCCGAGGTCGAGTCTTGGCTGGGCGCTCTGACGACCGCTCAACGCGGAATTGAATTATCCGGAAAGATGGTGCAATCGGAGGGCAAGCACTGATCCGGAAACGGTTCCTCTTTTTCCAAAGTTAGGAGCTCTCCGCCCGCTCAAGCGCACTACGGCGCTTGAGCGGGCGTCTTTTCGTTTCGACGACACCCCTTCACACGCTACCCCGAGTCGCGGATTCGGCCGCAGACTCGACTTTATTCCGGCTTTCACGGATACCAAGACTCACGAGCCCTCTCTAACGGTATGATCGGGGGATCCGTCAGGAGGAGATTCAGTGATGCCTTTCACTCGCCGTCTGAAATTCTCGGTCGCGCTGCTGTGCATCGGACTCTTCGGCACAGCGGCTCACGCCGACGAATATGCCGCCAAACGCCAGGCTCTGATCGATGAAATCCGAAGCGAAACCCGCTGGGTCAGCAGCGAAATCGGCAAAACCGAGTTAGATGCCCAGGTCCTGGCCGCCATGGGGAAGGTTCCCCGGCACGAGTTCGTGAGCGAGGATCTGCGCAGTATCGCGTATGCGAACCGGCCTTTGCCCATCGGTTACGGACAAACCATTTCCCAGCCTTTCATCGTGGCGCTGATGACCGATCTGCTGCGCGTCAAACCGGATGAAACGGTGCTCGAAATCGGCACCGGTTCCGGCTATCAGGCGGCCGTCCTGGCGGAATTGGCCGAGCGGGTCTACTCCATCGAGATTGTGCCGGAATTGACCCAAATGGCGACGGAACGTCTGAAACGGCTGGGCTACGCCAAGGTTGAGACCAAGACCGGCGACGGCTATTACGGCTGGCCGGAACACGCGCCTTTCGATGCCATCATCGTCACCGCCGCCCCCACGCAAATTCCGCCGCCGCTGGTGCAACAGCTCAAGCCGGGCGGCCGCATGATCATACCGGTCGGCGGACAATTCCTGCTGCAGTATCTGGTGCTCGTCGAGAAGAGCGAACAGGGCAAGATCTCGACTCGGCAGATCGTGCCGGTGCAATTCGTGCCTTTGACGGGCGCTCATTAGACATGGCCGATTCCGCGATCGAATCTCGCCGCGACGAGGAGCGCGCGCGCCATGAAGCGCCGCCGCGGCTGCTCTTGCTCTCGGTTTCGCTGATTTCGGCTGCGGCGCTGGTCTATGAAATCCTCTTGATGCGGCTTTTTTCCGTTATCCAATGGCATCACTTTGCCTACATGATGATCAGCTTGGCGCTGCTCGGCTACGGCGCGAGCGGAACGTTCCTGACGCTCGCACGGGAATATTTGTTGCCCCGTTTCGGTGCCGCATTCGTTCTCAACGCGGCTTTGTTCGGCTTGAGCGCGACATTGTGCTTTCTGGCCGCGCAGCAAGTGCCCTTCAATGCGCTGGAAGTGCTTTGGAGTCCGCGGGAATGGGGGCATCTCGTTCTGATCTACCTTATCCTGACGCCGCCCTTCTTTTTCGCGGCCAACTGCATCGGCCTGACCTTCCAGCGCTACAAAGCGACGATAGGCCGCACCTATGCGGCCGATCTCTCGGGAGCGGGAACAGGCGCTTTGGCGGTCGTTCTTCTGCTGTTCCTGGTGTTTCCGTTGAATGCGCTGGTCCTCGCGAGCGGAGCGGGATTTGCGGCCGCGTCCTTGGCCTGGATTGCGTTGGGAATGCGTCCCCGCGAACTGATCGCGCCTTTAGTTGCGGTGATTGCCGCTCTGTGGCTTCTGGTTCATTGGAGCGGTGCGGAACTCCGGCCGGTGGAATACAAAAGCCTCTCCCAGGCATTGCGCGTGTCCGGAGCGGAGCGAATCGAGGAACGTTCCAGCCCGCTCGGGCTGCTCAGCGTGGTGCGCAGCCCCGAAGTACCGTTCCGCCATGCGCCGGGGCTCAGCCTGAACAGCCCGGTTCCGGTGCCGGAGCAACTGGCGGTGTTTACCGACGGCGAAGGCATGAGCGCCATCAATCGTTGGGATGGAAGCCGAGGCAGCCTCGCTTTTCTCGATTACGTGCCGTCCGCCCTGCCGTATCACCTGTTGCCCCGGAAGCCGAAAGTCCTCGTTTTGGGCGCGGGCGGGGGCAGCGAAGTGCTTCAGGCGATCTATCACGATGCGGAACGCATCGACGCCGTGGAACTCAATCCGCAAATGATCGACCTGGTATCCCGCGATGTTGCCGATTTTGCCGGGCAGGTTTACGGTCAGCCCTCGGTTCGCGTACATGCGGCCGAGGCGAGGAGTTTCGTCGCCGCGTCGGCGGAGCATTACGATTTGATTCAAATTGCCTTGCTGGACGCCTTCAACACCTCGTCGGCGGGTTCGTATGCACTGAACGAAAGCTATCTCTATACGGTTGAGGCCCTGCAAGCCTATTTGGCGCACCTGAGATCCGGAGGTTTTCTGGCCATCACCCGCTGGGTCCGCCTGCCGCCCCGTGACGAGATCAAGCTGTTCGCGACCGCTGCCGATGCCTTGGCGCGTGCCGGCGCGAGCGCGCCGGAACGGCGCTTGATCTGGATCCGCGGCTGGCAGACCAGCACTCTGTTGATCAAGAACGGCGAAATTTCCGATCCGGAGATCGCCACGCTGCGGCAGTTCTGCGACGAACGCTCATTCGACCTTGCCTACTATCCCGGCATCGAAGCACAGCAAGCCAATCTCCACAACCGGTTGAAAGAACCTTATTTCTTCGAAGCGGCGACGGCCTTGCTGAGTCCCGAACGGGAATCGTTTACAGAGCGCTACAAGTTCGATGTCCGTCCAGCCACCGACGACCGGCCGTATTTCTTTCACTTCTTCAAATGGCCGCTTCTAGCGGAAGCCTTCAAGCTGAAAGGGTCGGGAGGACTTTCGCTGCTCGACATGGGCTATCCGATCCTGCTGGCAACGCTGCTCCAATCAGTGATCATCAGTACCTTGCTGATCCTGGCCCCGCTCGGGGTCTTGATGCATCGGAGCGACGGCGGGCTGAAAAATAGCCGACGATCCCCGGTTTTCGGCTATTTCTTCGCGATCGGCCTGGCATTCATGTTTACGGAAATCGTTTACATACAGAAATTCATTCTTTACCTGGGTCATCCGCTCTATGCCGTGGCGATGGTACTCGCAGGATTTCTGATCTTCGCCGGACTGGGAAGCCGATATGCGGCGAGGATTACGCCCCAACAGGCCGGAATGCATATTTCTCGGGCTACCAAAGCGATTATTGCCGTCTCCGCAGTTTATTTCTTAACGCTACCATCGCTGTTTGATGTATCCATCGCCCTTCCCGCCCCTATCAAAGTGACGGTCGTCCTCGCCCTTATCGCGCCGTTGGCGTTTTTTATGGGCATGCCTTTTCCGCTAGGGCTTTCGCGGCTGGCGGCCGAGGCGGAGCGGCTGATTCCCTGGGCTTTCGGAATCAACGGCTGCGCATCGGTCATCGCCGCCATTCTGGCCACGGTATTGGCCATTCACGTCGGTCAGTTCTGGCTATTGGTCGCCGCCTTGTCGCTTTACGGACTGGCGGGTTTTGCGGGGCCCCATCGGGGTTGAGATCGATGCACCGGCTTTCCGACGTTTCGGCCGGCCCGTGCCACGCTCAGGAACCCAAATGTCTCCGTCACGTCTAAGATTCGGATAGGAATGTATCCGCCGCTTTGCTTCAAGGATGAGAGGCGGTTTTTTTCATTGAATTCATGTTTTGCCGATACGAAGCCCAAGCTTCGCAAGGACGCGAGGTTCTGTCATGAAGTATCTGCTTGTCATCGCCATGTCATTGCTGGCCGGCTGCGCACCGATATTACGCGAGGAGCCCTTGACCAGCCGGATCTATCCCCCCACGGCCGAGATCGATATTCTGGATTCCTGGCCCGAAAACAGGGCGTTCATCGAAATCGCGGAGATTACGGCCCGTGCCGACCGGGAGGCCGTAGGCGCAATCGTCGATCGAGCCAAAGCGGCCGGTGCCGATGCCGTCCTCTTCGGACCGCCCTACCATTACGGCGATGTGGTCATATTGTTTGCCGGCGGCAACATCGGCGGACATCAGGCGGGAGGGATCAACACGGTTCCCATGACGCGAATCCAGGCTCGGCTGATCAAATATCTGCCATGACCGATGTCGTCCACGATCCGATCACTGGCAACTCGAAGTCTTGAACTGTGACCCGGTATCCGGCTTCCTCAGCCGATGCTCGGCAATCACGCGGGTGATGTCCTCCAGCCTCACCGGCTTGATGAAGTGGTGGTCGAAACCGGCCGTGAGGCAGCGGTAACGGTCCTGATCCTGGCCGTAGCCACTGATGGCGATCAACAGGGCCTGCCGGATCTGAGGCATGGCGCGCAACTTCTGCGCCACTTCGCAGCCGTCCATCACGGGCAGCCCGATATCCAGCAAGACCACATCCGGGGCGAATCTCTGCGCAATCGCGAGAGCTGTAGGGCCATCCGACGCCCGCTCGACCTCGCATCCTTCCAACTCGAGCAGCAAAGACAATCCCTCGACGGCATCCGCATTGTCGTCAACCACCAGCACGCGCAGCGCAGCGCGTTTCTCCGCATCGGTATCGTCCTCTGGCTTGGCTGTCGACTGCTCCGCCGGCTTATCGCATAGCAACGGCAACCGGACGATAAATTCGGAACCCTTGCCGATACCCTCGCTCTTTGCCTCGACACTGCCGCCGTGCAAATCGACCAATTGTTTCACAAGGCTGAGCCCGATGCCCAACCCACCTTTCGCACGATCCAAAGAACGGTCGGCTTGGGCGAAAAGGTCAAAAATGCGGGGCAACACCTCCGGACTGATCCCGACACCTGCATCCCGCACCCGGATGACGGCTTGTCCGTTCTCCGTTGCCGCCGTCAGCCAAATCTGTCTGTTCGGCTCGGAATATTTGGCGGCATTGTTGAGCAAATTCGATACGACTTGCGCGATTCGGATCTGGTCGCCTTCGATCCAGACCGGCTCGGAAGGCAGGGATAGGCTGATGCTGTGGCCGTGAGCCTGAATCAGCGGCCGGCTCGTTTCCATGGCGTGGTTGACGATGGTGGCCAGTTCCAGCGGCTGCTTGTTCAAGGTGACCTTTCCGCGGCTGATGCGGGACACGTCCAACAAATCGTCGACCAGCCGGGTGAGATGCTTCGTCTGCCGCTCGATGACATCTCTGGCCCAAGCGTACTGCGGTCCGTCGCCGCTGGTTCGATGCAGGATCTGTACGGCGCTCATGATCGGCGCCAGCGGGTTGCGCATTTCGTGCGCCAGCGTGGCCAAGAATTCATCCTTTTGCCGGTCGGCGGCAGTCAACTCTTCGGTCTTACGGATCAGCTCATCCTGTAGCTTTTTCATTTCGGTAATGTCGAGATTCATGCCCGCCCAGGCCGTCACCTTGCCTTCGGCGTTCCGGATCGGGACGCCGCGACTCAAAATGTGTCGGTAAGAGCCTTCCGCGCTCCGGATACGATATTCGTAATCCCAGAAGCAGCCGGTTTTGACGCAGTACCTCCAATGATCCAGGATGGGCTGCAGGTCCTCCGGATGCACACGCGAGGTCCAACCGACGTGTATGCACTCGTCCAGCGTCATCCCGGTCATTTTCAAGAACGAATCGCTCAAGTAGCGGATATCGCCGTTCGGCTCGCAGATCCAGGCTCCGAAAGGGATCGACTCGCCGATCGCACGATAGAGCGCCTCCGATTCGGCGAGAGCAGCCTCCGCGCGGCGGCTTTCAGTGACATCCCGAAAAATCAGAATCACGCCCAATAACCGGCCGTCCATGCCTCGTATGGGCGCAGCGCTGTCGCTGATCGGAATTTTCCGTCCGTTTCTCGCAATCAGCACCGTATGATTCGCGAGACCGACGACGGCGCCGGTTCTCAGTACCTTTTCGACGGGGTTTTCGATCGGATTGAGCGTCTCCTCGTTAACGACGCGAAACACGTTCTCCAGCGGCTGGCCGCGCGCTTCATCCTGAATCCATCCGGTCAGCGATTCCGCAGTCGGATTGAACAGTTCTATACGACCCCCGGTATCGGTGACGACGGCCGCATCGCCGATGCTGGTCAAGGTCACGACAAAACGATCGCGCTCGACGCGGAGCTGTTCTTCGGCCTGCTGGCGTCTGAAAATCTCGTCCTCCAATCGCTGTCGCGCCTGCAACTCGCGCCGCACGAGCCCGGTGCGCCATAAATGGACCAGTAGGACGATGGCAAGTCCCATTACGACAAAAGCGCCTAGCGGAATCCATTCGTCAGCCCCCTCGCCCCTCGGCGAACCAACCGGAGTTATCGCGAGATAAGTACCCAGCACGGCGCCCGATAACGTGGCCAGCAGCCCTGGGCCGAATCCGCCGTAAAGAGCGCCTATCAGCACCGGCAGCAGAAAGGGCATCACTATGGGCGCGCCTTGATACGATGGGCGCAGGAGCAATATGGCCAGCGCTACGGCAACCGCTGCGCCGAACGATAGGGCATACGCCGATACGGACGAGAGCTTGGAGTGAACCATGACGAGAATCCTGTCTCCATCAAATGGCGAGATTCCGGTTAGCGGATATCGCACCCGGGCAGCGGCCATGCCGGGCAATCCGCATCGTCGGCCCGATGTTAACACGGTTCGGCCGGCGAATCGCTCGCATCACTCATCGCCCGCCAGTGAACCCCGGATAGTCGGCTAAGCCGCCTATCCGCCGAGTTCAAGAAAATGAACGTTTAGCGCCTTGGAAACAGCATCCTTGCCGCGGCCAAGGCACGAAAGCCAAGATTTAAGTCAAACCGCTCTTCAGCCGCTCCATGGCCTTCTGAAGATTGGCCATGCTGGTGGCGATGGAGAGGCGCACATGACCCGGAGCGCCGAAAGCGGAGCCCGGAACCACGGCGACGCCGCCGTGCTCGATGAGATGCTCCGATAGGCCCAAGTCGTCGGAAATTCCCGGCATGCGGTCGATCACGCCCTGCACATTGGGAAGGACATAGAAGGTCCCGTCGGTTTCGAGACAGGATACGCCGGGAATGCTGTTCAACTCGCTCACCACGTAATCGTGCCGTTCCTTGAAGGCCTTGACCATCTCGCCGATAAAGGACTGATCGCCGGTCAAAGCGATTTCTGCGGCCACCTGAGAGATGGACGTGGGGTTGGATGTGCTTTGCGACTGGATATTGGTCATCGCCTCGATCAGCTTCGCGGGTCCCGCCGCATAGCCGATACGCCAGCCGGTCATGGAATAGGCTTTGGATACGCCGTTCAAGACCACGGTGCGGTCGTACAGCTCCGGGCAGACATTGAGAATATTGCAGAAGCTGCCGGCCTTCCAGACGATGTGCTCGTACATGTCGTCGGTGGCGACAACCACGTCCGGATAGTCTTTCAACACCTCGCCGAGGGCTTTGAGCTCGATGTCACTGTACGCCATGCCGGTCGGGTTGGACGGGCTGTTGATGACGAACAGCCGGGTCTTCGGCGTCAGCGCCGCCTTGAGCTGGGCGGGCGTGATTTTGAACTTCTGCGACTGCGGCGCGTCGATAATGACGGGGACGGCGCCTGCCAAAAGCACCATGTCCGGGTAGGACACCCAGTACGGCGCCGGAATGATGACTTCGTCGCCCGGATTCAACAGCGCTTGCGCCAGGTTGTAAAAGCTCTGCTTGCCGCCGCAGGATACCAACACTTGCTTGACGTCGTAGTCGAACCCGTTTTCCCGCTTGAACTTTGCGACCACCGCCTTCTTGAGGCCGGGCGTACCGTCGACCGCCGTATATTTGGTGAAACCGTCCTGAATGGCCTTGATGGCAGCCTGTTTGATATGCTCGGGGGTATCGAAATCCGGCTCGCCGGCTCCGAGGCCCACGATGTCTTTGCCGGCGGCGCGCATGGCGGCCGCTCTCGCGGTCACGGCCAAAGTAGGTGAGGGTTTGATCGACTGTACGCGGTCGGAAAGTTTGATGTTCATTGTGTCGAGTTAAAGATTGGTCAAATAGGTCAGGCTTTATGCCGCAAAAAATGATACTCGATGAAACCTTGCCCCTGAATCCCACCAGGGGAAAAAGTTTCGATCTTCATAGTCAGTTCAAGCCGTCCGGCGATCAACCGGAAGCGATCCGGCAACTGATCGAAGGTCTCGGCGACGGCTTGTTACACCAGACTCTCTTGGGCGTCACCGGTTCCGGAAAAACCTTCACCGTCGCCAATGTCATTCAGGCCGTGCAGCGCCCGACGCTGATCCTGGCGCCGAACAAGACGCTGGCCGCCCAGCTTTACGGGGAAATGAAGGAATTTTTCCCGGAAAACTCCGTGGAATACTTCGTTTCCTATTACGACTACTATCAGCCAGAAGCGTACGTCCCGGCTTCCGATACCTATATCCAGAAGGACGCCTCGCTCAACGAGCATATCGAGCAGATGCGCCTGTCGGCCACCAAGGCGCTGATCGAACGGCGCGACACGATCATCGTGGCGACCGTGTCCTCCATCTACGGCTTGGGCGAGCCGGCCTCCTATTTCAGCATGGTGCTGCATCTGGTGCGCGGGGACATGATCGATCAGCGGACGATCCTGCGCCGCCTGGCCGAATTGCAATACACCCGCAACGAAACCGAGCTGCGCCGCGCCACCTACCGGGTGCGGGGCGACGTGATCGACGTGTTTCCGGCGGAATCCGAAAGGGAGGCGCTGCGCATCGAGTTGTTCGACGACGAGATCGAACGACTATCGCTGTTCGATCCACTGACAGGAGAGATCATCTCCCGCATCGCCCGCTACACGGTCTATCCCAAGACCCATTACGTCACGCCGCGGGAAAAAATCATGGAAGCCGTGGATCAAATCAAGGCCGATCTCAAGGTACGGCTGGAGGATCTGCGGTCTTTGAACAAGCTGGTCGAAGCCCAGAGGCTGGAACAGCGCACGCTGTTCGATCTCGAAATCATGCTGGAAGTCGGCTATTGCTCGGGCATCGAGAACTATTCGCGCTATCTCTCCGGCCGCGCGCCGGGCGAACCCCCGCCCACCCTGTTCGATTACCTGCCGGCCGATGCCTTGCTGGTGATCGACGAGAGCCACGTCACCATTCCGCAGCTCGGCGCCATGTACCGGGGCGACCGCTCGCGCAAGGAGACGCTGGTCGAGTACGGTTTCCGCCTGCCCTCCGCGCTGGATAACCGGCCGCTCAAGTTCGAGGAGTTCGAGGCCCGTTCGCCGCAGCGCATCTACATTTCGGCGACGCCAGGACCGTACGAACTCAAGCATTCCGGAGCGGTCATCGAGCAGGTGGTGCGACCTACCGGCCTGGTGGACCCCGAGGTTGAAATACGCCCGGCCCTGAGCCAGGTGGAAGACCTGCTTTCGGAAATTCGCGAGCGCATCGCCCGCAGCGAACGGGTGCTGGTCACGACGCTGACCAAGCGCATGGCGGAAGATTTGACCGAATATCTGTTCGAGCACGACATCGCCGTGCGTTACCTCCATTCCGACGTCGAAACCGTGGAGCGCGTCGAGATCATCCGCGACCTCCGGCTCGGTCGGTTCGACGTGCTCGTGGGCATCAATCTGCTGCGGGAAGGACTGGACATCCCCGAAGTCTCGCTGGTCGCCATCCTCGACGCCGACAAGGAAGGTTTCCTGCGGTCTACCGTTTCGCTCATTCAGACCATCGGCCGTGCCGCCCGCAACCTTCGCGGGAAGGCAATCCTCTATGCGGACACGGTCACCGGCTCGATCCAGCGAGCGATCGAAGAAACCGAACGCCGCCGTGCCAAGCAGATCGACTACAACAAGCGAACGGGCCTCACCCCGACCGGCATCTCGAAGCGCGTGACGGACATCCTGGAAGTCCCGATACCGGGCGCTTTACAAACGGGTTCCGGGAAAAAGAAGCTGGCCAAAGTGGCCGAGAAAGGCGCCGACTACCACGCGGTAAAACCGGCGGAAGCCGCCAAGCTGATCAAGCAGCTCGAAGAAAAGATGTACACCCACGCCCGCGAACTCGAATTCGAGGAAGCGGCACGATTGCGCGACGAAATTCGGCGGATTCAGGCGGAAGTGTTTTCCGGGGCATAGGCGTACGCTCAAAAGCCGCTCAAAGACAGTAAGAAAGAAACGCGTTTCTGGTTATTCGATCCAAATCATCGTTTCCGGCATTATCTTTCGTCTCAGCACTCTGGTTGCTGATTTTCATGGTCAAATCGGGCATCTCGATCGAGCTATATTGGACTCTGGGTGGATACCGTGTCGTGGTCTGGTCGAGCGGAAAGGTCGCTTACGCCAGGACCTATGCCTTACGCCAGGTCGCACTGAAGGCTTGCAAACGGCTGGCGAAATCGCTGACTGCTCCGCCGGAGAACCGGGACCGCCGCCCCGAGTAATCGAATATCGGAAAGCCGGCGACCTCAAGCATTGCGAACCGCACGTCCGAATTCCTCGATGGCTTGAACGGACAGGGGATGATCGCCCATCTCGAGTAATAGGGGCAAAGGAATGGTGACGTGATGAGCGCCCGCGACCACAGCCTGCACCACTTCGCTCGCGGATTTCAGACTCGCGACCAGAATCGTGGTCGGCGTGTCGCAGGCATCGACCACCTCACGCATCTCCGAAACCAGCGCCGCGCCGTCGCCTTGAAGACGCGTGCTGCGGTTCACATAGGCGATCGAATACGCCACGCCCGCCTCGCAGGTGAGATACGTCTGCGCGGCACTGTAGCTGGCAGTCATGCCGACCTTGACGCCTTCTTTGGCGAACTTCGCGGCCAGCACCAGATTTTCGGTGGTCATCCCGATCTTCAGCGCCACGTTGGACCTCAAGGCCAGGAAACGCCGCGCTTCGGCCTCGCGTTCGGACACGGTCGGCGCGGTCAGCTGATAGAAAACCGGACCGGGGCAAATGTCGGCCAATTCGGCGATCACATCCTCCGGCTTGCGGTCGACTTTCGCCATCAAGGTCGGATTGGTCGTTATCCCGGCGACGAAGCCGAGCGTCATCGCCTGGCGTGCGTCGGCGGGGAAGGCTGAATCCAGAAACAGGGACATCGTGTTCTCCTCATAAGGTTAAATCTATCGGCAAAGGATTGCCTTCCTACGGCTGGGCCGTTGTAGGTCGGGAATCCTTTCCCGACGTAGGGTTCGTCGGCAAAGGATTGCCGACCTACCGCAGCCATCGGCCTGTGCTGATTGGCTTTCTATTGAATCGCGCCGATGACTTCGCGGATGTCTTCCATCACCCAGGTCGGCGCATAATCGAGGTCGGCCAAGTGCGCCCGCGTGGAAATGCCCGAAAGCACCAAAATGCTCCGAATGCCTGCGCGCACGGCACCGAGGATGTCGGTGTCCAGGCGATCGCCCAAGGCAACGGTTTCTTCGGGCGGCACCTGCAAGCGCTCCATCGCCAGTTGATACATGATCGGCTCGGGCTTGCCGATGATGGTGGGTTCGATACCCGTGGCGGCTTGCAAGGCCGCCAAGACCGCGCCGTTGCCGTGGGTCATGCCATGCTCGGTCGGCAGGGAGGTGTCGGGATTGGTGCCGATAAATTTCGCCCCGGCGCGAAGGTTCAGGGTGGCGGTGGCCAGCTTGTCCCACGACAGGGTTCGGTCCAGGCCGCAGACCACGTAATCGGCATCCTTTTCGTAGAGTTCCGCCAGGCGGAAGCCGTTTTCGAGCAAAGCCCGGCACACGCCGTCCTCGCCGATGGGGAACACCTTGGCACCGGCCGGCGCGTGCTGCTTGAGATACAGCGCGGCGGCGAGGCCGGAACCGATCACCTGCTCCCGGTCGACGCCAACGCCCATGCGGGCGAGCTTGGCGACGTACTGCTCCGGCGTGTTGCTGGCGTTGTTTGTGGCCAATACGAAACGGATGTCACGGGCCCGCAGGGTCTCGAAAAACTCCACCAGTCCGGGCATCGGGCGATCGCCCTCCCAGAGCACGCCGTCCATATCGATGATCAGGGCGCGAATGTCGTTGAGTGTCATGAGATCGATTCTCGATTATGGATTGCCGATCGAAGCGCGCCTAAATTACCCTTTGATGGCCGGCTCGTCGATACTTGGCCGCTTTTCAAAAACCGTAAACAACCCCGAAGAGTAGTCCCATGTCAGCAAGCACCACTCAAATCAAGGCCTACATCCAGGCTGCCGATGCCGTCATCCGCGAACACGCCGAAGAAGTCACCGAACTCGACCAGGCGATCGGCGATGGCGATCATATCGCGAACCTGCAGCGGGGCCTGGCCGCATTGGACGCGTTGGCGGAAGAGCTCGGGCGAATGGATTGGTCCGCCGCCTTCCAGAAAATCGGCATGAGCCTCATGAGCAGCGTGGGCGGGGCTTCCGGTTCGCTCTACGGCACGTTCTTTCTATCCATGAGCAAGGCCATGCGGGACAAGGACATGAACCTACCCAATCTGGCCGAAGCCTTCAGCCAGGGCGTCGAATCGGTCAAACAGCGGGGCAAGGCCGATTTGGGCGAAAAAACCATGCTCGACGTCTTGATACCAGTGGCGAACGCTTTGCGACAGGCAGCGCGAGAGTCTTGGGAATTGCCGCAAGCTTTGGAAACGGTCAACCGCGTAGCCGGGGCAGGCTGCGAATCGACCCGCGACATGATCGCCACCAAGGGACGAGCCTCGTTCCTCGGCGAACGCGCCCGCGGCCATATCGATGCGGGGGCGAGGACCAGTCAGTTGATCATCGGGGCGATCGGGGACGTGCTGGCGAAGAGCTCACAGTAGACCCCTCCGCGGCTTGTTAGGTATCCCGGGAACCTTCTTACAGCTTATAGCCACTTGATTTCTACCTCTGCCCCCAGGGATTCGAGCACGTGCCGGATTCCCTCAACGCCCTTGTCAGAAGGAAGAGTTAAAGATACAAGCTCTCTGGCCATTATGCGGCGAGCCAGACGCTTCGCTTCAAGTCGTGGTTGCTGCCCAAACTCCACAAGCCGGGGCACCAATTGGTAGCGTGCTTTACCATCCCAATCTGTCCATGATCGGTTTGCATCCCAACTCAATACAGTAATTTTGATGCCGTTTTTCACAATTAGGACCTAATTCCATTCGGCATTCGAGTGAACACTCATCGTAGGGTGGGTTAGCGAAGCGTAACCCACCGATTCGAGGCCGCTCGGTGGGTTACGGCCTCGCGGCCTACCCCACCATCGATGGGTTTCGCTTCGCTCTACCCCTCCTACAAAATGAATGCCTTATTGAAAGCGATTTGGAGTAAAACGTTCTCAACATCCCCACCTCAACGCCGCCGTATGTACCGGCGCATCCCACAACCTGATCATCTCTTCGTCCAGCAGAGTCAGCGTGACGGAGCAGCCCGCCATGTCCAGCGACGTGGTGAAATTGCCGACCAGCGAACGGACGATGCTCACTCCGCGCTGATCCCAGAACTGGCGAGCGAGATCGTAGACCAGATAAAGCTCCATGAGCGGCGTCGCGCCGAAGCCGTTGACGTGCAGCAGGGCCGGCTGGCCTTTGGCGGGTTTCAGCTCGCCGTCGATGGCTTGCGTCAGGTGCTCGACGATTTCCGAAGCGCTCGCCAGAGCCATGCGCTCCCTGCCCTTCTCCCCGTGTATGCCCACGCCCATTTCCATTTCATTGTCGGCGATCTCGAAGGTGGGCTTGCCCAGGGCCGGAACGGTACAACTGGTCAGCGCCACGCCCATGGATGCGGTGGCCCGCACCACCCGCTCGCCCAGCGCCTTGCAGCCGGCCAGGTCCATGCCGGCTTCCGCCGCCGCGCCGACGATCTTTTCGACGATAGTCGTGCCCGCCACTCCGCGCCGGCCCATGCCCTGGTGCTCGGGGATGGACACATCGTCGTGCACCAGTACGGTCTCGTGGGGGCAGTCGAGCATTTCCGCCGCGATCTCGAAATTCATGACATCGCCGGCGTAATTCTTGACGATGAACAATACGCCGCCGCCGTTTTCCGTGGCCTCCGCGGCGGCCAGCATCTGATCGGGCGTGGGCGAGGTGAATACCTGTCCCGGACAGGCCGCGTCCAGCATGCCGAGACCGACGAAACCGGTGTGCAAGGGCTCGTGCCCGGAACCGCCGCCCGAAATCAGCGCCACCTTGCCCGGTACGCGCGGCGCGATGCGGACCATATAGCGGGGTTCCGGATTGAAGCGAACGATATCGGCATGCGCCAGCGCAAAGCCGCGCCCGCTTTCATCCAGCAAACTCTCGACAGTGTTGATGAATTTCTTCATGGGATTCCCTAAGACGTTCGATAACTCGTTAACTGAAGCGGCCCGCGGGCCTGGATAGCGTGCCTGAAAGCAAACCATCGGGCCCTCCTCGGGTCAAGCTTTGTCTGAACAAGCGCATGTAGGCAAAGGATTGCCGACCTACTTAGCGACGCCCTTTCGTAGGTCGGCAATCCTTTGCCGACACAGCTATACCCCGGTAGGAACCGCGCTAGAGGCCGCAACCTGCCGCGACTGCCCAAAAATGGCGTAACACACCGGCGTCAACACGAGGCTCGCCCCCATGCCGAACAACAGCCCGGCGGCCAGCGACAAGGTCATCGGGACCAGAAATTGGGCTTGCTGGCTGGTCTCCAGCAGAGTCGGCAGAAAACCGGCGAAGGTCGTGAGAAACGCCAGCAGAATCGGGCGGAAGCGGACGGTGCAGGCCTCGAGAATGAGGTTATAGGCTTTAGGCTCTAGGCTGTAGCCAGCATTTATCGGCGAGTCTTGCTCCCTTTCTTCGCCTAGAGCTACGAGCCTAGGGCCTGTAGCCTCATGTTCCTTGATGTAGTCAAGCAAGACCAAACTGTCGTTCACCACCACGCCGCTGGCGGCGATCATGCCCACCAGGGATTCCATGGATAAAGGCAGACCCGCCAGCCAGTGGGCGAAAACCGCGCCGCACCAGGCGACGGGCGCGGCCAGCAGAAAAATCAGCGGAATGACATAGGAGCGGAACGGCACGGCGATCAGGGCGTAGATCACCACCAGGGCGATCAGGGTATAGAAAGCGAGAGCATGAACGGACGCCTCCTGCTCGATTCGCTCCTCGCCCAAGCCTACGTCCAGCCCCGGGAACTGCTGTTTCAAACGGGGAATTTCCGCTGCTTCCAGATCGGCATAGATCGCATTGAGGTCCGCCGACTTGGGATCGACCCGCGCTTGCACTTTCAGCACACGCTGCCGATCCTGCCGGGCCAGCTTGGCGTAGCCGGGCACGAGGTCAATCTCGGCGAGGGTCCGAAGCGGCGCTTGTGCTCCGTTGGGCAGGCGGATCGGCAGATTATGCAGATCGTCCAAGGACTGCCGCTCGCTCCGGGGCAGGCGCACCATGACTTTGACTTCGCTGCGCCCTCGTTGCAGCCGATGAACTTCGTCGCCGTAGTAGCCGTGCCGCGTCTGCTCGGCGACGTCTTCCAGCCGCAGCCCCAAGCGTTCCGCTTCAGGCTTCAGGCGAAGGCGGATCTCGGGTTTGCCGGGTTCGGCGGAGTCGACCACGTCGTACACGCCGGGATATGCGGCCAGTTTGCGCTTGAGCTGTTCGGCCGCCGCGGTCAGCAGCGACGGATCGGGCGCCCCGAGGTCGAGCTCGATATCGTAGGGAACATCGCCTTCCTTGTAGAGAAAATCGATTTTCGCGCGCCCGATGTCGCCGATGCGCCGGCGCCATTCCCGGATGAAATCCTCGACCACGATGCGTTGCCGTCCTTCCGGCGAAAGCTCGGTCCAGAATCCGGCGCCGTGCTCCCACACCAGCGTCTCCAGACCGACGATTACCGAGGCTGGCTCCAGACTTGAGACCTGAGGCTGGAGACTTGAGGAAGATAGTGCTGCTGTTTTCTCTCTGCCTTTTCCTCCAGCGTGATCCAGTTCATCCCGCAACTCCAGCAAAGCCCGCTCCACTTTTTCCGCCGCCCGGAGGGTTTCACTATAGGGCGCATCCTGCGGTAACTTCAGATTGACCCAGAAACTGTCCTTGGTGACATCCGCCTGCAGCGACAACCGGATATGGCCGCCGGCCACCAGCGCGGCGCCCAGCATCAGCAATACGGCGAAAGCGGCAACGGTGAGATAGCGCCATGCCAAGGCTTTTTCCAGAAAGGGGCCGTAAATCCGCCGGACGAAATCCTCCAAACCGCGGTTGAGCCTGATACGAAATCTCTCCAAGCGAGAGACATATGGGCCGGGTCTTGAGGGAGCGGCCAAATGCGCAGGCAAGATCAATAGCGCCTCGATTAAAGAAAATACCAGCGTGAGAATCATCACCAGGCAGATCGGCCGCATCATCTCCCCCGCCCAGCCGGGCAGGAACAGGCCGGGCAGGAAGGCAACCAGGGTGGTCAACACCGCCAGAATCACCGGCTGGGCGACGCTTTCCGCGCCGCGAATGGCACAGGCGAGGCTATAGGCTCTAGACTCTAGGTCTTGATTTTCCAGCGTCTGAGGTCTAGAGCCTAGCGCCTCTTCTTGAGCCTTCAGCCTATGGCCTAGGGACTCTGGCCTAGAGTCTAGAGTCTGTTCCTTATGCACCGCCTCCCCGACGATGATGGCGTCGTCCACCAGAATACCCATGGCGAGCAGAAAACCGAACAGGGACAGCATATTGAGCGAGATGCCCAGCATCGGCATCAACCAGAGCGCGCCGAACACCGAGGTGAGAATCCCCGCGCCGGCCCACAAAGCCACCTTGAATCGCAGAAATAGGCTCAGCACGGCGCACACCAGAACGAAACCGCAGAGGCCGTCCTCGATGAGAGTCCGGATGCGCTCGTCGTAGGCTTGGGAATCGTCCCACCAGGTAATCATCGAGAGCCGTTCCGGCAGCCGGGCGCTCATCTCCTCCACATAGGCCTTGACCCGGCGGGCGACCTCGACCGTGTCATGCTCGGCGTGGATTTCCCAGCCCTGAGCCGTCTCGCCGTTGTGGCGCCATGCCGAGAGCCGTTCTTCCAGGCCGTCAGTGACGGTGGCTACGTCGCGGAGCAGCACCCGGCTGCCGTCCGGATGGGTTTTGAGCACCAGATCCCCGATCGAAGCTCCCTCTCGGGCTTTGCCCTTGACCCGCAGCAACAGTTCACCGGCCGGGCTCTTCACCATGCCGCCGGGCAGGTCCACCGAAGTCCGTCGGACCGCGTCGGCAACATCGTGCAGGGACAACCGGTGTTGCCGCAGCCGTTCCGAAGAAACCTCGATGGCGATTTCGTAAGGCACGTCGTAGTAATTGAGGGCGCGGGTGACGCCGGGTAACCGCGCCAGATCGCCCTGGATACGTTCGCCGAGCCGCTTGAGGACGAGCGGATCGGTGGGACCGTGCAGCGCCACCCAGATGACGCCGTCGTCGCCCTCCCGGTAAGCCGGCTGCACCTCGATCTTTTCGAGAGTCTTCGGCAGTCGCTGAATGGACTGGACCCGCCCGCGCACGGCGTTCATCACCCGGTCTTTGTCGTGACCCGGCAGAACCACCACATTCACCCTACATTCGCCCTCGCTGATCTCCGACTTGAGCCGCTTGACGCCCGGCAGATCGTAAACCGCCTCTTCGATGCGGATGCACACCGATTCCTCGATCTCCAAGGGCCCGGCACCAGGATAGATCGCCTTGATTTCGATTTGGTGGGGGAGAAAGCGTGGAAACACCTCCTTGTCCATGACGATCAGGCTGCCGATTCCGCCGAACAGGATCAGCAGCATCAAGAGATTGGCGGCGACCGGGTTGGAAGCGAACCAACCGACGAGACCAGAGGAAAAGGTTTGAGACTTGAGGCTGTAGGCTTGAGAGCTATCAATTGGAGGCACGGTCATTTCTTTCCTCCGGCCTCAAGTCTCCAGCCTCAAGTCTCACGAGCATCCCCTCCACGGGCACTTGCACGCCGCCGATGACCACCTTCTCCCCGGCAGCCAGTCCGCCGCCGATCAAGACCCGATCGGCTTCGGTGCGCAGCACCGCGAGGCGGCGGATATGGAGGTGCCGCTCGGTATCCACTACCAGCGCTTCCTGAGCCGCGTTGACGGCGCCGGGCGGCAGCACGAAAACCCCGGACTGTTCCCTGCCATCGATCTCAGCCTTGACGAACAAACCGGTCAGCAAGGGTTGGGGATGTTTTTGCGCATACGGCTCCCGAACTTCCGCCACGAGATGTAAGAGGCCGGTCGCGTCGTCGACTTGCGCCTCGCTGCGCACGATGCGCCCCTCCCAGCGCTGTTCGACGTTCCCGAGATCCGCCGTCAAAATAACCCTGGGGCCTTCGTCACGATGGCCGTTGCGCCGGCCCAAGTCCAGATCGAGGTATGCCAGTTGATCGGTCGAAACCGGCAAGCGCACCTCGGCCACATCGGTGGCATAGACCCGCGCCAGTTTTTCGCCGGGCTGCACGTATTGGCCGAGTCCCACGTACTTGGCCAATACACGGCCTGCGAACGGCGCGTGCAGGTCACACCGGCTCCGCTGCACGCGAGCCTTGACCAAATCGGCCTCGGCGGCTTTCAGCTTGGCCCGCGCTTCGGCCAGTTGCGGCTCGTGCAGGATGAGCGGCGAGGGCTGTCCTTCGCCGAGAGCCTGCCATTCGCTTCGAGCCTGTTCGGCTTCGGCTTCTTCCTGTGCGAGCCGACGCTTAGCCTCCGCAAGCTGGGCTTCGGCGGCGAGGACGGCCTGATCGTAGTCGCGGGGATCGAGTCCCACGAGTTCCTCGCCCATCTCGAAGAACCCGCCGGCGACGAAATCGGGATTCAACCGGATCACCTTGCCCGCCACCTCCGCGACCCAGTCGATTTCGTTGCGGGGCACGACGACACCTTGTGAACGCACGTTCAACCGAACGGTCTGCGGCTCGGCACGAACGACCGAGACCAGCGGCGGTTCCGCTTTGGCGGGCTGGGTTTCCAGCGCCGGCCGGTGGGATACGATGGCGTAAGCGCCGACCGCGCCGGTCAGCAACACGAGAATGGGGAGGAGGATCTTCATCTAGACGTTAACTACGCCGGAGGGAAAGCCCCAAGCTTCGACGCCTATCTCGCTGCTCGGGCGAGCACGCGGCGCACGCTCGCGGTTCGGCCTCAAGTCCAACGTCCAAAGTCTCCAGCCTCATGGCTCTCCAAGACTCACCGGTAGTTCACCTGCCCCGTTTGGTGCGTGGGCCAAAGCCCAGCCGAAGAAGGCGCATGACAATCAAAAAAACCGGCCATCGCAAGACCGGTCCGGCGTGTATCGGCACCCAAAAAGCCGGGTGGCGTTTCAGCCATCCGTGTCATCGGCTATCCAGCTTGGCCTTGGCGACCGTCGCCACGGCACCGATCTGTTCGACCTCGGCGCGGAAGCGTGCCTGTTCAGCGTTTGCCGTCTCGGCGATGACCGAGTTGTCTGCGTTGGCTTCCTTGACGATGCAGTCGTTGTAGGCTTGCGCCTTTTGCTGCCAGTCTCTCGCCACCTTGAGACTGCGGTTGTAGGCGTCGACGCTGCGGGAATCGATCTCCGGCACGGCCGGCCGCGTTCCGCAACTTGCCGGACTCCATTTGCCGTCGGCGAGAGTACCGGCATGGATCTCCAGCGCAACAATCAGCATGACAAGGGCGGCGGTCAGTGTGCGTCGTTTCACGGATTACTCCTGAAGGGAACAGCAAAACCAAAGACTCGGCCAAAGGCAATTTGCCGCAGCCATTCCATATAAGACGTTTGACCGCCCCAAAACCCGTACTCCTATCGCTTATTTTTTCGGTGATGCCGGTCGCGCATGCACCGCCCCGGCACTACAGGGGAACGTCATAAAACCGATTATTAACCCGGCCTATAAATATAGGCCGGGTTAATCCGGGGCAGGGATGCCCCGGCGCGGCGACAAGCCGCGTGAGCCCAGGCCGGGCGTGTACCGGGCCTGGGCGGCGGCCCGAAATACCAGGAGGGTATTTACGGGCCTGATTAATAATATCGCGCCTCTGAACAGACTCGAGTCTCAGGCCGCCCGCACCGCCTCTTCGAAGATCTCGGCGATCCGGTCGATGTCGCCCGCGGTCACGATCAGAGGCGGCAGGAAGCGGGCCACGCTTCCCTGACGCCCGCCCAATTCGAGAATCAAGCCGCGATCCAGACATTCCTTCTGAATCCGGCGCGCCAGTTCGCGGCAAGGCGGACGGGCGCCGAGACGATCGGGCTCGGCTCGCGCATCCACGATCTCGGCGCCGACCATCAGGCCCCGTCCCCGCACGTCGCCCACATGAGGCGACTCCCGTTGGATACGGAGCAGATGGGCCATTAAACGCTCGCCCATCGCGTCCGCATGGCGGTCGAGCGTCTGCTCCTTGACGAATCGCAGAGTCGCGGCGCCCGCCGCCATGGCCAATTGGTTGCCTCGAAACGTGCCGGCGTGCGCGCCGGGCTCCCAGCTGTCCAGACTTTCGTGGTAGACCGCCACGCTAAGCGGCAGTCCGCCGCCCACCGCTTTCGAAAGCACCAACACATCCGGCAGGATGCCGGCATGCTCGAACGCATACATCGCTCCCGTGCGACCTACGCCGGTCTGTACTTCGTCGACGATCAAGGGAATCTCCCGTTCGCGGGTGATGCGCCGTATTTCCCGAAGCCACTCGTCCGGCGCCGGAATCACCCCGCCCTCCCCTTGCACGGCTTCCAGGATCATGCCGGCGGGCGGAGCGATGCCGCTGTTGGTGTCGTCCAACAGCCTCTCGATGTAGGCGATGGACGCGCGCCAGGTCGCCTCGCCGCCGAGATTGAACGGGCAGCGATAGGCGTAGGGATAAGGCAGGAAATGCACCTCGGGCATGAGTCCCCCGATCGCCAGCTTGGGCCCGGTCTCGCCGGTCAAGCCCAGCGCGCCGTGGGTCATGCCGTGGTAGGCCCCATGAAAAGCAAGGACCGAACGCCGACGAGTGGCGGTCTTGACCAGCTTGAGCGCCGCTTCGATGGCATCCGCCCCGGACGGCCCGCAGAACTGGATACGGGCGTGGCCGGCGAATTCGTTCGGCAGCGTAGAGAAAAGCTCCTCGACAAAAGCGTCCTTGACCGGCGTCGTCAAATCCAGGGTTTGCCAGGGCACGCCATCGGCCACCGCGCGTTGCACCGCCTCCACCACCACCGGATGATAGTGCCCGAGCGTCAAGGCCCCCGCCCCAGCCAGGCAATCGATATAGCGCCGTCCGTCGGTATCCTCGACATGAATGCCTTCGGCCCGGCGAATGGCGATGGGCAGCTTGCGCGGATAGGTCCGGGCGTTGGATTCGAACGCCGTCTGCCGATCCAGATAATACGCGTTGCCCGAAATATCGTTCCGCCTCGTTCGATTCGATGACGCCAACGATAATCCGTCGGCCCCGGCTAAGGGTTCCTGCGAGGGAAGGTCAATTTTCGGCTCCGCAACAATGTGCGTCATGATGACAACTCCGTTTCAGTTTTATGCGATTCGTTGCCCGAAGCACTTCCGGGCATCTGGTCCCACTGCCATGCGGCACCGGGCATTTCCGCAAATCCTTGCCCCCTCTCTTCCAATCCCACTGAATTCAGTCCTCCACTGGCACCAGATAAAGCCGATGAACGAGATCATCGACTAAAAAAGGCGTAGGAGTTCCTTCCACCCAAGCCGAGTGTTGGTCGTCATAATGTGCCGACAGCGGATGCCCGGATTGGCCTCCCGGCATATGGAAAAGGCCGTTGAGTTCATGACCCGGCGCGACCACCATACGCTCGCTGGCTCCATAGCCGGGCGAGTAAACGCGGACGCATTCGCGGCATCCCGACACGGGAACCGGCGGCATGTCCAGGAAGGTGCCGAGCAATGGAAGCGCGGATGAAAACGGATGGGCGATAGACACGCGATTGACCGCGCCCCAAGTCAGCGATTCCGCGGACTCGCCTCCATACTTAGCAGAGATGTTACGCTCCGACCGTATCAGGAGATCGCGGAGAAAAGCATCCCAATCCGGATAGCGTTCTTTGTGAGGCAACAATTCCGGCAATTTCGCCTCTAGAAGTTGCTGCAAGGGCTCATCGATGGTCGCTCTCTGAAGCCGGAAGCCGGGATCTAGGCTACGACACCTCGTCAGGTAGGGAGAAATAACCTCGTCGAGCAACAAGCGGCGAAATTCCACCAGCAGCGCAAATCCTACCGACCCTTTTTCCGCGGAACCGTCCCACCTTTCCAAGCTCTCCCGCCAACGTTCCCCCGCCTCGCGCGCATCGCCGGGCGGAAGAGACAGGGCAAGCCGTTGATAAAACCGATAGAACTCCACCCGCGTGTCGAGTTGCAGGGTAAGCATATCCCGCTCGTCGAGATTATTGGCCATGGAGAGTTTTTCGGCGATTCGGTGGGCGCGGTGCCCGTGGTCGAAATCATGGCCGATGACATAGGGATAATCGTCATTGAGCATCCGCTGATTGGCGTTGACGATGAAACCGGCTGACGGATTCACCGAGCGTGGCAGCTCTTCGGGCGGAATGTAACCTTTCCAGCCGCGCGAGCCATCTGCCCAAGAGCGGGTAACCGATCCGTCGAAACCGAAGCGTCTCGGGATTTTCCCCGTGTAAGTCCAACCGATGTTGCCTCGGCTATCCGCCGCCATGGCATTCAAGGGCGGACCGCCGCCCCGGTTGAACACGGCCTGGGCGGCAGCGACATCCTCCACCGCATCCAGGTTGAGAAGATGCAGGTCGGTAGCCTCCGGATCCAGGGCGGTCCAGTGTACGGCCACCCGCTTGCCCAGTAGGGGTTCGGGCAGAGCGGGTCCCCAGATGGTTTCCAGTACTTTGAACGTGCGCTCGGTTCCGTCCCGTACCGGCACCGTTTCGATGCGTTCGCCGAAGCGGGCAAATCCCTGAGGCGTGCGATAGCGTCCGGGATCGTCCGGATCGAGTTCCAGTTCCACCAAATCGACGAAATCGCCCTCTATGTTGGTAAAGCCCCAGGCCACCTTACCGTTGGAACCCACCACGACCAGAGGGATTCCCGGCAAGCTAAGACCGGTGAGCTGCACGTCCTTATAGCGAATTTGCACCCGGTACCATATGTTGGGGACACGTAGCGACAAGTGCATATCATTTGCGAGGATGGCTCGTCCGTCCCAAGTTTTCGAAGGACCGACCACCCAACCGTTCGATCCCTTGGGGGCAGGACCGTCCGTTGCCAAACCGGCGTAGTGTTCTCCAGCATTCCTCAGCAAGGCAGACAAGTCCTCCTTGGGAATCGGAGGGAGCCGAGTCCGAGAGGCTTTGCCGCTTAGAAGTTGGTTGGTGTAGCGATCGACGGCCGGAGAGAAAAACGCATTTACCGCTTTCGGCAGGGCGGCCTCCATGACCGTGGCCATGCGCTCCGCTTCCCCCGTCCATCCCAAGTCCTCTTCCATGGCCAGCACCACCAGCAGGCTGTCCTCGGGCCGCCAAGCGGAAGGCCGATATCCCAACAGCAAGAATTCGAACGGTACGACCGGCATGGACGCCATTCCCTGGTTGATCCCCGCGGCATAAGCCTCCAACACCCGCAACTGATCCTCCGGAAGGCGTTTCACAATAGCTCCGGCCACATGTTCGAAACCCATTACCCGATGCCGATGGTCCGACTCCACCAAATCTTCTCCCATGACCTCGGCCAGCCGTCCCGCCATTTGCCTCCTCAGCAGATCGAGTTGAAACAGGCGGTCGCGAGCGGTCACAAAACCTAACGCATAAAAGGCGTCCTCGCGGGATTTTGCCGAAATCGAGGGAATTCCCTGGCTGTCGAATTCCACCACGACGCCCGATGCAAGCTCAGTAAGCCGGTAAGTCCCCTGCTCGGGGGGCAACGATAGTCGTAGCGAGCAATACCCCGCCAAGCAGCCGGCACCGATCAAAATGACGGCGCCGAAAAACAGGCGATGCGTTACTTTCGTGCTCGTTCGGTTCCACCGCCGTGACGACATTCGGTTCGATAGCTCTGCCGAAACCGCCGATTTTTCTTCCTTGTCTCCAGGGCTCGAGCAACCCATTTCAGGCTCCATGGCCGACCTCTAACATTGTCGTAGTAGGGGCGGCGAAATTTTCGGCTCTCCCATGGCTATCGCTCGCCTCGGCCACCGGCACCTCGAAAAGCTTTCCGTCCCGCAGCTTGAGACAACGATCCGCCAATGAAAAATACGCATCGTCGTGAGTAATCACGATAACCGTCTTTCCGCGGGATTTTAGGGAACCGAGAATCTCTCGGTAGAAAATCCTCTTGAATATCGGATCCTGATCCGCAGCCCATTCATCGAACACATAGAATGGACGATCTTCCAGATAAGCAACCAGAAGTGCGAGCCGTTTTCGCTGCCCTTGCGATAAATTGACCGTAGAAAACTTACCGTCCTTGACGGTGACCTTGTGAGCGAGGTCCAGATGCTTCAGGTATTCCCATATTTTGCTGTTGGATTCCAGATTGTCGAAGCCCAATAGGTTTTCGAACAGGAAAAAGTCGAAAAAAATGGCCGAGAAGTGCTGTCGATAATATTCGAGATTTCCATCATTTATCGGTTCGCCATCCAACTGTATTTCTCCGCTTTCCGGCCGATATAATCCAACCAATAAAAAAGCTAACGTGGATTTCCCGCTGCCGTTTCCTCCAATAATAAAAACGATTTCACCGGGGTATAGAGTTAGGTCGATAGGGCCGAGTACGAACTCCACGCGCCCGTCTTCTCCACGATAACAATGCTGGACTTTCGAAAGCTCCAAAATCGGCGTACGCGCTTCGGGATCTCTTCTTGGAAGCAGCCCGTAATCCTGATTTTTGCCGGAAAGCCCTTTCTCCAGAGCGTGAATCTTTCCGGCCGACACCCTGGCTTTCGACAGGATAGGAATAACTTCGAGCAGAAGCTGGAGCGGCATAGCCATGTATAAAATGATCAAACAATAGCCTCGCGCGATCTCGGACGGAATTTCCTGCCACTGAGGCAGAATGAAAAGAATCGTACCGATCACTGCGTAAAACAATCCGTTTCCCCAGTTGATGGCGACCGCATACCACAGCATTGCCGATAGCCTATTCCGACGGCAATTGATAATCGAAGCTTCCACGCAGTCCGACAAAAACGCCCGGCGACGCGGCTGATTGAGCTTTAGCTCCTTGATTCCATCGGTCATGTTCCGAATGTATCTATATACCGAATCCTCGTGCTCGCGGGCGACCACCAGCCATCGATAGGCCCAGTATTGAATCGTCCTAAAACTGAGGACGCCGACGGCCATGGCCCCTAACACGATCCAGAGGATATCCCTCGATAACCAGCCAAGATAACCCAAGCCGCCGAACACCACGGCGATATTGACGCAAATGGAAGGAATTCGGGTGAACGCCTCGGAGACTGCCGCCACATCTTCTGTGAGATTTGCCAAGGCCTTGCCGGGGCCCATTTTCTGAAATTCAGCCAGCGGTAATTCGAGAATTTCTCGACACAGCCTGATTCGTAAATCACGAATCGTATTTTGTCCTAGGAATATGACGACGTATTCCGATACGAGCCTGGCCGCGATAAAACTGCCACACAGTCCGACGAATACCGGCCAATACTCGTCTATAGAAGCAGGGGGCTGCAGTGCGCCATTGATCACGGCGAGCAGTGCGACCCCGCTAAGCCCACTAACCATGCCCGTTAGGGCAGCGATCAAGAGCGCGATCCATGACCGAAACGGAAGAAAGCCGAATAAATCACTCATCGGGTTGTCACATTATCGAGACCGAGCAGGTTCAGTGCGGCGTATTTCGAGCTCGACGCATCGCTGTTTCTTGTGCAAGAACGCATATATAAACTCCCAGTTCATTCTGCCGACACCCCAGACACCGTTGCTATCCGGCCCGATATCGGCTTTCAGAATAATCCCGATAGGGGTATCTCCCCTATTTTCAGAGGAGCAAAAATTTCCCAATGAATAAGCTAATAATCTTGTATTGCGATTAGTTTCACAAAGCTCGACTGGTTGCGGACAATGCGAATGATGGCCGATGATCATATCCCACATGTTTAATAATCTGCGGCCGTGCAGCACCTGATGATATTTAGGACGCAATTGCATTTCGTATCCCCAGTGCGGATACAAAATATTGAATTCGGCATCGCCAGCAAAATAATCATCGACCTCATCTATCGTCGCTACGAATTCGCATTTTTGATTCGACCAACGGGTACAACCGACAATATTTACCTTACCGTCAATGAGCACAGACGGTTCATCCCGCCTTCCCACGGTTATAAAGCCATAATCTTGCAGCCGCCGGTAGGATTCGCAAAACCCATCCCAGCCATAATCGCCCGTGTGATTATTGGCACAGGACAGAACCGTGCGCTCAGGTGGAAAAAGCTTGGACAGATGGTCCAAAATCTCCTCGGTGTGAGCCTGGGCCATAAACACCTGCTTGCGGTGGCCGGTAACAATAGTCCCTTCGAAATTACCGACCAGGAAATCCGTATCAGAGAAAAAGCGCCTGATATCCTCCCCGATTCTTAAATCCATTCCTTCGAGGATCATGATATCTCCGATAAAACCCAGCTTTATCCGAGGCATAACGGTATTTATCACGCTGTTATCGGGAACGAATTCTTCGAATGGGCCGTGGCTTCGCGGCGGATTGATCAGGACGTGGTAAATCCACTCCAATCCCTCGACGAGGCTATAAGGCTGGGAAAAATATCGGGGCGGCTTGTCGTTATCCCAACCGGGGCACCTTACTGCTACTTTGCGTTTGAGCAGGTCCATCGAACTAATCCGGCGTGTTGTTTCAGGGTGGATGCTTGCAAGTCGCTCAACGAAAGGGCCGTTCCAGAACGCCCGCGTCGACCAGATAATCGAGCGATTTGGCAAACACGCCCTCATCGACCGTCGGCAAGGCGATTCCGGCTTGCCTCAATGCTTCAGCCGTCGTGCCGCATCGATAAGGCACTGAACCATCGTGATGATGTTCTACAAAGGACTCCACCATTCCGGCCATGGTGTGCAAAGGCTGATCGGGCGACCGAGAGGCGAGCGTGGAAAAGGCGCTCATCCATTCCGGGGGTGAAGCCTTTTCAATCCGATACCCATACCTGTCGAGCCAGGCAATAAGATCCGATACCGGTGTCGGATGAGGATTGAAAACGTGATAGGTACGCCCTGGCGAGGAATCGAGGGCGGACAGCCCCACGATGGCGCGGCTGACGAAGTCGACGGGTGTCAGCACGAATGACGTCCTATTCGTGGGAAATATCCCGAGATCGAGGCACACCTTAAGAAACCGGCAGTGGAAATCATTCGGATTCCAAGCGCCGGTGCCGCCATGTCCCGTCACGGTGCCCAATCGGTAAACGGTAACCGGCAAGCCGCGGTCGCGCGCGATTCGAATCAGATGCTCGGCCACCAACTTGCTCTGCGAATACCCCAAGGTCAAACGGGTATTCAGGCTGGGCAGATCGTCCTCCGAAAATCCTGGCGGCTCGGGCTCGGTTCCGTCGTCGAAAATAGACAACGTCGATACGTAATGAACCGGCTTGACCGTGCCGGTGCAGGCAAGGCGAAGGATCTCCCGCGTACCCGACACGTTGGCGGGTTTCAAAGCCGGATAAGATAAGATCAGGTTGGTCGACGATCCGTTGTGATAGATCACGTCGACTTCATCGCCCAACTCCCGAAACCGCGCCGCCGGCAGTCCGAGAAACGGTTTTGCCAAATCACCGGGCAAAGGCACGATCCGCTGTTTTGCCAAAGGGTTATGGATGGCATAGCGATCGAGGGTTTCTTCGATTTTATTGGCTGCGTCCTCAGCCGAACCGGAACGCACCAGGCAAAAAATCTTTCCTTGAGTTTGCGCCAATAGTTCGTCCAGTAAAAAAGGGCCCACGAACCCGGTAATTCCAGTCAACAACACATTGCGAGGAAGTCCGTTCGGTTTCCCTGGGCGGAAAGCAGGCGTGATGGACGAATCCAGAATCGCTTCCGCGGCCAGATTCACAATGGAAGTTGATGGTTCTTGTTGCTCCGAATTCACGGCATCGCCGAGCGATGCTGCTGCCGAACAAGCCGCGGCGGCATCTTCGAGTATCCCTAAAAGCCTGCCGGCAAGTCGCTCGATGGTTTCCCGCGAATGACAGGCATGGCTGTAGCTCCAATGAACGCGCAATTCACCCGCCACGACCGAGGCATCGATCGACAGGCTGCGCGGCCGCATTCCCGCTGGATCGTTCAGGCGGCAGGCGGGTTCCGGAGCGAGAGAAAACCAAGCGTCGACCGCGGTTCCTTGATCGATTCGGCCAAGGTAGTTAAACCCGATTTGAGGTTCCGGAACGGCTTCCAGCCGGCTGACAAGATCGGGATTCCGATTCAGATAGCGCACGACGCCGTAATCGATGCCGTGGTTCGGGATGACGGCCAGTTGCTCCTTCACCGCTTGGACTATTTCCGGAAAAGCCCGATCGGGCGAAATTTCGAACAAAACCGGAAATAAGGCGGTAAACCAGCCTACGGTGCGCGAGATGTCTACATCGTCAAAAAGGTATTCACGGCCATGGCTTTCCATTTCCAAAAATACCGAGTCGCTTTGCGCCCATTCGGCCAGCACGGCCACTACCGCCGCGAGAAGAACCTCGTTGATCCGCGCGCCATAGGCCAGCGGGGCGTTTTGCAGCAAAACGGACGTTTTCGTCGGGTCCAGCGAAATGGTCACGGTCTCGCCGGTTGCCTCGGAATCGACGCCCCCGGCGAAATCCATCGGCAGTGCAGCGATCCGGCTCCAATCGGTGTTCAGCCAATAGGCGACGTTGCGCTCCGGCATTGCCGTTTGCGCATGATCCGCGAGGCGTTCCGCCCATTGCTTGAAGGCGGTGGTTTTTTTCGGCAACCTCATCTCTCGCGCCGCGAGAGCCTGCCGGTAAAGGGCGCTCATGTCTTCCAAAAGAATGCGCCAACTTACTCCGTCCACCACCAGGTGGTGGATGATGATCAACAAACGGCTGCTCGAATCGCCTCCGCAATCGAACCACACCACCCGAATTAAAGGCCCGTGACGCAAATCGAGGCTGCGCTGCCACCGCGAAGCCTGTTCGGTCAGCGCGGCTTGCCGGCGATCCTCGGCGAGACCCGAAAAATCGACCGAAACGATTTCGACTGCGCCCTCGACATCCTCCGCCAGCACCTGCGTCCAAAGACCGCCGCACTCGCGAAAACGGGTGCGCAAAACATCGTGGTGGTGCAGCAGGTGCCGTATGACGTCTGTCAGTACCGCGGGGACGATCGGCTGTTTTGCCTCCAGCAGAACCGATTGGTTCCAATGATTCGGGTTAGGGAAGGACTGTTCGAAAAACCACCGCTGGATGGGCGTCAAGGGAACTTCTCCCGTAATGATGCCCTGTTCCGCCTGCACGTCCGTGTCGCGGTCCTTTGCTTTCGCCAATGCTTCGATGGTTTGGTATTCGAAAACCTGCCGGGGATGAATGGTCAAGCCGGCCTGCTTCGCCCGATTCACCATCTGCATGCTTAATATGGAATCGCCGCCGATCTCGAAAAAGTTATCCTGGATGCCGACTTTCTCCAGACCCAATACCTGCCCCCAGATAGCGCACAACACGGCCTCGATCTTGGTGCGCGGTGCGACGTAGCGGTCCTCCGATTGATCCCGGACGTCCACTGAAGGTAATGCCTTGCGGTCCAGTTTGCCGTTGGGCGTCAGCGGGAGACGATCGAGAAATACAAAGGCCGACGGAATCATGTAGCTGGGCAACATGTTTTGCAGAAACGCGCGTAACCCGTCGGCGTCGGCCGCGCGTTCGCCTTGCCTTGGCACGAGGTACGCAATCAGGCGCTTGCTTCCCGAAGGGGTTTCGTGATCGGTCACGACCGCTGCTTCGATATCCGGGTGCTTCAGCAACTTGACCTCGATCTCGCTCAACTCTACTCGAAACCCCCTAATCTTGACTTGGTGATCGGCCCTCCCCAAGAACACGATATTGCCGTCGGCGCGGAAATGCGCACGGTCTCCCGTCCGGTAAAGACGAGCCCCGGAGGCATTATCGAAAGGGTTGGGCAAAAAACGTTCGGCGGTCAATGCCGGCTGATTCAAATAGCGGGCGGCAAGACCTTCGCCGCCGATATAAAGCTCGCCGGGTACGCCAACGGGCACCGGATTCAAATAGGCATCCAATAGATATATCCGCGCACCGGGAATGGGGCGGCCGATGGGTATCGAGTCCTCGGAAAATTTCGGCGGGATTTTATATGCGGTGCACCAGACGGTGCCTTCGGTGGGGCCGTATTCGTTATAGAGATCCGCTCCCGGCAGTTGTGCGTAGTGGCGTTCGGCCACTCCCGCCGAGCAAGCTTCTCCGGCGACGATAACCGCCCGCAAGCTATCGAGTTGCCCCGCATCCGCTTGCTCGAGGAGGATATTGTAAAAAGACGGCAGGCCTAACAAATGGGTAATCCGCTCTTTCCTGATCCAATCGACCACAAACGCCGGAACGGTATGAGTCGAATCATCGGGAATGCACAGTTTTCCGCCTTGGCTCAAGGTCCAGAATATGCCCGCCACGGAACTGTCGAAGGCAAAGGAAGAAAGCAATAAAAAGCTTTCCACCGGGTTGCGGTAATAGGCAAACCGGGCCTGGGTCGAGTGCAGGACATTGCGATGAGTAACGGCTACGCCCTTGGGTTTTCCCGTGGACCCGGAGGTGTAAATAACGTAGGCCAGGTCGCCGGAATCGGTCGTCACCCGCGGATCCACGACGGGTTGTTCGGCAATCGCTTCCCAATCACAGTCGACGCATGTCGCCGCTATCGATAGATTCGGCAACGCCGCCAGCACCGATTCCCGAGTCAGAAGCAGCGCTGCGCCGGAATCGTCCAGCAGATACGCAATCTCGTCCTTGGGGTATTTCGGATCGATCGGCACATAGGCTCCGCCGGCTTTCAGAACGCCGAGTATCCCGACCACCATTTCCGGCAAGCGACCGATACATAGTGCGACCGTGATTCCGGGTCCTACCCCTTTGCTACGGAGGTAGTGCGCCAGTTGATTGGCCCTGGCGTTAAGCTCCGCGTAAGTCAAAGTCGATCCGTTGCCGCACAGGGCGATTGCTGACGGCACACGCCGCGCCTGATCCTCGAACAGTGCGTGGATGAATCCGTCCGCCGACGTTTCTCCCGAGCGCGCGGGCAGGCCATTCGCACTCTCCGGACCGCCATCCGATAACACGTAGGCGGTTACAGTGCTCCACTCCTCGGTCAGTTGCCGGTTTTCCTCCGGCGTCAGCAGCCGCAATTCGCTGATCCGCGTGTCCGGAGCGTCTGCGATGTGCTCCAGTAATACCCGGAAGTGACTCGCCATGCGGGCGATCGTGCTCTCGTCGAACAAATCGACGTTGTATTCCAGGGATGTGCGCAGACCGTCCGGCTCTTCGGTAACGTGCAGGGTCAAGTCGAACTTTGAAACATGGTTCTCGACCGAGAATGGCGTGATATCCAGTCCGGTTACCCGTATCGAGTCGAACGGCACGTTGTGCAGTACGAACATGACCTGGAATAACGGATTGGAACTCGCATCTCGAATCGGCTTGAGCTTTTTAACCAATAACTCGAAGGGATACTCCTGATGCGGCTGGGTATCCAACATCGTTTCGTGGGTTCGGCCCAGCAAGGCGGTGAATTTCGGATTGCCCGAAAGATCGGTTTGCAGTGCCAATACATTGACGAAAAAACCGATCAGCCCTTCGAGCTCCGCATGGTTGCGGTTGGCTACCGGGGTCCCTACGCAAATATGTTGCTCACCGGTATAGCGATGCAGGAGCACATTGAAGGCGGAAAACAAGAGCGCGAACAAAGTCACGTTCCGCCGGCGGCATAACTGGTTCAGCTTTACGGTGAGTTCCTTGGCCAGAAAAAAGTGGTAGTCGCTCCCGCGATACGTCTGCACCGCCGGCCTCGTCCGATCGGTCGGCAACTCGAAACCGGAATCGGAACCGGATAAATGACGCTCCCAGAACGAAAACATTTTCGCGAGGACATCCGGTTGCAACCGCTGCCGCTGCCAATAAGCGAAGTCGGCGTATTGGATGGGCAACTCGGGTAACGGTGACGGGCGGCCTAGGACATAAGCTTCGTACAGCGTGGCCAGCTCCCGGTATAGAACAGCCGCCGACCAGCCGTCGGTGATAATGTGGGGCATGGTGATGAGGAGAACATGCTCCTGTTCGTCTTGGGTGCCCTCGGCCAAGCGAAAGAGCCTGACGCGCAGCAGCGGGCATTCGGATAAATCAAAAGGCGTTCTCGATTCCCGGTTAAGCAGTTTTCCAAGGTAGTCGCGGCGTTCCGACGGAGATTGTCCGCTCAGATCCTCCACACTGACGGACAAGCTAAGTTCCGGCAGCACTCGCTGGATCGGCTCGGAGTTCGCGATGACAAATTCGGTCCGCAAGGACTCGTGCCGACGGATGATCTCGTTGATGGCTTTTTCCAATGCGTCAACGACTAGCGTTCCCCTAAGCCGAACCGCAATGGAAAAGTTATAGGCGGCGCTGTCCGATTCCAATTGATCGAGGAAGAACAACTGCTGTTGGGAGAAAGACAGAGGCGATGGTCCCTGAGGCCGCTTGGGCATCGTGGATGGTCCGAGCCGACGGGGAATCAGCCGCCCTTGCAGGCGTTCTTGCAAAAGCGCTCGTTTGCTTGCGGATAATGCAGACTTGGATTCGGATAATTCGATCTCGTTTTTCATCCCATTGTCCTTTCCAGACGTTTCTTGAACCCGGCCCCGCTCCGCCTTGCCGCCTTTCGCTTCTGTAGCCAGCGCACGATTCCGCTGACGTAAAGGATCAAGGGCGTGAAACCGATGACACACCATGCGATGCGGCCCGGAAGGCCAATCGCTTCTCCGCTATGCAGGGGCCACATGAGGTTGAGGAATGTCTCGCCGGCGGTAAATTGATTCGGGTCCTGAACCGCCAGCACCTTGCCGGTGTACTGGTCGATCCAGATCTTGGTGCGCGGCCTGAGCCGGTTAGCTTCTCCGGATTGCCTTTTCTCGATGACATAGACACCATGGGGACCGTCCGGCGTCTGTACTCCACGCAGTTCTGCGCCGGGAAAAACGGAGTCGGCTATTGCCACGGCGTCGGCTATCGAAATCCGGCGCCCACCGGCGGCTGATTCCGATTTAAGTTCGGGGTCCTTTAAATGCTCGGCGCCGATAGGCGAAAAACATCGTATCAACGGCTTTAGATAATCATCGTAACTGAACGAAAACCCGGTAAAAGCCAGTGTGACGAGAACCGTTGCTGCGTAAAAGCCGGTTACTTTATGCAAATCAAAATAAAACCGTTCGGGACTCGCCCTTCGTTTGAAAGTGATTGCGGTTTTCATTTTGCTCCAACGCGGCCACCACAGGTACAAGCCGCTCAACGCGGAAAGCAGCAGGAGCAGGCCGGAGAAACAGACTATGTCAAAACCCAGTTTGCCGGGTTTCGAACCGAGCTTGCCCAATAGAAAGCTGGCGTGAATCTCGTAAATCAGGGTCGATAAGGTTTGCCCCCAAAAGCTCTCCTTGAGGATTTCACCACTGTAAACATCCACCAAAACCCGCAACGGTGCGTAAAATTCATCCGTCGTTTCCTCGGGGTTCGGATATATTGCCCACAAATAGGTTTTCCCATACCCAGGCAATACCAAGATCCATTGCCCCTTTCTTTGTGGATGTGCCGCCGTGAGGGTTTGCATGATTTCGTCCAATGAATGTGGTTGCACATCGGATTCGTGATGGGTTTGCGTCGGCAAACCGAGTTCTTCCAATTCTCGGAAGAAAACATTAACCGACCCCGTCAGTCCGAGAACGACGAAAACAAACCCTGCCGCCAAGGCGATAAATAAATGCACCTTGAGCCAGAAAGCGCGAAAACGCCGTCGAAGAGTAAGGTGTCCCGGGTTTCGTTCCATGTTCGCGTTCGTGGAATACTTTTTCGTACAGCAATAGGTTTAATCTTTTCTAAAGCGCGACGTCATGACGCCTATCGCGAATTTCGATAGTAAGACCAAAGGACAGCGGCTTATCGTTGAAACCGGTTTTATCGCCAGGCTGTTTTTCGGGTGACAGTCGGATTTGGAAATTTCCGCAAATCATCGCCAAGGCGCTTTTGATAACCAGCATGGCCAAACCTCTTCCCGGACATGAACGCGGCCCCGAGCCGAAACCCAAAAAGGCTTTGCCGTTATGTTTGGAAGATTCCACTTTGGTTTCGCTGCGCCATCGCCGGTGATCAAATACCCTAGCCTGATGAAAATTTTCATCGTCCAGAGCGCAACGCGCGATCAGCAATACCAACGGAGTTCCAGCGGGTATCTCGACATCGTCCATTACCAAATCCGCCTTGGCCTCCACGATCGCGAGGCGGGATACCGACGACGTTCTCATCGTCTCTAAAATAACGGCGTCGATACATTTGAGCTTCTTGATATCTTCAATGTCCTCGATAATGCCGCCATTGCCTAGTACAGCATCGACTTCGTCCTGAATGTCCCTTTGGACCTGGGGGTCTTTGGCAATGCAGAAGAGCACCCGGAGCAGGGTATTCGCTGTAGTGGGTTCGGAGGCCAGGACTATCAACAGAATATTTTCGATGAGTTTTATATTGCGAATATCAGAACCCTTTTCTTTCATGGCTTCTATAAGAAGCCGGACCATGCTCACCGCGTTGCCAGCCCCATTTGTGTCATTTAAAAGGGATCCTTTACGTGCAATGACATTTTTAACGGCTCTGAAGATTTCCCTTATGTCCTCGTCAAAATAATTGTCTTCGGAGAAGCTTTCCAAATGCATTTGCGGCAGTAAGGCATCGATGCGCCTGCCCAAAATAGGGACCAGGTTATGTAAGATATTCTTCGTGACCTCTTGCTCGCCCACTGGCATATCGGCCAGATCGCCGAATACCATCGATGTAAATACCGATATCGAGAAGCCCAAAATCTCCGCTTCCAAATCAATTTTCGAAAGGTTTTCGCCATGAGTGATCCAATGGTTTTTCAAATCTCCGGTAGCCGCCTTGATATATTCGAAATATTGGGCCATATGGCGGGATTCCATGGATGCCGCTATAACTTCCCGTTGACGTTTCCAGCCGTGGTCGTCGGCAGCCTCGATTCCGTCCACTTTCATGGTTTCGAGAACTCTGTTTTTCCTGCTATATGGGCCGAAAAGGTCCGGCCTTTTGCGAAGAATGAAATTGATCTGATTGGCATTCGCGACGACTACTAGCGGCCGGTTCGCAAATTGAACCGTGAAAAGTTTTCCGTACCGGTCCGCTAGCTTCTCGAAGATTTCATGAACCCGGTTGAAGTCAGGCTCCAATACCACCGGGTCCGGATGGCCGGGGAGCGCAGAAATGGTTTTGATACTACACATCACAATCCTCTTTTCCCGGCCGATTGAATCGCCTCTGCTGGTTCACCCCAGATCCACCGGTGTACCTTAAGCCAGACCCTGCACGCGCCTTGAGCGACCGAGACGTCGCGCACCGCTCTGAAGCCCAGCTTCTCTTTCAAGGACGTTTGCAAGGAGGCTCATCGGCATTGCGTGTTCGGGTCGTCTTAGCTATCCAAATACTTGAACATCAAAATTCCACCCGCACCGAACCGATGGCCGTCAGCGGTGCGCCGGGATAAACGCCCAGGCGCGGCGATACATTGATATCCGGATCGGTGGACTCGTAATACGTCTTGTCGAGCAGGTTGCGGATATTGAATTGAGCCGTGACGCGCGTCGGCCCTACCTTCAATCGGTATGCCGCGAAGGCGTCCATCCGCACATAGCCGGGTAATTGGAAGGTATTCTCGACATCGCCTTCCCGTTGCCCCGCCAGTACGCCGCCTAGACCGAAACTCCAACCGTCCGGCGCTTCGTACCCGTTGAGGTCGTATCTGAGCCATAGGCTTGCCGCATGCTCGGGCACATTGTTCAGTCGCTTGCCCTCGTACCCCTTAATCTGGCCATTCAGGGCTCGGTTGTCCTTGGTAATCCGGGCATCGGTGAAGGCATAGCTGCTGATGATGCTCAAGTTGTCGGTAATACGCCCCGCTACGTCCAGTTCGATTCCCTGGCTGCGCTGCTGGCCGATCGCCACGCTGTCGTTGGGATCGGGCGTCGTCAGGTCGGGGGTGAGCAGGTTGTCCTTGGTGATGTGGTAATAAGCCAAGGTAGCGAGCAAACGATCTTCGAACAAAGAGGTCTTGATTCCGGCTTCGAATTGCTCGCCGATTTGAGGATCAAAGGATCTCCCGGCTGCCGATATCCCATTGTTGGCGCCGAGCGAGGTCGTCCAATTACCGTAAACTCCCAGCCACTGCCAAGGCTGGTAGAGAATGCCCACGCGCGGACTGAATCCGTCGTCTTTCCGGATGGTGTCCGGCAGGTTTTTGTCGGCAGCCGAGAAGGAGCTGCCCCGACCTCTACCCGTTTCGATCCAGTCGTAACGGCCTCCCCCCATGATATGCAGCTTGTCCCACAAGGTGATGTGGTCCTGGAAATAAACGCCGTGCCACTCGTCTTTGATCACCGAGCGGTTGTTCTGAAATTCCGTCTCTAATACGGCACTGTCGAATACGGCCTTGTCGATTCCATAACTGGGCGAAGGATTGAATATGTTGATCGCCAGCGCCGGGTCGGGGGTGTCGAAAAAACCCTGGGTGCGGTATTTGGTGAAGGACCGGAAATAGTCGTATCCCACCAGGACGTCGTGGTCGGTTGGACCGATCCGGAACTTGCCGGTCAAATCGAGGTTGGTAGTGTAGCCCTCGCTGTCATAACGCTGGAAAAAGACGTTGCGCTGAAGGATGCCGGTAACGGGATTCAATGCGTTCCCGAACGCCGGTGCAGGGTTGAGAAAGGTTTCGTCGCCATGGCCGAAGTTGGCGAGGAACCGGTTATGGATGGCCCAGTCTTCGTTGAACCGATGGTTGATTTCGGTACCCAGCAACACCCTGGAAATATTGTCCAACGGATCGTTGGGATCGCCGAAGGCACGTCTCACGGGGATATTCGCCGGGCGCTTGCCGATGACAGGGATGCCATAATCGGCCTGGTAGTCCTGATTGAGCCCCTCGATGTTGATCGTTATATCGGTTGCCTCGGTCGGTCGCCACGTGACGCTGGGATAAACCATGATCCTGTCATTGGAGATGAAATCCCGGAACGACTCGTTGTTCTGGTAGGAGCCGGTGAAGCGATACAACAAGGATTTGTCGTCGGTGATCGGGCCGGTAGCGTCCCATTCGGTGCGATAGAAGTCGTACGAGCCGAACCGTTGTTCCAGGGAGTAATAAGGAATGTCGAGCGCCCTCTTGGTCGTGACATGGATCAAGCCGCCGGGCTCCGCGCGTCCGAACAGAACCGACGCCGGCCCCTTGAGCACTTCGACGCTTTGCAGATTGGCCGTATCGAATTCGGAACGGAAACCGCTCGGGACTGCCATTAGGCCGTTGCGGTAGGTCAAGGGATTGCGAAATCCGCGAACGATGAAGCCGGTGCCCGCTCCGAGGGAGGATTGCGCTCGAACGCCGCTCACGTTCTCCAGAGCATCCGTAATCCTGGTAGTTTTCTGATCCTCCATCACCGCTCTCGGCACTACTTGAATCGATACCGGCGTCTCGATGATCGGCGTGTCGGTCTTGGTGGCTGGGAAGGATTTGGAAACGGCGTAGTCCTCGTTGTAGGGATCGTTCGGATCGGCCTCCGCTCCCGCACTGACAGTCACTTTCCCGAGCGCGATGGTGTCGGCTGCATCGCCGCCGGATTGAACGGCGATTGGCTTGCGCTCCAGGGTCACCGTCCGTTGGCCGGTGAAACGGGCTTGAACGGGAGCCGCGCTCAGCAGCACTTTCAAGGCCTTTTCCGGTGTATAGGCGCCTTTGAGGGGGGCGTTGCGCAGCCCCTCGGCGACATCGCCTTCGTAAAGAACCTGGACGCGGCTCTGCACGGTGAAAGCGGACAGGGCGCGGGGCAAATCTTGCGCCGGAATGTCGAATTGGATCGGCGCTTGAGCGGTCGTCGTGGCCTTGCCGACGGGCTGCGGCTCGGCGCCGACGGAAGCAAGCGGAACATAGGCCGCAAAAGCCGCGGCAATGGCCGTACTCTTGCGGGTAAGGGCACCTGGGCACAGGCCATTCTTCGAACCTGTCTCAACACCATTCCCTCCTTGATGAGCGACAGCTTCTTGTTGTCGATCCTTGTTAATCGACAGGACGTCTTCCCCAGTAAATTTCAAGTTATCGGTCGTTTTCATCGTTATTTTTTCTTTCTGCAGGCTGGTCGAATGACACCTCAGAATCACTCCGCTCCGGGCGAATTCGTGCCGGAATTCAGAGCACAGGAGTTAAGAGGCCTTTGCCGTCCTTGGCTTCTGGACCCCGGCAATCCATGCCGGGGCGACGACTTCAGTAGATGCCTTTACCCACACGGGAAGGTTTCTTACAGTGTTTCTTCAGTTCATGATCCGTCCTCCAGTAACGCCAAGGCTTCCTCTTCCGAAAGGGATTCGAGTTGTTCGATCAGGCATTCCTCGATCACCAAGGCGAGCTGTGTGATGGTGGAGGCCTCGAAGACGCGTCTCAGGGGAACCTCGACATCGAAAGCGGTCCGTACCCGAGACAGCACTTGTACGGCGATGAGGGAGTGCCCGCCGAGATCGAAAAAGTTGTCCTCGACGCCGACCCTATCCAGGCCCAATACGTCTTTCCAGATGTCGGCGAGAATTTCTTCCGCAGGGGTGCGCGGGGCCACGTAGCGCGCTTCCCTTTGAGCGGCGACGTCCGGCGGCGGCAAGGCCTTGCGGTCGATTTTGCCGTTGCTACCGAGAGGCATGGCGTCGAGGCGAACGAAGACCGATGGCACCATGAAGTTCGGAAGCCGTGCCGAGAGATAGGCGCGCAACTGGTCGATCAGGGAAAGACCGTCCGCGGTTTCCTCGCGAGCCGCGATACTCGGCTTGCTCTCCAAATTTTCTCCGGGTTGCGCATCCGGCCCGTTGCCGGAGGGAGAGGGAGAAAACGGCAAGCGTTCCGTGACATAGGCCACCAGACGTTTGCCGCCCGCGCCTCCGTCGTCTCGGGCCACCACCACGGCTTGCTCCACGGCCGGATGCAGGAGAAGCTGCGCCTCGATTTCGCCCGGTTCGATCCGCGCCCCGCGAATCTTGAGCTGGTGGTCGATGCGTCCGAGGAACTCGATGGCGCCGTCCTCCCGGTAACGGCCGAGGTCGCCGGTGCGGTACAAGCGCCCGCCGACAGGGCCGAACGGGTCCGGAACGAACTTTTCCGCCGTCGTTTCCGGCCGGTGCAGGTAACCTCGCCCGACCTGGATACCGGCCACGCAGATTTCTCCGGGCACGCCCACGGGAACCGGGGTGAGCCAGGCATCCAGAAGATACAGCCGGGTGTTGTCCACGGGGCGCCCGACCGGCACGATCGTTTCGGTTTCTGCGGGCGTTTCCGGTACCTCGTAGTAGGAAACGTCGTCCGAGCATTCGGCGGGACCGTAGGCATTGAGCACCCGCACGTGCGGGAAGCGTTTCATCCAGCGCCGGCAGAGGTCCGGCGGAAACGCCTCGCCGCAGGCGATCAGCCAGCGCAGCCGCGGCAGCTCGATACCCCCGGCCATTTCCAGCAGGGCCTGGATCATCGACGGAACCGCCTCCAGAACGGTGACTTCGCGTTCGGCGATTTGGCGGAGAAGCAGGCCGGGATCGCGCACGATGTCGTCCGGGAAAATCTCGACCCGAGCGCCGCATGCGAGAGCCGTCAGGTGCTGCCAGACGGAAATGTCGAAACACTGTCCCGCGGTTTGGGCGATGGCGTCGGCTTCGCTCAAACCCAAAGTCGGAACCTTGGTGATCAGGTTGTTGAACATGCCCCGGTGCTCGACCATGGCGCCCTTGGGCGTTCCGGTGGAGCCGGACGTGAAGATCGTGAAGGCCAGGCTGCCGGGGCCGTGCAGGCGTTCGGGATCGGTGGCCGGATAGCTTTGCGCCACGGGTTCGTCCAGTACCAGCAGCGCCGGCCGCCGGGAGACCGTCCGGCACACTGATTCGGCCCGTTCCCGGAAGGACTTGCCAACCAGCAGCCGAGCGGCGCGGGCTTCCTCCAGCACCTGCGTCAGGCGTGCGTCGGGATGGCCGGGATCGAGCGGCAGATAGGCGCCGCCGGCTTTGAACACGCCCAACATCATCACCAGGAAATCGATGCCGCGATCGTTCAACAGGGCGACCAGCGTCTCGGGGCCCACCCCAGCGGCGCGCAAGGCGTGAGCCAGGCGATTGACGCGGGCGTTGAGTTCACGATAGGTCAATGCCTCGCCGCAGCAGGCGACGGCGACCGCCTCGGGCGCCAGCGCCGTCTGCGCTTCGAAACGGGCCACGATGTCCCGAGGTTCGGGATAGGGATGATCGGTCCGGTTCCATTGCTCCAGGATTGCGCCGCGCTCGCTTTCGGTCAGCATCGGGAGCGAGCCCAGGCGGGCGCCGGGATGGCGGATGAGGCTTTCCAGCAAGGTCTTGAAATGCCCGAGCATCCGTTCCACGGCGGCCGGTTCGAAACGGTTTACGTCATAGGTAATTTGCAGGTGGAAACGCGGGGAAGGAACCAGCACCGCGTTGATCGGATAATTGGAATGGGTGCGGTGCTTGTCGTCGACGATGTTCAAAACGTCCTTGGAACCCCGCAAGGTCGGATCGACCGGCGCGTTTTCGAACACGAACAGGTGCTGGAAGAGCGCCTGGCCTCTGGGAAGCTCGCTCAAAGCTTGTATCTGTACCAGAGGCATGTATTCGTATTGGCGGAGCTCCAGATTGTGGTACAGCAGTTCGCGCAGGAATTCCAGGGCCGGCTGATCCGGCTTGACCTTGACCCGCAACGGCAGGCTGTTGATGAACAATCCCAGCGCCGTTTCCACCCCGGGCAAATCGGTCGGGCGTCCGGCCACAGTCACTCCGAACACGACTTCGTCGCACCGCGAATAATGGGCCAGCATCAGCGCCCAGGCGGCCTGCAAGACGCTGTTCGGCGTCACTTGGCAACGCTGCGCCAAAGCATGAAGCGCCTTGGTGTCTTCCTCGGACAACGGCGCCACCCGATCCCGGACCTGGCTCGTGCCTTTTGTTTCCGGCGGAACCGGCTTGTCCACGACCAGCGGCGTGGGTTCGCCGAATCCGGTAAGGTACCGGCGCCAGAAATTTTCAGCAGCCTCCCGGTTCTGCTCCGCAAGCCAGCCGATATAGTCCCGATAGGGTATCGCAGCCTCCCTGGGCGGGCAGGGCTCTCCTTTTACCTTGGCCTCATAGTTCGCCCGGAACTCCAACAAAACCGGGGACTTGCACCAGGCATCCATGAGAATGTGGTGATGGCTGCGGATGAAGCGGTAACGTCGGTCGCCGAACCGGACCAGGCGTATCCGCATCAAAGGCGCCACCGTGAAATCGAAACCCGTTTTCAGCTCGGTTTCGATCAACGCCTCGAACCGCCGTTCCTGTTCGACTGGGTCCATTCCTCTCCAGTCCTGATAATCGAACGGCAGCGCCAGGTGCTTCTGCACGCACTGGTGCGGACTCGAATAGTCTTTCCAAAGAAAGGACGTGCGGAGGATGGGGTGACGGTCCAAGACCTCCTGCCAGGCCGCCTTGAAAGCCTCGATTTCGACATCCCCGTCGATTTCGTAGCGATCGATCATGTGATAGATGCCCGATCCCGGATACATCAGGGAATAGAACAGCATGCCTTCCTGCATGGGCCCCAGCGGATAGACATCCTCGATGTTTCCCGGCGGATAAGGCAGTCTGTCGAGCTCCTGCGCGGACAGCTTGGCCAGCGGAAAATCGGAGGGCGTTAGCCCGGACACGCCGGGTTCGAGACAGTGGGAGATCAGCGTCTCCAATGCCTGGATCACGGCGTCGCCGAGGCGGGCGATGGTCGAGCCGCCATAACGCGCCGTGCTGTAAATCCAGGTCAGTTGGAGATGCCCGCCGCTGACCGCGGCGTTGACCGCCAATTCGTGCGTCCGGCGGTTCGCCGAGGCGCGGGCGATGCCCGATGCCAGCGCGCATTGCCGGAAATACGCGTGGGCGTCGGTTCCGAGGTCCAGGTGGCCGAGATAATTGAACAGGATGGGCGCATCCGCCGAACAGCCTTTTTCCCGCCCTTCGCCGAGCCAGCGCCAGACGGTGTAGTCGAATCCCCGTGCGGACTGGCGGCGGAACTGCTCCTTGAGGTCCTTGATGATGCCTCCGGTGGCGTTCGCCGGATCGATATCGAAGGTCACCGGGTAGGAGGTCGTGAACCGTCCTATCGTCCGCGTAAAATCCAAATCCCTGAACGGGCCGTTGTCGCGGCTGTGCGCTTCGACCTCCACCCGCAACCGGTGCAGGCCGGACCAGTCCGAAAGACCCTTGACGACGGCGATGAGCAACAATTCCTGAACGCTGGTCCGATAGGCCGCTCCGGCTTCCTGAATGAGCGCCCGAGTGAGTTTTTCGGAGAGCTTGACCGTATACTCGGCGGCATCGGCTTCGGTGTTCGTGCCTTCGTCGCAATCGACCGGCAAAGCCGTTTCAGCAGCCTCCCGCGAGTGCCACCAGGATGGCGCTCTCCCCTCCCCCGCCAGGGTTCCGGCATAGTCCTGAAGCCGCGCAGCCCATTGCCGGTAAGAGGTCGTTTTGGCTGGCAAGGTCACGGCGTGGCCGGAGGCCAATTGGTCGTGGATGAGCACGAGATCGTCCAGCAGGATGCGCCAGCTCGCGATATCCATGGCCAGGTGATGGATGACCAGCAACAGCCGCGCGCCGCGTCCCCGCCCGAGTTCGAACCAGACCGCCCGGAGCGTGGGCCCCTCGCCGAGATCGATCTGTCGCTGCCAATACTCCGCGCGTCCGGCAAGAAAGGCCTCGAACGCCGCGTCAGGGATAGCGGACAGATCTTCCCGATGAAACATGGGCTGCCGCTCTTTCCCGACGTAACAGGCCCGCCAAGCCGCCGCGTCGCGGGAAAACCGCAGCCGCAAGACGTCATGATGGAACACCAGTTGCTCCACGGCGCGCTCCATCAGGCCGGGGTCGAACGGATGCAGCATGTCCAACAGCAGGGATTGATTCCAGTGATGCGGATTCGCGAGATCCTGGGCGAAGAATTTCTGCTGGACCGGCGTTAGAGGAGCCGGTCCTTCGATAATGCCTTGCTCGGCCTCGAACGGAGCCGCGCTTTCCGCCGCCAGCGCCAATTCCGCCACTGTCTGGTGCTGAAAAATCTGCCGCGGCGCCAGGTTCAAGCCGATCCGCCGAGCGCGGCTCGCCACCTGTATGCTGAGGATGGAATCCCCTCCCAGCGAAAAGAAGTTATCGTGGATGCCGACCCTGTCGATGCGCAGCACCTCGGCCCAAATGGCAGCCAGCCGGGCTTCCGCGTCGTTTCGGGGTGCGGCGTATCGGCGCGTCAATTGACGGGAAGGATCGGGCTTAGGCAGGGACCTCCGATCCAGCTTGCCGTTGGGAATCAGCGGCAAACCGTCCAGGAACACGAAGGCCGCCGGAACCATGTAGTCCGGCAGAGCGATTTGGACATGGACACGCAGGGCTTCGGGGTCCGGTTCGTCGCCGCTGGATACGATGTACGCGGCAAGACGTTTGACTCCGCGTTCGTCTTCCCAGGCCGTCACCACGGCATCCCGCACTTCGGGATGGGTCCGCAGGCGGGCCTCGATCTCGCCCGGCTCGATACGAAAGCCTCGAATCTTGAGCTGATGGTCAGCGCGCCCCAGGAATTCGACGAGGCCGTCGGCTCTCCGACGCACGAGGTCGCCGGTCCGGTACAGGCGCTCGCCGGGGCCTGCACCGAACGGATCGGGAACGAAGCGTTCGGCGGTCAGGTCCGGACGATTCAGATACCCTTGGGCCAGCCCCGCGCCGCCGATGTACAACTCGCCGGCGACACCGTTCGGCACCGGTTCGAGATTGCCGTCGAGAACATAGGCCCGGCTGTTGGCGATCGGGCGGCCGATCGGTACCGATTCCCTTGCCCCGCTCTCCCGCACGTCCGGTTCAATCGGAAGAATCAGCGATCCGACCGTGGTCTCCGTGGGGCCGTAGTGATTGAAGATAAGGCATTCCGGACGCTGGGCGATGATCCGGCCGACCAGATCGTAGGTGAGCACGTCGCCGCCGCAAATCAACGCCCGTCGAGGCGCGATGGTCCTGCCTTCGGCCGAATCCAGGAGGGCCGCGAGATGAGAGGGCACGATCTTCAGCACGTCGATCGGCTGGCGTTCGATGTAGTCGGCGAACACGCGCCCATCCGTGGCGGCATCCTGGTCGAATACATGCAGACATCCGCCGGAAACGAGGGAAGCGAACAGGACCGTATTGCCGAGATCCGCCGCGGGCGTAGATACCATTGCGTAACGAAATCCGGCGATCGCGGAAATCTGCCCGGCAATAAGCTGGGTGTAATTAGCGAGGCTCCGGTGAGAAACCACGACGCCTTTGGATTGTCCGGTCGACCCCGATGTGTAGATCACATAGGCGGGATGGTCCGGCGTCATCGCAGGGTGCGGATCGTCGTGCGCCGGTTCCGGTCCTTCCGGCCATAGATCCATATCGAGCCGGACGATGGCGGGAAAATGGCTGGAAGCGTTCAAGCCGGTTTGCGTCAGCAATAGGCCGACGCCGGCGTCGGCCAGCACGCGGGCCACCCGGTCTTCCGGATAAGCGGGGTCGAGGGGAACGTAGGCGGCGCCGGCCTTGAGCACGGACAGGATGGCCGTCACGAAATTCGCGGAGCGCTCGACGCAAATGCCGACCCGGCTGCCAGGCCCGACTCCAAGCGCTATCAGATGATGCGCCCAGCGGTTGGCGACGGCGTTCAATTCGCGGTAGCTCAGGCGTTGCTGCTTGCACGCCACGGCCGGAAGATCGGGGGTGTTGGCCGCCTGCAGCTCGAACAGCCGATGAATGCACGGTTCTTCCGGAAGCGGCATCTCCGGCCCAACGGCCTGGTCCAACAGGTGATTTCGCTCCTGCTCGCCGAACAGCCTCAAGCCGCCGATACTTGTTGCGGGATTCGCCGCCACAGCCTCTAAGAGATTGCGGAAATGATCGGCAATCCGGGAAACCGTCCGTTCCGTGAAAAGATCGGTGCGGTATTGGAAGGACAGCAGGAGGCTGGCTCCATCTTCGGCCGCCATCAGTTTGAGATCGAACCGCTCTATGCGCTGCCTGATGGCCAGGGGGCGCACTGGCCAATCGTTCCCGACCGACATCTCGCCGTTTTCCCCCAGAGCGAGCTGCGCCAGTTCGCTTCCGATATTCGCTTGCGTCTGCTGCAGCACGAATAGGGTTTGATAGACCGGCCAGTGATCGGCGTTGCGCTCGACATGCAGACGTTCCACCATGAGGGAAAACGGATAGTCCTGATGTTCTAGAGCACCCAATAAAGCGTCGTGTATCTCCGCCAGATAAACTGAAAAAGGCTTGTCTGCGGCGGGCTGGCTGCGCAGCGGCACCGGATTGACGAAGTTGCCCACCACGGACGCGAATCGGGCCTGACTGCGCCCGGCCGTGGGAACGCCTACGATCAGGTCGGTTTGACGGGTGTAGCGATGGAGCAGGACCTTGTACGCCGCGAGCAATAGGGTGAACAGGGTGACGCCGCTCCGCGCCGCGAAATCCTTTAGCCTGTCGGTTTCCTCCCGGCTCAGGCGAACCGCTACCGAAGCGCCGCGGTAGTTCGGTACCGCAGGCCGCGCACGGTCAGTGGGCAGGGCGAGGATCGGGAGTTCTCCGGAAAGCCGTTGCCGCCAGTAATCCCAGTCGGCATTGCCGGCCGGACTTTCCAGATAGTTCCGTTGCCAGGCCGCGAATTCAGCATAGCTGGAAGCCGGTGGGGACAAGCTCGGCCCTGGAACCGTCTCACCCAATTCCGAACGGATTTTTCTCAACTCGTCGACGAGCACGAGCACCGACCAAAGGTCCAGGGCGATGTGGTGGGCGCAAAGCAGGAGGGTATGCGGAGAGGCTTGAGGCCCTAGGCTATGGGCTACAGGTTCCTGGACATCCGAAGTCTTGAGCCTGAAGTCTGGAGCCTTGGTTCCATGTCGATAGAGGACCACCCGCAAGACCGGTCCGTGCGCCAAGTCGAAGGGTTCGCGGATGCGCCGCGCCATGTCGTCTTGAAGTTCGGATTCCGACCAAACCGAGGCGTCGACGGCAGTAAAGAAGTCGGGCAGGTCGGCCAGCGGCAATACCGACTGAAAGACCTCGTCGCCCTCGTTGCGATAAACCGTGCGCAGCATTTCGTGCCGCTCCGCCAGGCGGTAGAAGGATCGCCGCAAGGCTTCCGCGTCGGCCCCGTTCTCGATGCGCAAGGCTAGATGCAGGTTGTAAACGATGCTGTTCGGTTCCATGTGTTGCATCGTCCACATGGAAAACTGGGTCGAAGAAAGGCTCGAGGCTAGAGACTCGAGACTTGAGGAAACGGAGACTATTGCCTGTTCCTTGTCATTTCCTACAGCCTCCAGCCTCAAACCTTCAGCCTGACAGGCAAGAGCTTCAGCCACTTCCACCACCGACCGGTCGGACAGGAATAGCGTCAACGGGGCCTCGATGCCCAATAATTCGTCCACCGTGTGCTTGAGTTCGACGGCCTTCAGGGAATCGAGGCCCGACGCTCGCAGCGGCGATTCCATGGATACGGCGAATTCCTCGATCTTCAGCAGATGGGCGATCTTGGTCCGGAGGAAACGAGCGATCAGCGCGGCGCGCTGCGGGTGAGGAACGACGGACAAGGCTTCCTGCAGAAGTTGGAGTTGGAATTCCTGCGGCGTCGCCTTGCGTTCGCTCGCCTTCCTCATCCCACCCGAAGTAACCGGGCTGTCCTGCCCGGCAAGCTGCGCGCCCCCTTCCTTCGGGTCGTCCGACCGCGCCAACACCGGTAGAGCACCCTCCAGGTACGCTTGCTTACAGGCTTGGCGCCGCAGTTTGCCACTGGAGGTCTTGGGAACGCCGCCGGGCTGGACGAGAACCAGTTCGGCGGCCGTCAATTCACAAGCCTCGGCCAGGGTGCTCCGCAAGGATGCGAAAATCGCTTCGTAATCGGCCTTCCGTATGGCTTCGCGGGTCAGTTCCGCGACCACGATCGGCTTTTCCTCGTCCTGACAGGTCACAGAGAATGCGGCGCAGCCTCCGGGACGCAGGACATCCACTCTGTCAGTCAGTGCGTGCTCGATGTCCTGCGGGTAATAGTTCCGCCCTCGGATGATGATCAGGTCCTTGATACGCCCGGTAACGTATAACCGGCCGTCGTCGAGTAATCCCAGGTCGCCGGTGCGGAGAAATGAGACTTCAGGCTTTAGGCCAGAGTCCATAGGCCGGATTCCGCTAGTCCGAAGTCTATGGTCTAGAGCCTCTAGCCTCGCCCTGAAGGTGTTCTCGGATTCCTCGGCGCGGTTCCAGTAGCCTTGCGCCACGCTGGGGCCCGAGACCCAGATTTCGCCTTCCCGGCCCGGCAGGCACGGTTTTCCCGTATGGGGATCGACAATTTGGACAATATGGCGATCCGCGGGCAAGCCGCAGGAAACGAGGCTGGAGGCTGGAGACTTGAGGCTTGAGGAATCGCCGATCTTGGGTTTGGCCTTTGTTTCCTCCAGCCTCACGCCTCCGGTTTCTAGCCTCGCTCCTGTTACAAACAGCGTAGCCTCGGCCAGACCGTAACAAGGAAAGAAACTTTCGCGGCGCAAGCCGCATTCGGCGAAGGCACCGGCGAAGCGATCCAAAGTCGCGGCACGCACCGGTTCGGACCCATTGAAGGCCAATGTCCAGGCGCTGAGATCCAGGTCGCGCTTTTGTTCGGCCGTCACCTTGCGAACGCAGAGATCGTAAGCGAAGTTGGGACCGCCGGAAGTCGCGGCCCGGAATTCGGAAATGGCCTTCAGCCAGCGTACCGGCTTCTCCAGAAAGGCCATGGGCGGCATCAGGACGGCGGTAGAGCCGACATAAAGCGGCTGGAGAATGTTTCCGATCAAGCCCATGTCGTGATACAGGGGCAGCCAGCCGACCACGGTCGAGCGCTCGGTGTGTCCGAAGCTTTGCCGGATGGCCTCCTGGTTGGCGAGCAGATTGCCGTGGCTCACCATCACGCCCTTGGGGTCGCCGGTGGAACCCGAGGTGTATTGCAGGAAGGCGATGTTTTCCGGCGCGAGTACGGGCGCCTGCCAACACCCGGCTTCGTCCGAAGCCACGGTATCGGTGGCGAACCAGTTCGACGCGGCGCGCAGCGCGCCTCCCACGAATTCATCCCGGAATTTTGCGGCGAGTTCCGCCGTGGTCATGATGGCGGCGGGTGCGGCATCGCGCATCACGGCCTGGAGACGCGGCAGATGCTGGCGGGTCGGAGGATAAGCCGGTACCGCGATGGCTCCGGCATACAGGCAGCCGAAAAAGGCCTCGATATATTCAAGCCCCGGCGGATACAGCAGCACCGCTCGTTCCCCGACCATCCCCAGGGTCTGAAGGCGGGCGGCGATGGCGCGGGCCCGCCGGTCTAGATCGGCGAACGTCAGCCGGCCGTTTTCGATTTCGCCGTCGGCGAGAAAAACGTATCCTTTTCCTAAGGCATCCTCGTTGGCTCTCGCGCCCAGCAGCTTGACCAGATTGGAGCAAGTCATCCCAACATTTCCCGTCACTCCGGACTCCTCGAAGTTGCGCACTGCGGCCTCCTTTATGAAACGTAATTCAGATATGAGCGGTACCAGGGGAGTACCCGCTTGGCGGAAACGCCGGCGCATAGCCCGAGGGCGATCACCGTGTTGTAGTACACGTTCTTGAGCGGCATCCCTCGTCCCAATGCCAAAATTCCCTGAACGGAGCTGTCGCGGGTATGCCAGTCCACGTTGAAGGAGATGGCGCAGTCGAGACTGCGGACGTGGTGAAGCATTCCCGGGGGCATGTAAAGCATGTCTCCCGGTTCCACGGTGCACTCTCGAACCTGCGCCTCCCGAAAAAGCGGATGGCGCACGAAATTCGGGTTTTCGGCGTCCACTTCGCACCAGCGCCACCGATAGCGGTAACAGTAGGAGAGCTGGTCGTGATCCAGCAGGATGAAACGCTTGCGCCCCGCCACCTGGAAGAACAGGTTATGGGTGAGCAGGCAATCGAAATGGAGCGGCGTCAGACTGTGTGTCGGCCCCAGGAAGAACTGGGCGAACTGCAACCAATAAGGTCGGTACCAGCCCGGAAAATAGTCCGACGGAAAGCCGCGGAGGTCGTTTGCCGCATCGGGTAAGACGCTGAGTAGCGGCACGTCGTGAAAATAGGGCGGCCGATCCTTGGCTGCCATTTCGTCCGATTCAAGCCGGGATTGGTAGGCCTCCAGTTGATCCAGATACTCGCTCAACCTGGCGTCGACCGTCCTCAAACCGGCGACGCCTTCATCGGCCAGCCCTTGCTTGAGCTTGACGAAGCGTTGGCCGGAGACTCGGCGCAGATGGTCGAATGTCCAGCGAGCGAGTGCCGGGCAATGGTTGAGCGCCCCGCTTACGACTACCGGAACGCCTTTGGCCACGTACCCGGAGAAAAAATCGGCGGATGAGAGTTTTGCTCTGCGCTCGATTGGAGGGTATACCTTACCTGCAGCCGGATTCCCCGGTTGCGCGTCTGCCGCCGTTTCGATCGCCGGCTTCCGGAGCATCAAATTCGCCATGCTCCCTCCGAATGCCTGCGTAGTTCCGTACCCTTCAAACCAGCATTTCCCGGCAAGCTTCCGGTCGTACTAGAAATCGCTCTCGAGTCGGATTCACGGGAAGGAACGGCGGTCGCCGGCTTGGTCGTTGTCGTGCTTTCCACCCAGTGGCGAACCGTGACTCGGACCGGCTCTCCCTCTACCGCGAGAGCCGAAACGAAACCGTGAATCAGGTCGAGAGGGTAAAGCCACCAGCCGGACGGCTGCCCCAGCGCGTCTTGAATCTCGACGGCGGATCGGGTTTCGAGCGGTCCCAAGGGTATGTCGAAGGCATCGAGAGAAAACGACAAGCCGTCGCCACGGCCTTTGACATAGGCCTCCTTTCTGGTCCAGCCCCGAAGAAATGCCGCCGTCTTTTCGGACAAGGAAATTTCGCTGAATTCGGCCTGCTCGTTCGGCGAAAAGACCAAAGGCGCCAGTTCTTGCCAGGGGACATCGTTTCTCACGGGCTCGATATCGATGCCGACCTCGCTATCGCAGGAAATGGCGTATGCCGCCCAGCCCCCGGCATGGGAAAGGTTGAACCGGAGCCGCTCGACCGGGCGGCCCGCCATCATTTCGCCGGGAGCGAAATGGGACGCGCAGCGGCCCGTCGGGACGGAGTCCACGGAGGGACTTCGCAATTCCGGTTTGCCAAAAGCGCCATAGGCGAAACGGATTTCAGAAGGGTCGATGTTCAGATATCCGGCGAGCAGCCGGCGGAGAATTCCTCTGGCCGCGGCGTATTGAGCCAGGTCTCGCTCGAACGCGAAGCGGCCGGCTCTTTCCCGTTCGTCATTAGACAAATCTGCGAAGTACCAGGAATAGGATTCGTAAGCGACGGCGCTGTGGTCTGCGGCATTGCCGAGATCAGAAATCAGCGGCACACACCAGACATGCACTTCGGCCGGCGACAGCCGAGGGAAATTAGGCGTAGAAATCACTGGCCGAGACATCCGTATCGCCTTCTCAGAAAGAGCATCCTCCGAACCGGAGAATTCCCACGCGCATCAAACCTCCTTCCCCGCCGACGCGGCTTCCTGAAGGGACGCCTCCTCCATGTGTCTGCGTAAACTCAGAGGCCGCATGTCCGTCCACACATCCCTGATATAGTCCAGACACTCCTGCTTCGGACCGCTCTTGCCGACCGTTCGCCATCCTATAGGCACTTCCTTGTATTCCGGCCAAATCGAATACTGCTCTTCATGGTTGACGACTACGTGGTAAATCGTCGTATCGTCTTCATCCCAAGCCATGTTTTCGTCCTCCAGATTCGAGTTCAAGCAACCAGGATCGGTTTTCGTCGCCGAGGTTTTTTGCCCCGGATATCCGTATTGACGAAAACACAAAACCGACCCCGTACTCCGGGACGAAAATTTTGAGGGCGATTTGAAGCGAGGTGTGTCCGAGGAATGGATGCGCTGTGCTGCTGGAGCGTTGTCAGGTTTGGTGTAGTGCCCTCAGTAGGTCGGGAATCCTTTCCCGACACCCCAGTTCGGCAAGTGCATTTGTCGGCAAAGGGTTGCCGACCTACGACTACGGCTTTGGAATAGGCGTGAGAAAGGAATTCAGGCGGCGAGGGAAGGTGCGCCAGCCCTCGGCCGGATGCGGCGACTGAGAGCTCAGAGGGTGGGCTGGTAAAGCAAGGTCAGAGCGCCGGAAAGATTTACCGAGCTTAGTCCTAAGGTTTTCTCGATGGCGGTAAGAATATCGCGGGGCCGGGTCAGATCGAAGGCGCCACTGACGACCCGCTCGCGGATGCGCGGATCGGCGATGATGATCTTGCCGGGGAAATAACGGTTTATCTCGTCGACCACGGCGGCGAGCGGCTGCATGTTGAACACCAAGAGTCCCTCGCGCCAGGCCGGCGCCTGCCGGGCATCCACGCGGAGAACAGGGCCTATGCCGTCGATGCTGCCGGTCGCCTGCAATCCGGCGCTCAGTTCTATCGCCCGATCCTCGGCCCCCTCGGTGTAGACGCGCACCCGCCCCTCGGACACGGTGACGGTCATACGGTCATCCCGCTCGTATACGTTGAACGCGGTGCCCGTGACTTTGGCCACGCCATGAGCGGTAAGGACGATGAAGGGACGGTCTGGATCGTGTCTCACCTGGAAATAAGCTTCGCCTTCCAGGAGTTTGATCACGCGTCGTTCCGGGGAGAACTCGACCGATAAGGCTGAGTGGGTATTGAGGGAAACTCGGGAGCCGTCCTCCAGCGTAATCTCCTGCCGTTCGCCCCACTCCGTATGATAATCACTGGTCCAAAAGCGAAAAGCTCCCGGCAACCAAAGGTACATGACAAGCGCAGCAGCCAGAGATAAGCCCACGAAGGCACGGCGCGCCGGTCGCCTAGCGACCCTTTGCCCAGCTTTACGGATGAGAGGGGTCGCATCCGTCTGTTCCGACGCCAAAGTCTCTTCTCGTTCGAAGACCCGTCGGGCCGGCTCGTCCAGCAGCGCCCAAAACATTTCGACATCCGCATAAGCCTTGGCATGCAGGGAGCTACGCTTTCGCCAGTCCTCGAAACGATTGCGATCCTCGGGCGTAACCCGGCCGGAGTGGAGTTTCGAGAACCACTCGATCGCCTCGTCGGAGATCGTCGTCTCCACGGGGTTTGGATGCATAACCGCTCTTTTTATCTTGTTGTCTGCGCGACGAACTGGCGTGGCACTTGCCAGCTTTTTCGATTACAGCCGGTCAACTCCTCCTTGTCAAATGATAACGAGTTCGTTGGGAAAATAACGCTGAAAAGTACTTTGCCAGTTTGAACGCAAGTTGGTCTTACTGGGCACCATCAAGGATGGACACGTCAGAGCGGGATTTGCCGCACCCTATTCTTTCGCAGTAGAACGTCGGCGCTATCTAGTCCGCATTCTATCGCGCAGAATCTTCAACGCTTTACCGACCTGTTTTTCCACAGTACGAGGGGAGATATTCAATCGCTCGGCTATTTCGGCATGACTGAGGTGCTGGACCTTGTGCAGCAGAAAGATACGGCGGCATTGCGGAGGCAGTTCAGCGATCGATTGGCCAAGGAGGTCCAACTCTTGGCCTGCTTCCGTGATCTTGTCGGGAAGCGGTTTCGGACAGATCAGGTCTTCTTCCAGCGGCTCGTGATGAGCCTGCGCCGACGCCACGGCCTGCCGCCCGTAATCGACCACCAAATTGCTCGCGATACGAAACAGGTAAGCAGGCAGATTAACTATTTCGTCGACGGAGTTTTGCTGAATAACCCGCAAATAGGCCTCCTGGACTACATCCTCCGCAGTATCGCTGCAACCGAGACGGCGCTTGAGCAATTGCAGCAAGGGTTTTCGAGTTTCCAAGTAAGTCGACTGAATAAGCGCAACGGACGATTTCATTTATTGTTGTTCCTTAACGGGTCTTGGCGCCATCGAGGAGCAAGTACAGTTTTCAAGCCTCGAGAGGAAGATCGTGGCTGAACTATCCGAGCAAGGTCTGTGCCGAGCGCATTTCCGCGCCTGATTCGAGTGGGAATCTAGATGTAGCCTCGCAAACTAGGGCTTATGACTCACTATATGCGGCATATCACACAGCTCTACCATGCCCGGCGCTTCGCTTCTCAAGCTTTACGGTGCCTTGCAGCCGCCTCCGAGCATCTTTGGGATAGCAGTGAGGGATTAGCCTCGGTTAAACGTTTATCGGATAAGGAACAACCAAAGAGAATGGTCGTTAGAATCAGGCGGGAGCGAAAGTCCAGTCTTGAGCAGAAATTGGGCATTCGCTCAAAATGAAAAAGGCCTGCATCGCTGCAAGCCTTTGTTTTACTTGGTGGGCCCTCAAGGACTTGAACCTTGGACCAAGGGATTATGAGTCCCCTGCTCTAACCAACTGAGCTAAGGGCCCGAGAACTGGTCGTTAATCCATGTCAAGGAAACTGCGTAGTTGCTCGGAACGCGAAGGATGACGGAGTTTGCGCAATGCCTTGGCTTCGATCTGACGAATACGCTCGCGGGTCACGTCGAACTGCTTGCCCACTTCTTCCAAGGTGTGGTCGGTATTCATATCAATTCCGAAACGCATCCGCAAGACTTTCGCTTCTCTAGCCGTCAATCCGGCCAATACTTGCTGAGTCGTTTCGCGCAAGCTTGCGACGGTCGCATGCTCGATCGGAGACATCACCCGAGAATCCTCGATGAAATCACCCAAATGCGAGTCCTCATCATCGCCGATGGGGGTTTCCATGGAAATGGGTTCCTTGGCGATCTTTAGAACCTTGCGAACCTTATCTTCGGGCATATCCATGCGGACCGCCAGTTCTTCCGGCGTCGCTTCCCGTCCCATTTCCTGCAACATCTGACGCGAGATACGGTTCAGTTTATTGATCGTCTCGATCATGTGCACCGGAATTCGGATGGTGCGCGCCTGATCGGCAATCGAACGCGTAATTGCCTGGCGAATCCACCACGTCGCATAGGTGGAAAACTTGTAACCGCGTCGATATTCGAATTTATCGACCGCCTTCATTAGGCCGATGTTTCCTTCCTGGATCAAATCGAGGAACTGCAATCCCCGATTGGTATATTTTTTGGCAATGGAAATGACCAAACGCAAATTGGCTTCGATCATCTCCTTTTTGGCGAGACGTGCCTGGCTCTCGCCAACAGAGACGCGCCGATTGATTTCTTTAATATCGGCGATCGACAGTTGATTATCTTTTTCTATCTGCGCCAGTTTGCTTTGCGCACGCCTCACCTCGTCGGCATAAGAAGCCAATATCTCACCATAGCGCGCCCCCAACAGTTTCTGAAACCAATCGGGATTGCTTTCGTTACCAGCGAAAGAGGCGATGAATTCTGCGCGCGGCATTTTTGCTTTGACGACGCAGATATCCTGAATAATCCGCTCCTGCTCCCGAATCTTCTCGACCGCACTGTGCAACAGATCGGTCAACTCCTTGAAAAACTGGGGCGTTTTCTTGAACTCCATGAAACTTTCCGCAAGAGAGTCGAACGCTTTCTGCGTACGTTCATGGTGATAACCGTGCTTGTGATGTGCATTGACAGCAGCTTTGTGCTGCTTGTTGAAAAGCTCGAGCTTCTCTCTAACGAGTTCCGGGTCAGGCCCACTCTCGGTTTCATCGAGAATTTCGGTGTCTGCCTCTTCATCCAGCAAGACCTCTTCCGACTGGGCTGCCGGATCGAAAAAGTCGGAAATCAAGTCCGACAACCGAGCCTCTCCTTTTTCGACAGCATCGAAGGCCCTGATAAAATGATCCATCGCAGCTGGAAAACGAACCAACTCATTCGCCGCTTGGTTCAGTCCTTCCTCGATGCGCTTGGCGATGCTCAGCTCACCTTCGCGGGTCAGCAGCTCGACCGTTCCCATCTCACGCATGTACATACGTACGGGATCTGTGGTCCTGCCCAATTCGGCATCAACGGAGGAAGCAAGTGCCGCAGCGACTTCCGCCGCTTCGTCCTCATCTTCCTCGGTAACAACGGCAGGTTCGGGAATCAAATCTGCATCCGGCACATCCTCGTGCACCTCAATTCCCATATCATTGATCATGCAGATGATGTCTTCCATCTGCTCCGGATCGACGATATCGCTGGGTAAGTGGTCATTCACCTCGGAAAAAGTGAGGTAACCTTGCATTTTACCTTTGGCGATAAGCTCTTTAAGCTGAGATTGCTGTTGTTCCAGATTCATCAACTGACCCGCGACTGCTGTATGCCCGCAAAACAATACAGTATATTAAAAGTTTGAGAAAACAGGAAACTTAAATTACCGGCCTCATTGACTCATGAGCACTCGCATTTCCTCCCGCTCTTCGGAACTGAGCTGCATTTTTTTCGATTTCTTGATGAGCTCATCCAAACGCTCCCGCTTGAGCTGATGACTGAAACGCATTAAAGCATCTGAGAACTCAGCTCGTATACCTTCCTTGGGCAACAAAGTATCCCACTCTATGAGGTTGGCGATAAAATTTTCCTCCGGCGCACCGCGAAAATGCTCCAGGATACCGCCGCTAGTCGAACCCGGATTTTCATCCAGAATCCGGAGCACCTTTTCGATTAAGTATCCATTCTTATTAACCGTACGCAGCTTACTACGCAGGTCAGCCCCAACCATGGCCGCAAGTTCTGGATTCTGGACCAGAAGCGCCAAAAGGATACGTGATGCAGAGGGCTGCACTCGGCCTCTTACGGATGCAACCCTTGATTCCGACGGTCCTACAAGCTTAGCCGATTTATCGGATGGTTCGACTACCCCATGCCCCGCAAGTTCCTCCAGACGTTTGTCGATCATCTCACGAAAAACACCAGCAGGTAACTTACCAATCAATGGTTTGGCTTTGTTAATCAAAGCGGCGCGTCCCTCTAAGGTGCCTAAATCAAGCCGACGCACCAAACACCTGAAGAAATAGTCAGAGAAAGGTAACGCGGTATCGAGACGGTTTAGGAAAGCATCCGCACCCTCCGATCGGACCAAGGAATCAGGATCTTGCCCCTCCGGCAAAACCAGAAATCGGATTTGCCGTCCGTCCCGTAAGAACGAAAGGCTTGCTTCGAGCGCTTTCCAGGCAGCCTTCTGTCCCGCAGAATCTCCGTCGAAACAAAAAACCAGTTCATCCGTATAACGGAAAAGCAGCTCGACATGATCAGCGGACGTAGCAGTTCCAAGCGTTGCAACCGAATTGGAAATGCCGTTTTGAGCCAAGGCGATCACATCCATATAGCCCTCGACCACGACGATGCGCTCCGGCCTCGGAGACTGCTTTAACAGCTCGTATAGTCCATATACTTCCTTGTGCTTTTTGAAAACGATAGTCTCGGGCGAATTGAGATATTTCGGCGTTTCGTCGCCCATCACCCGTCCGCCAAAGCCCACCACCCTGCCTCGGCGATCCCGAATGGGAAAGATAATACGATCCCTGAATCTGTCATAAGCCTTATCGTCTTTCATGATCATAAGACCCGCCGCCTCCAGCAGCTCCCGCGAAAACTCCGACGGTAGATTTTGCCACCCCGGAGGAGCATAACCCAAGCGATATCGCTGAGCGAGTTCGCCGCTGACCCCTCTGCGTTTCAAATATGTGATAGCTCGCGACGTTTCGGGATGGACTTTAAACTGGTGTGCATAGAATCGGGAAACAGCATCCTGCAGTTCGTAAATGGCCTTCGCCATCTTAGACTGCGGATCTACCGTCGCACTCTGGGTGTCTACCGGAATTTTCAACCCCGCCGACGCAGCGAGACTTTCCACCGCTTCGACAAAACTCAGATGGTCATAGCCCATCAGAAAATCAATGGCATTACCGTGTGCGCCACAACCAAAGCAATGGTAAAACTGCTTATCGCGACTTACGGTAAAGCTGGGTGTTTTTTCACTATGAAAAGGACAACGAGCAGTAAAGTTGCTGCCGGCTTGCTTAAGCGGCACGCGCGCATCAACCAGATCGACCAGATCGATACGAGCGATCAGTTCTTGAATGAATTGACGGGGAATCTTGCCGGCCATCGTTTATACCGGCAGCTCAGTTCACGCTACGCCGTTCCTAAAAAACATCAAGACTACCGTGTCCTAGCCGCTTAACAGGCTTTTGACCCGCAAACTAACCATCGACATATCGGCTCGCCCCTGCATTTTTGGCTTCAGCACGGCCATAACTTTGCCCATATCGCCGACTCCGGAAGCACCCGATTCCGCCAAAGCCTCCTTGATCAGAGACTCCACTTCCTCTTCGCTCAATGCTTGCGGCAAGTATTCCTGAATAACGCCAAGCTCCGCCTGTTCCGCAGCAACCAAATCATCCCGCCCTGCCGATTGAAATTGCGTGATGGATTCACGCCGCTGCTTGACCATCTTGTCCAGAACGGCAAGGACTTGCGCATCATCCAACTGAATCCGCTCGTCCACCTCGCGCTGCTTGATGGCGGCCATTATCAGCCGAATGACGCCCAGCCGATCTTTTTCTCCGGCTTTCATGGCGGCTTTCATATCCGCCTGGAGACGTTCTTTCAATACGCTCATCGAAAGGGGCTATCAGGTTTGCGGGCGCCCTTTGCGCAAATTCTGCAGAGCAAACCGTTCGCGGGAAAGCTTTTTCAGATGCCGCTTCACTGCTGCAGCCGCTTTGCGCTTACGTTCCTCGGTCGGTTTCTCGTAGAATTCGCGGCGGCGCACTTCAGAAAGAATACCGGCCTTCTCGCAGGCACGTTTAAAACGACGGATAGCAATTTCAAAGGGCTCGTTTTCTCTAAGCTTAATCGACGGCATGTAGCTTCCCAAGATTGATGACTAAAATGACGAAATTCCCGAGGCAGGATTACCCCGCCAACTTAAAAGTGCTAAGTATACTCACTACAGAGCGCAAGGTAAAAGTCAATTTGTATGTACGTACTCGGCATTGAAACATCCTGCGATGAAACGGGCGTGGCGATCTATCACGCCACCAAGGGACTTTTGGCCCATCGCCTGTATAGTCAGGTAAAAACTCATGCGGAGTATGGAGGCGTAGTACCCGAACTGGCCTCCCGTGATCACATCAAAAAACTGGTTCCGCTGATTCGGCAAGTAATCGCAGACGCCCGCATTTCCAAACGGCAAATCGACGGAATCGCTTATACAGCCGGCCCGGGATTGATCGGCGCGCTCCTGGTAGGCGCTTCCGTCGCCCGCAGCCTAGCATGGGCATGGGAAATTCCATCGATAGGGGTACATCACATGGAAGGCCATTTGCTCGCGCCCTTAATGGAGTCCGACCCACCCGATTTTCCGTTTATCGCGCTCCTCGTTTCCGGTGGCCACACCCAGCTCGTCGAGGTAGAAGGCATCGGCCTGTATCACATTTTGGGAGAATCGGTGGATGATGCCGCCGGGGAAGCCTTCGACAAAACCGCCAAGATGCTTGATCTGGGCTATCCAGGAGGTCCCGCGATCGCAGAATTGGCCGAGGAAGGCGACGAGCATCGGTTTGAATTCCCTCGCCCCATGACCGATCGGCCAGGTCTCGATTTCAGCTTCAGCGGCCTTAAAACGCATACGTTACAAACATTCGCATCCACCGCCAAAACTCGACAGGATAAAGCGGACATTGCCAAGGCATTCCAGGATGCGGTGGTCGATACACTGACGATCAAATGCCGGCGGGCGCTCAAGGAAAGCGGGCTCACCCGCTTAGTGGTCGCGGGCGGGGTCAGCGCCAACCGATCTATGCGCGACAAACTTCAGCACATGGCTAGCGAAGAAAACTGCCGGGTTTATTTTCCGCGACTCGAATTTTGCGGCGATAACGGCGCCATGATCGCATTTGCCGGCTGCCAGAGACTGCTCGCCGGCCAAACGGAGCCCCCCGAGATCAACGCTCTTCCGCGGTGGCCCTTAAGCAAGTTAGCACCGCTCGCCCTATCGCAAGAGTCAACAGCCTAAACAAGCGGCAATTCTGAAACCGTCAGGCTTTACGCCCGATCCGCGCTTCCTGTCCATGACGCAAACGCTCGATATTTCCCCGATGCCGCCAAATCAGAAACAAGACCATCACGACCGAGGCGCCAATCAACGCCTCGGAACCGGTCAAAAGCCAAACGTAGACGGGTGCCAGAACGGACGCAGCCAAAGCCGCAAGCGACGAGATACGCGAGACGAAAGCAATCGCAATCCACGTCAATAGAGCAGCCAAGCCTACCATCCATGAAAATCCCAAGAGTACCCCCAAGGCTGTGGCAACGCCTTTGCCGCCCTTAAACTGGAAAAATACCGGGTAAAGATGGCCAAAAAATGCCGCCAACCCCACCAAAGCGATCACAAGCAGGTCAGCGTCAAAAGCCTTGGCCAACAAGATCGGAACCAACCCCTTGGCGGCATCTCCTAACAAGGTAATCGCGGCTGCTTTTTTACCACCCAACCGCAGCACATTGGTCGCACCGGGGTTTTTCGAGCCCTGTTCTCGGGGATCGGGAAGGCGAAACAATCGGCTTACGATTACCGCACTGGATAGCGAGCCTAGGAAATAGGCCAAAGGAACTAAAAACCACACCGCCATGCGCTTATTATGTATCCTGGTTGCCAGTTTTGTAATTTTTATGTTACCAATTCGCGAAATAGCGAAAACCGGTCGGATTGACGATGGACATTATATTTCTACGCGGCCTTGAGATCGAGACGGTGATCGGCATCTACGATTGGGAGAGAAAGATCAAGCAAACCATCCTGATCGATTTGGAAATGGGTACCGACATCCGCGAGGCGGCGGCATCGGACAATATCGAACACACGCTCGACTACAAAGCGGTGTCCAAACGCATCATTTCTTTCGTGGAAGAAAGCGACTTCTTTCTCGTGGAAACTCTAGCCGAGAAGGTCGCTCAAATCGTTATCGATGAATTTGATGTGCCGTGGCTTAGGTTGACGCTAAACAAGAAGGGCGCGATCCGTAAAGCCAGCGATGTCGGAATCATTATCGAAAGAGGAGATAAACGAAAATATGCCTGATGTTTTCCTGAGCATCGGCAGCAATATCGAAAGAGAAAAGCACATTCCTTCCGCTTTGAGAGAGCTGGAAGAGCGTGTCGGCTCGTTGACTGTCTCCGGCGTTTACGAAAGCGAAGCGGTAGGCTTCGAAGGCGCTCGCTTTTACAACTTGGTAGCGGCCTTTTCCACCGAACTCCCGGTATCCGAGATCGTAAAGATCCTGAGCGAGATCGAAAACAATCATGGGCGTACACGAGATTGCAAAAAGTTCTCCTCGCGTACCCTCGATATCGATTTGATTCTTTACGGCGACGAGGTGCTCCAAGAAGGAAAGCTTACATTGCCGCGCGAGGACATCACCCGTTACGCCTTCGTATTGGAGCCGCTCGCGGAGATCGCGCCGAATCGAAAGCATCCGGTGATCGGCGAGACCTACGCCGAGCTGTGGGCCAAATTCGACAAGACTAGCGTCAACCAGTGGCGGGTGGGCTCGGTTTCGGATATCAGCTGAATAAACTCCTCCCGCCATCCACGACCAGCATCTGCCCGGTCACGTACGGCGCATCATCGACCAGAAACAATACCGCTTTCGCGATATCCGAAGCCTCCCCGGCGCGTTTCATAGGAATACGCGCCAAGATTTCAGCTTTCTTCGCGGGATCGGCGTCGTGCTCGGGCCATAGAATGGCGCCCGGCTCGACGCCATTGACTCGAATTTCCGGCGCCAACTCTTTGGCAAGAGCGCGGGTCATCGTCGCCAATCCGGCCTTGGCGAGACTGTAGACCGAATATTTCTCGATAGGATGATCGGCGTAAATGTCGCCGATGTTGATGATGCAACCCTTACGGTCGCGTAGATAGGGAACGGCCGACTGAGCCAGGAAAAACGGCGCCTTGAGGTTGCTGCCCAAGAGGTCGTTCCATTGAACCTCAGTGATCGCTCCAAACGGCGTAGGATAAAAACCGGAGGCGTTATTCACCAACACGTCCAAACCACCCCAAAACGCCGCCGTCTGCCGAACGAGCTCGGTCAGTCTTTCCGTTTCCAGCAGATCAGCCTGCAACAAACGAACCGAGTTCGCTCGCACGGCATTGAGCTCGTTGGCTAAAGCCTCGGCATCGGTCGCCGACCGGTGATAATGCAGCACGATGTTGTATCCGGCCGCATGCAGCCGACGCACGATTTCAGCGCCGATGCGGCGAGCCGCGCCAGTGACGAGCGCCGATTTCACCATACAATTCCCCTTGACTCCCACAGCCTCTACGAGTGATTGCTTTCGAATTGCGCGAACCACTGCCCCGCCCCCAACGGCGAGGTCGGATCGTAATACAAGGACACCAGCTTCAAGTGTCCAAACGGCCCCAATTCCGGTCCCGGCAGCAAAGTACGGAACGCCTCCCCACCCATCAACTGATGGGTGATGGTTTGAAACAGGCGCGCCAGACGTCCGTTCCGCACCATCGTATCCAACATATGGGGTCCGGCGATAAGGTAAATGGTTCGGTAACCTAGCTCGCCCAGCCTGCGCGTTAGCACGTCGCCCTCCACCATTCTGCCCTTTCCCGCCAGAATCACCTCGTAACCTTGCTTGCGCCAATAGTCCAGCTTTGCGGGGTCCGCCTGTTCTCCCGTAGCGATATAACAGGCTTGACGATGTTCTTTGATGGATGCCGGCATCGGAAAATCCAGACTGGCGCTCGCGATAATGATCGCCGGCTGAGGGCTCAGCCCCTGCTCCTCGCGCCACTTCGCGAGATCGCGAGTCGTATCCGTCAAACCGACTTGCAGAATGTTTCCCAAGCGCTTCTGCGCCAGTGAACGGAGATACCCGCCGTGAGTGATTAGGCAATCCGCCTGGCACTCCAGCTCCAGGAACAACCGAAAATCATCCGGCGTGGTCAGGCTTTTCGGAAGGTAAGTCTGACCGCTCGAATCCTCCAGCGCGATCCGCCCGTCCAGGCTGGTAAGGAAATTGGCATAGACGAACGGCGAGTCGGGCGTGCCCTGCCGGTGCAGATTCAGTTGTAGATAAAGTCCTTCTAGAACGACTTCTTCAAAGGGTGGGGGAAACAGACGAAAAACTTTCTTGGTCATTTAAAGAAAGGTGCCGTGTATAGATGCCTCGCACTGAAACGGAAGCAATTTTCGCATGCTCGATACAAAACGTCCGGAATTTCCACATGTCGAATTTCATGACGATCGAAAGTATCGCTATCCTTCGGATAAAGCCGACCGGCCCGTCGCACTCGGCAATACTGGATTGCTGCGGTATCCGTCCGCTTTGAGTCAAGATCCTTCGCCCCGATTAAAGCTGGCCGAGGAGGATTGATATGCTAAAATGCCGCGAAAATTATCACAGTCATATTAATTCAAGCCGGTATTTCGCGGCTTTTGTTTTTTGAAGGGGCTCCCGATCTACCGCGGAGGCTTGGGCGGCAATCACAACTCCCATCGGTCCGGCCCGAAGAAGAGGTTTTTAGCTTTAGCTTGGGAAGGAAAAAATACGCATGAAAATAGATCTTATATTGGCGAAGACGTTCAAGTTCGTCGTATTCGTGTTGTTTACCTTTATGACGCTCGTCTACTTCGGCGTCATGCTGCTGTTGCCGCTGGACATACTGACCCAGATTGTTCGAATTTTCCACGGCATTGGCCTGCCGACCGTTCTCGCCGCCGGACTCGGTATCTCGGCCTTGGGCTACATCGGTTATCTCGTTTCGCGCATGCCGGAACTTTACAGACTCGTCGTCGATATCGGCGTGCAACTGATCTCTTTCGGATACAGCCAAATTCAGCGCTTCGATCCGCTCATCGATTCGGGAAAGCAGACCGAGACGGGTACCGCTTAAGGAACGTCGGTTCGTACGATTACGCCATGCATTTCTAGCAAGCGATCGACCGGCAACCAACCCTGACAAAAACCCCGCAATGCGGGGTTTTTCCTTTGCGCCTTCCGATGCTGTAACCTATTGGGTCAGCTGCTGCACCTCTCCCTACTCCGTTGACCCGTTTCTGCGCTATGTCTCGATACGATAAAGATACCTTGCTCTCAGATTGGCGGCAGCGCGCCCTGAGCTTCCAGCAAGAAATCGGAAACGCCGTAATCGGCCTCGATCACGCCATCCGCCAAATCACGCTAGCGATTTTCTCCCGCGGCCACGTCATGCTGGAAGGCGACGTCGGAGTGGGTAAAACGACTTTACTTAGAGCAGTCGCTAGGGGACTGGGCGGCGCTTACGAACGAATCGAGGGCACAATCGACCTGATGCCCAACGATCTCATTTACCATACCTATATCAACGAGGTAGGCAGGCCGCAGGTCGATCCGGGCCCCATCCTCAAGAACGGCGAGCAGCTTTCCGTTTTCTTCTTCAACGAGGTGAACCGGGCCCGCCCTCAAGTGCATTCATTACTGTTGCGGGTCATGGCCGAACGCAGCATAACGGCCTTCAACCGAGAGTATTTTTTCCCGCACCTCCTGGTTTTCGCCGATCGCAATCGGGTCGAGAAGGAAGAAACCTTCGAAATTCCCTCGGCGGCACGCGATCGTTTCCTGATGGAACTGCACATCGAAACGCCACAGGACCCGGCTATGCAGCGTGCCTTGATGTTTGACCCCCGGTTTCACGACACCGATCGGCTGATAGAGGACGTACAGCCAGGCGTTCTGCCCTACCGCGACATTGCGGATATCGCCCGTGTCATTCAAGTCGAGATCAAGGCCAGCGACGCATTGCAACAATACGCGCTCGATCTCTGGCAGGCGACTCGGCGACCTCAGGATTACGGCATCAAAATGGACGGCGTGGACATGCGGCAATTGGTCCTGGCCGGCGCCAGCCCCAGGGGAATGAGCATGATGATGCGGGCGGCCCGGGTCTCGGCTTGGCTGAATGATCGGACCAGCCTGATCCCCGAGGACATTCGGCAGGTCTTCGTAGACACCACCGCTCACCGGGTCTTCTTCAATCCGGTTTATGAACTTCGCCGAAGCGATCTGGTCGGTGAACTCATGAGCGGTATTCTGCAACGCGTCGCGGCGCCTTGATCCCCGAGTTTCACTATCACGTTAATTGGCGCTCACCGGGTGTCCATCCCGGCCACCACCGTAGTGCACGGCAGGGCGGCGGCTACGAATTCGCCGGTCATACGCTATTAACATCCAATCCGGACCCGCGAAATCTGGATATACGCGCCACACTGCACGATCCTTTCGAGCAGCTCATGGTGCGAACTTTTCGCCAAAGGAGCGCGATTCCCGTTTATGTAGTCGCCGACCTTTCGGCATCGATGGGTTTCCGGGGCACGAGATCGAAGACCGAACTGTTGGCCGAATTCACCGCTTCGGTGGCCTATACCGCCTACCGCACCGGCGACTTCTTCGGCTTTATCGGCTGCGACAGCACGATACTCCAGGACATGCTCCTGCCGCTGCGCTGGCATAAAGGCGCCGCGCCGGAACTGTTGGAGAACCTCAAGAACCTCCGCCCTCGGGGCAGATCCTCCGACGGGCTGAACGAGGTCGTACCGTATCTCGGGAAACGGAAAGCCTTAGTATTTCTCGTTTCGGATTTTCATTTAACCCTGGATCGCCTCGATACACTGCTCAAGGCCCTGGTCCGCCATGATGTGGTGCCGGTGGTTTTATGGAACAGCGCCGAATTCGATCGGCTACCTTCGTGGGGTCTCGTTAATTTCGAAGACCCAGAGACCGGTGCCCGGCGGCGATTGCTCATGCGACCCGCGCTACGAGAGAAGATCAGTGTGTCGTTCGAGAAGCGCCGCGAGGAACTGGGGCAGATTTGCGCGCTTCATGGTCGAGAGCCGTTCTTCCTGATCGACCGTTTCGACCCGGACGAGCTGACCCGTTATTTTTATCGAACCTGAACGATGCGCCCGATGTTTAAACTGCTTTTCGGCTTGAGCCCGGCGCTTCTACTGGCCCCTGCCCTCGCCTGCTCCGCCGAATTGACGCCTCGCATCGAGCCGTCGGCACCGCGGAATTTCGGCTATGTCATAGGAGACCTGATCGATTATCACGTCCTCATCACGGTACCCGAAAGCTATGCTTTGGAGACCGAATATCTGCCCAAGCCCGGCGCACTCGATGAATGGCTGGATCTCCGCACCGTCAGTTGGACCAAGACTAACGCTAAAGACGTAGCCCATTACCGACTGCGGCTGACCTATCAGGTGTTCAAAGGCGTACGGCAACCGGAAAAATTGACCATCCCGTCACTGCCGGTCCGTTTTCAGGGACAAGCCCCGCTAGAAGCGCGAACGCCGCCGTGGTATATCACGATCGCACCGATCATTCCGCCCGACATTGCAGACGAAAAAGTCGAAATCCGCGAATCCGTGGTACCGGAGCCGCTTCCGATCCTGTCACACCGCCTGAGGCTTATCGCCTATCTCGCCGGAACCCTGGCCGTACTGCCGCTTCTCGCATGGCGTTACGGCAAGCTGCCGTTCTTTACAAAGACAGCCCCGCCGTTTGCGCGCACCATGCGCGATCTCAAGAAGCTCAGCCGTAAACCGGCCGATGCCGATGCGTACCGGACCGCGATCAAGCTCCTGCACCGAGCCTTGGACGACACCGCCGGTTTTCGTCTGTTTGCCGGGGAATTGGAATCCTTCCTGGCAGACCATCCGGCCTTCGCCGAGCTTCGAGACGAGCTTAACCATTTCTTCGCCCTGTCCCGGCAAGTCTTTTTCACCGCCCCCGATGCACCGATACCAGCGGATTCCCTGTTTTCCCGGCTTGAAGCCTTATGCCGCCAGTGTGTCCTTGCTGAACGGAGGAGTGTTTGAACATCGGGCTTTCCGCACCTTGGGCACTGATTCTCGGCATTACCGCCCTGATTCCTTTATTAAAACGCGGGCAAGCCGCGATTTCCTATCCCTCCATCTCGATGCTCCCGAGCGATCCGCTGTCGACGATGCTCGATCGACTGCTGCGGTCTAGCGCCGCCGCTGCAGCGCTTAGTCTCAGCCTGGGCATCGCGGGTCCTTACTTGCATGAGCAATGGGTGGAAAGAGTCGGGACCGGGGCCCACATCGTGCTTCTGCTCGATAGGAGCAGCAGCATGAACGAGAATTTCTCCGGCAGCTATATGGGCGGTCGCGCGCAGGAAACCAAAGGCGCCATAGCCCGCAAGCTGCTGGCCGAATTCGTCGCCCGACGGGAGCACGATCTGTTCGCCATGATCGATTTTTCGGCTGCACCAATCTACGTCATGCCTTTCACTCAAGATCGGCCGGCGATCTTAGCGGCTATCGAAGCGACTAGCGGTCGCGGTCACGGAGTAACCAACATCGCGCCCGGATTGGCGATGGCGCTCGATTTTTACAGCGGAAAGCCGTTCACCGGGTCCCGAATCGTTCTGCTGGTCTCGGACGGAGCGGCGCGCATCGAAGAGGAAACCCGCGACCAGCTACGGCAATGGTTTCAGGAAAAGCAGGCGACCCTTTACTGGATTTACCTCCGAAATCCAAGGAGCGGACGCCTTTCGGAGAAGCCGGTCAATCCGGGCGAAAGCACGACGCCGGAATATTTTCTACATCAATATTTCCAAAACCTTGGCGTCCCCTATCGGGCTTTCGAGGCGGAAAATCCGGAAGCGCTGCAGCGCGCAATTCTAGAGGTCGAGCAGTTGGAAAATCTTCCGCTGCACTACCTGGAAAAACTGCCGCGAAGGGACATCTCCGGCTACTGCTATGCCGCTGCTCTCGCATTTCTGGCACTGCTCCTGAGCGCCAAAGCATTGGAGGTGAAGTCGTGGCCCGTTTGATGCGAATGTGGCGCTCGCCGATGCTGATCTGGGGTCTTCTGGCAGCCCTCCTGGCAGGAGTCGTTTACGAAAGTTATGCCGTTTTCCGAATCGCCCGCCAAAACACTCTAATCTCCCAGCCGGAAAGGGTCGAGGTCGACGACAAAACACCGCCCGTTCTGGTACTCGCCAAAGCCCATCGGCTCGAACGATCGGGCGAGACGCAGGAAGCCCTGCGCCTTTACACCACCATTCTCGAACGCGGCGACGAGCACCTTCGCGAGCAGGTTCATTACAATCTTGGAACACTGTATCTTCGAGAGGCCGCCCAACTGTGGAACGCCAAAGGCGTATTGGAATATGTCCGTGTCAACACGCTGGTCGCCCTGGCCAAGGAACAGTTGCAGAAGGCTCTGCGGCTGAATCCGAACAACTGGGATGCCCGTTTCAATCTCGAATACGCACATAGGATTACCCCGCCGGCCAAGGAGCGGGAAAAGGCGGATTGGCACGGAGCGAAACCCAGTGTATTCGCTACCGTGCCCACGATTCCGGGTGGTGCGCCGTGAGGATGCGGCTCGTTCGCCGGGACTGGCGCACGACGGCGCTGTTCGTTGCCACCGTGCTCGTGGCGCTGACCTTTGCCGATCCGAAACTCCCGCTGCCGCTTCGGGTCTACCGCTATGCCTTCGTCATCGACATCACGCAAAGCATGAATGTCCGCGATTACCATGTCGCAAACATGCCGGCGGACCGGCTCAATTTCGTCAAGGAATCGATCCGGCAGGCGGTGCATGATCTTCCGTGCGGCTCGGAAGTCGGGCTCGGACTTTTCACCACTCAGAGCGTTCAATTACTGTTCGAACCCATAGAAGTGTGCGAACACCTGCGCGTGATCGACGATGTGCTCGCCCATGTCGACTGGCGCATGGCCTGGGCAGCCAACAGCTTTGTCGCTCAAGGCGTTTATGCCGCTATCCGGGACGTAAAAAACCGAGATCCCGGCATTCGGCTGGCGCTCTTCACCGACGGCCAGGAAGCACCGCCGCAAACAATACGACCGACATTTTCCGGAAAACCGGGAGAAATCGCTGGCTTGATCGTGGGTGTGGGCGGATTGCATCCGACCACAGTGCCGAAATACGATCGCGAAAACCGGCTCATCGGTTATTGGGAAAACACCGATATCGCGCAAATGCCGGAATCCAGCACAGCCTACGAAACAACCGAGACCGTACCCCGACCGCCGCGCGAAGGCTATTATCTTTCCTGGCTGGACGAAAACCATCTACGCGAACTGAGCGCGACAACCGGCCTCCGCTATCATCGTCTGGAAACGCCGGAAGGTCTCATGGACGCATTACGCGCCCCGGAATTCGTCGAGCGCCGCACGACCAAAACCGACATTCGGTGGCTGCTAGGCATCGCAGCACTCTTGCTGTTCGCGACGGTCTACTTGATTGATGGTGGCGAAGCGTCAAAGAGGACTTGAGCGATGTCATTCGGGAAAATTCTCATCTACGTCGGTATCGGCCTGTTTCTGCTCGGATTGGTCCTATCCTACGCCCCGGGACTGTTCGGCTGGTTCGGAAAGCTTCCCGGTGATATCCGGATTCAGGACGAAAACCGGTACATCTTCATCCCCATCACCTCCATGATCATCATCAGCCTCGTGTTGACTCTGCTGATCAACCTGTTCTTTCGTCGCTAGCCGGCGTCACAACCGCCGAGCTCGAGTCCGCTCGCGTCCATCGTCGCAGCTTCATCTAGCCGCGTGAACACCAGCACGGGTTTCCGCTAATGCCATATCAACTTATTGTTTTATTAGCATATTCTGTAACTCCTTTGGTCACGACCCGGTACGTTAACCCAGTATTCGGGAACAAGAATCCGCCCAGAAAGCGGCCGCGGCATGGAAATTTCAGTACATCCCGTAGGGTTACCGAAACACACCCGAAACCTGCCCCCCCACCAAGGGCGACAGAGAAACGTCCCGTCGCGCGGGGAAACTTAAGTGACCGCGCGACGGCAAACGAATTGGCCAAACCTCATTAACGTCACCGAGCGAGGTAACACATGCGTAAATCGTTTTACCCCCTAAGAACGTGTTTCGTATTGATTACTGCCACGGCCACTCCACTAAGCGCCTTTTCCGAGCCTCCCGCCGGACGTCTCCTTGCCGCGCAATGCGCGCAATGTCACGGAACCGACGGTTCGGGCTACGAGTCGCTGGCAGGGGAGTCTGCCGACGAGTTGCATGACGAGCTGATCGAAAGAAAGTACCGCCCGGTCGAGGACATCATGGACAGGCAAGCCCGCGGTTATACCGATGATCAACTACGGTTGATCGCCGACTACCTTGGCTCGCTTCCGCGAGCCTCGTCCTCGGACGACTAGCCTCCTACCGCAGGACCAATGACGCCAACTCCCGACAGGAGAGACTAAATATGACTGCTTTCAACAGACGGCAATTTCTAAAACTCGCCGGCGCAACCTCGCTTGTTGCGGCCATACCCAGAAGTTTGAGCGCCGCGACACCGCTCTCGAATCGAGTCGTCATCATCGGCGGAGGCTTCGCTGGCGCAACGGCCGCCAAATACCTCAAACATTGGGACAATACCATCGATGTCACCCTGGTTGAGCCCAACGCCACACACTACGCCTGTATTTTGTCCAACCTGGTCATCACCGGCGCCATCTCGATGAACCGGATCAACCTAAGCTACGACGGTTTAAGAAATCGAGGCGTCAAGATCGTCCAAGCCATGGCTGCCGCCATCGACCCGGTCGGTAGCAAGGTGGGTCTGTCGAATGGCGCCACACTAGACTACGAGCATCTGATCCTTGCGCCCGGCATCGACTTCATCAACCCGAATCCGGCCGGAGCCGAACGTCTGTACGACCCGAACCTGACGCCCCACGCCTGGAAAGCCGGGCCCCAGACTACCCTGCTCAAGAATCAATTGGCGGCCATGCCGGACGGTGGCGTGTTCGTCATGAACGTCCCCAAAGCGCCCTATCGCTGCCCACCCGGCCCATATGAGCGTGCATGTATCGTCGCCGCTTATCTGAAGCGCAAGAAGCGACGTTCGAAGATCATCGTGCTGGATGCGAACCCAGACATCGTGGCCGAGCCGCATACATTCGGCACGGCATTCAGCCAGACCTATGCAGGAACGCTCGAATACCACGCCAACGTAGGCATTACCCAAGTCAATTCATCGCTCAAGACAATAGACACCACGATCGGCGCGTTGTCGGCGGACGTGCTCAACATGATTCCCAACCAGAAAGCCGGACAGATCGTCTTCGACGCCGGCGTGGTCAACGATCCGACGGGCCGATGGGCGACGGTCGATCCGCTGACTTACGGTTCAACCGTCTACGAAAACATCTATGTGATCGGCGATTCTCAGGCAACGGCACAACCGAAGTCCGGCCACATGGCGAACTCCCAGGCCAAAGTTTGCGTCGACTCGATCATCCGCGCGTTCGTCGGCGAAACACCGGACCCGCAGCCGACGACCAATTCGGCCTGCTTCAGCCCCATCACCGAGACCGAAGCGTCGTGGTTGACTGCGGTTTACCAATACGATCCGACAACGCACAGCATGAAGCGCGTCGAGGATTCGTTCGGCGAAGCGGCGGAGCCGTCGTCGGAAAATTACGAGCACATGTTCCATTGGGCCGACAACATCTTCGCCGATTCGTTTAGGTAGGGCGGCGACCCGCTTTCCACAAGACCGGCCACGCGAGGCCATAAAACCGAAGGCCAGCCTAACGCTGGCCTTCATCTTTTCTGAAATGCTAGCTCGATTCGGTAATCAAAATTTCATATTGCGCCCCTTGAAAACTAAATCCGCATCGCTATATTGTTAGCAGCTCTCGACAGAGAGTGCTAACACTACAGTGTTTTTTTGAGGTTCAACCTTCTTCAAGGAGAAAACAGTCATCATGAAAATTCGTCCCTTGCATGACCGTATCGTCGTAAAACGCTGGGAAGAAGAAAAAACATCCCCGGGCGGAATCGTCATTCCCGACACCGCAAAGGAAAAGCCGATCAAAGGCGAAGTGGTTGCTGTAGGAAACGGAAAAGCCCTGGATAACGGTCAAGTGCGCGCACTGGATGTAAAAGTCGGTGACAAAGTCTTGTTCGGCAAGTATGCCGGTACCGAAGTCAAAATCGACGGCACCGAATATCTGATGCTGCGCGAAGACGACATCATGGGCGTATTCGAAGCCTGATCCACGACCTAACGTTCAGACTGATTTTGGAGGAATTAACTGATGGCAGCTAAAGAAGTCCGTTTTTCCGATGATGCCCGTCAGCGCATGCTGGCCGGGGTTAACGTTCTGGCCGACGCCGTGAAGCAGACCCTGGGCCCGAAAGGCCGCAACGTCGTGCTGGAAAAGAGCTTCGGCGCACCGACCGTCACCAAAGACGGCGTTTCGGTCGCAAAAGAGATCGAACTGAAAGACAAGTTCGAGAACATGGGCGCTCAGATGGTGAAGGAAGTCGCCTCGAAGACGTCCGACGTCGCCGGCGACGGCACCACCACGGCAACCGTCCTGGCTCAGGCCATTGTCCGCGAAGGCTTGAAATCCGTAGCGGCGGGTGCAAACCCGATGGATATCAAACGCGGCATCGATCAGGCGGTCGGCGTGGTCATCGAAGAGCTGAAGAAACTCTCCAAGCCCTGCACCGACAGTAAAGCCATCGCCCAGGTCGGCACCATCTCCGCCAACTCCGACGAGAGCATCGGCAAAATCATCGCCGACGCGATGGACAAGGTGGGCAAGGAAGGCGTGATTACCGTTGAGGAAGGTTCCGGTTTGGACAACGAACTGGATGTTGTCGAGGGTATGCAGTTCGACCGCGGCTATCTCTCGCCCTATTTCATCAACAGCCAAGAAACCATGAGCGTCGAGCTCGAAAACCCGTACATCCTGCTGCACGACAAGAAGATCTCCAACATCCGCGACTTGCTGCCGCTGCTCGAAAAAGTGGCGAAATCCGGTCGTTCGCTGTTGATCGTCGCCGAGGATGTCGAAGGCGAAGCGTTGGCGACCCTGGTAGTCAACACCATGCGCGGCATCATCAAGGTTTGCGCCGTTAAGGCGCCGGGCTTCGGCGATCGCCGCAAGGCCATGCTGGAAGACATCGCCATCCTGACCGGTGGCCGCGTCATTTCCGAAGAACTGGGCCTGAGCCTCGAAAAAGTCGACCTGGGCGATCTCGGCAGTGCGAAGAAGATCCAGATCAACAAGGAAAACACCACCATCGTCGACGGCGCCGGCAAAGCGGAAGACATCAAGGCTCGCGTCGAGCAGATCCGCAAGCAGATCGAAGACACCACCTCGGACTACGATCGCGAGAAACTGCAAGAGCGCGTGGCCAAGCTGGCCGGCGGCGTTGCCGTGATCAAAGTCGGCGCAGCCACCGAAGTCGAGATGAAAGAAAAGAAAGCCCGCGTGGAAGACGCGCTGCACGCAACCCGCGCTGCGGTTGAAGAAGGCATCGTTCCGGGCGGCGGCGTCGCTTTCATCCGTGCTCAAAACGCGCTGAAGGATCTGCAGGGCAAGAACCACGACCAGACCGTGGGTATCGCCATCCTGCGCCGTTCGATCGAGGAGCCGCTGCGTCAAATCGTGACCAACGCGGGCGAAGAAGCTTCGGTCGTCCTGAACCGGGTTCAGGGAGGCGAAGGCACCTTCGGCTACAACGCTGCGACCGGTGAATACGGCGACATGATTCAGATGGGTATCCTGGACCCGACCAAGGTCACCCGTTCCGCGCTGCAGAACGCCGCGTCCGTGGCCGGTCTGATGCTCACCACGGAAGCCATGGTGGCCGAACAGCCGAAGAAAGAAAAAGGAGCCGGCATGCCCGGTGCCGGAATGGAAGACATGATGTAATCGGTTGCTTCCACGACCGAGAACACCAAAGCCCCGCCGAAAACGGCGGGGCTTTTTCGTCTGATCTTATCCCGTTTTTCTATATCAAAAGTTGTTTTTAGAATTTTTAGGATTGAATCTCGTGTGTTACCTTATCCGTCACGGTTTCTACCCCGATACGACATGAGTACTCAATTCTTCGATCTCGATCAGCTTAAAGGCGAATTGGCCGGAAAAAATCCCCGCGCGATTCTCAAGGCGGCGCTGACATGGTTCGACAACATCGCCATTTCCTTCAGCGGCGCCGAAGACGTGGTATTGATCGACCTAGCCAGCAAGCTCAAGCCGGGCATTCAGGTCTTCACCTTGGATACCGGTCGCTTGCATCCCGAAACCTACAGATTGATCGAGACCGTTCGGGAGCGCTACCCCATTCGGCTGGACGTTCTTTCGCCGGATCGCGTGCAACTGGAAGCTTTAGTCAGAGAAAAAGGCTTATTCAGCTTCTACAAAGACGGCCATCACGAATGTTGCAGCATCCGCAAGGTCGAGCCGCTTCGCCGGAAGCTTAGTCAGCTGGACGCCTGGATTACCGGTCAGCGACGCGACCAAAACCCGACTCGGGAAAACTTAGCGGAGATCGAGCTTGACGAAGCGTTTTCCAAGCCCGACCATCGCCTGATCAAATTCAATCCGCTCGCGAACTGGTCGTCGGCGCAGGTGTGGGATTACATCGAGGCCTACGACGTGCCCTTCAACGAACTGCATCGTAAAGGTTTCGTCAGCATTGGCTGCGAACCTTGCACTCGGCCGATTCTGCCCAATCAGCACGAGCGCGAAGGCCGGTGGTGGTGGGAAGATGCCGGGAAGAAGGAATGCGGCCTACATGCCGGGAATCTGAAAACAGCTGAAAAAGCTTGAGGATCAACACCGGCCTTGGCGCATCACCAAGCCGGGCATGCGAAAACTAGCGCACCGGCAGCGCGATATTCTCGAACAAGGCATCGACGTCTTTTTGTTCCCGCTGGGTCATGGCTTGTTCCACCAATTCCCGCGTCAGATGCGGCGCGAATAAGCGGATGAACTCGTAAATGAATCCGCGGATGAACATATCCCGCCGCAGCCCGATCTTCGTCGTGCTCAAACCGAACATATGACTGGCATCGAGCGGAATCAGATCGGCGTCCGCGACAGGGTCGTAAGCCATCTTGGCAACGATTCCGACTCCCAAACCGAGCCTTACATAGGTCTTGATCACGTCCGCATCCACCGCAGTCAAAGCTAACTGGGGATGCAGATTTGCCTTCTCGAACGCCTGATCCAGCTGCGAACGTCCGGTAAATCCGAAGACGTAAGTCACGATGGGATACTCGGCGACATCCTGCAAAGTTAGCTCCGCCTTTTCCGTCAATGGATGCCCCTGCTGTACCAAGACACAGCGATTCCACTGGTAACACGGCAGCATGACGAGATTCTCGAAGAGCTCCATCGCTTCGGTGGCAATCGCCATATCGACAACCCCGCGCGACGCCAATTCGGAAATCTGCATCGGCGTGCCCTGGTTGATATTGAGCTTGATCCCGGGGTAACGACGCATGAACTCCTTTATGGCGGGAGGAAGCGCATAGCGCGCCTGCGTGTGCGTAGTGGCGATGGACAGCGAACCGACCTTATTGTCGCGGTGTTCCTGCGCGATATTCTTTATATCCTGGACCTTGCCCAAAATTTCTCCGGCAATCGCCACAATCTGCTTGCCGGCTGCGGTAATCTCCGTCAGGTGCTTGCCGTTCCGCGCGAAAATCGGAAGCCCCAGTTCATCCTCCAAAAGCCGGACTTGCTTGCTAATTCCGGGCTGCGACGTGTAGAGGCTGTCCGCCGTCGCAGAAACATTCAATTCGTGCTGCGCAACTTCCCAGATATAGCGTAATTGCTGCAATTTCATGGCGTCTTCGGCGTCATCCCGAGTGAACGAGGGAAACAAAAATTATACTCTTTTCAATAGCATCATTTCGCAAAGCTCAACTCTAAGGCTGAATTAATCGCGAAAAGCTACCAACCTCGAGCAGCCCCGAATTTCGGCAAATACTCTATCTCTAGGTAAGATCTGCGAGGACTGCTAAACGCCTGTCGCCGTTGCCGGTATCGTTTCCGACGAACCGGTTCCCGCTCCACCTCAAAACCGACTCGAAACTGCGGAGCGCTTGTATTTCGGGTGCCTCAGGAACAGGAATTCTTGAAAGCATGGGTCGAGTCGGACCTCCGTTGCGGTGAAGCTGGACAAGTGGGATACGATGCCGTGGCAGGCCATCGGAGCATCGAATTCCGATCGGTGACCGTAACCACCGTAAAAGGCGAAGGCAAGGAGTACATCGACCGCGGCCATGCGGTCATTTACCGCGGCACCTACGAAAAGTTTCGCGACGAGGACGGATACATCTTTCCACGCGGGGAGCGGATCGCGGCGTGCGAACGCACTTCCGCATGATTACCGAAGATCCTTATGAAGACGATTTCATCGGGATCGAGCCGTATATCTTACAAGACCCCGCAGCCTGGTGCGCACATCCCGGCACGCGCCGCCCAGTTCAGTTTTCCAAGAGCGGACGACAAATCTTGAGCGATTGTGAAAACAGCAGCGGCAGCTGCTGAAACGTGTTCGGTTCAAGACCGACTGTTCACGACAAAAAGGCGCTGCTGACTTCAACAGCGCCCTCGACAGCGGAGATTGAGACTTTTCAGTTGAGGCGACGAAAAGACGAATTATCGAACCCGATTGAACTCCCCGCCGTATAACTCATCGCTAGCCACGACCTTCCGATTATTTTTCGAGATATTGCATCTTGTCCGGTTTGCCGTTCCACTCGTCCGCATCTTCCAAAGCTGGCTTGACTTCCGTGATGCTTGGCCACACTTTCGAAAGCTCCGCGTTCAATTGGATGAATTGTTCCTGGCCCTCCGGAACTTCATCTTCGGAATAAATCGCGTTCGCGGGGCATTCGGGCTCGCATAAAGTGCAGTCGATACATTCATCAGGATCGATGACTAGAAAATTCGGCCCCTCGTGAAAGCAGTCGACCGGGCAAACATCGACGCAATCGGTAAATTTGCACTTGATGCAGTTTTCGGTTACTACGAAAGTCATTTCAAATTTTCCTGTAAGCTGTATGGGTTACCAGATAACAGCCTGTTTCGCTCGTTATTGGACTCGGCTCTATGCGTGCAGTTTCACCGCCCCGCCAAACCCGTTCCAATCTATCTTGCAAGCAGCAGTGACGGGCAGCCTCTTGAAATTAAGAGGCGCATTTTACATGCACCTGGGGCAATTCCCAAGCAACCCCCGCCGATATCGTCTTTTCCGGTTCAAGGCAAATTGATCGGTCCCGTGAATACCCAATCGTTCTGTTGAACACTCGTGTGGCAGCCGACGCATTCCTGTGCAAAATTCGCGTCCTTGCCATAAGGTTCCTGCTTCTCTCCCAGCCAGCGGGCAAAACCCCAGCCGCCCGTTGAAGCATACTTGGCTGAATCCTTGATCATGAACTCGGCATGGACGAATTCACCCGGCACCATGGCCGTGGGATATTTGGGATGGTTTTTTTGCTTTACCACCAGCTTGGCCAGCACCGCTCCATCTGGCCAAGGATTGGTATTTCCGGCTCTCGCCGCAGCAATAGCGACATCATTACCTAAAATGGCACGGAGCGTACTGGTTTCCGGACGCTGAGAAACAGCGATTAGCCGCCAATCTTTATAATTCTGCGGGATCGTAATCCCATTCGGAGCCGGTGCTACATTGGACTGTTCCGCCCAAGCAAACGTCGCGATGACCGCGGCCCCCAAGATCATCATAATTCTTTTCACTGCAAAATCTCCTCTGAGAGTCGTAAAACTTGCCCCCTAGCGAAGACGAACACACGTTATCACCGGCACTTCACTCGAATAAGGTAAATCCAGCGCTACCGATCGTCGAACCTTGCCAAGGTGTTGCGTCTAGCGGATGCCGGGGACAAAGGCAGCCGATTTTCGGTCTTTTTGTCCAAGCCTGCAATCCGCAAACCTAGGCCGATTGACAGAGTAGCGTACCGTCTCTTAATATTCATCGAGCACGCATATTAAGTGCAATAAACGCGATTTACGCGTTTTTTTATGCGCGTAAAGATGCATTAATGCTACATGATTGACAGAAACCCATAGTTTTGGAGAACTCTAAATGAGCCAAAGTCTTTTTGAAAAGCTGGGGGGCGAAGCTGCCGTAGACGCTGCCGTCGATATTTTTTACCGCAAGGTCTTGAGCGACGACCGAATCGCCCATTTCTTCGAAAGCGTCGACATGGAGGCACAAGCGGCCAAGCAGAAAGCATTCTTGACCATGGCATTCGGGGGTCCCCATCACTACTCCGGTCTCGACATGCGGCGAGGCCACGCTCATCTTGTCAAGAACGGATTGAACGACGCTCATTTTGATGCGGTGATGGAAAACCTGGCCGCGACCATGCAGGAACTCAAAGTTCCGGAAGAACTTATTGCCGAAGCTGCGGCCATCGCCGAAAGTACTCGGAACGACGTTCTCGGTCGATAACCCGCGGTTTATTCTGGGGAAGGGTCTCGATGCCGAATATCCGCTACGATGGACAAATCTATTCGCTACGCGACGGTCAGTCCGTTCTTGAGTGTTTGACCGAGCACGGCGCATCCGTGCCGTTCGGTTGTCGCGCCGGTATTTGCCAAGCCTGTCTGATGCGGGCGGAGGTCGGGCGTCCACCGGAAGCTTCGCAAAAAGGACTGAAGCCGACGCTAAAAGCCAAGAATTACTTTCTGGCGTGTATTTGCAATCCGGAAGAAACCCTTTCAGTCTCGTTGCCTGGCAACGAGCTTTCCAGGACCCCCGCGACGATTGTGGGCATGGAGCTTCTAAACGCCGAGATCATGCAGGTCAGCCTGAAAGCCCACGAACAGATCGAGTATCGGGCCGGTCAATTCATCAACCTGTATCAGGGCGAGAATCTGGCGCGAAGCTATTCCGTCGCCAGCCTACCGACCGAAGATCCTCATATTCATATCCACGTACGGCGAGTACCACAAGGGAAAGTGAGCAATTGGGTGCACGACGCCTTGCGCCCGGGCGACACGATCGACATTCAAGGTCCAGGCGGCGATTGCTATTACCTACCCGGATCGCCCGAACAAGGCCTGCTGCTGATCGGCACGGGCAGCGGACTGGCGCCGCTGTACGGCGTCGTTCGTGACGCTCTCGCCCAGGGCCATATCGGACCGATCAGGCTCTTTCACGGCAGCCGGACTCCGAACGGTCTCTACCTAACCGATAAACTGCGAGAACTTACCAGAGCCTACTCCAATTTCGAGTACACAGCCTGTCTTTCGGGCAGCCACGTTTCGAAAGAATTCGCAAGCGGAAGGGTTCACCAGATCGCGTTGAATGAGGTGCCCAACTTGACAGGATGGCGAGTTTTTCTGTGCGGACACCCGGAAATGGTGAAAGCCGCTCAAAAGAAAGCCTTCCTGGCAGGCGCATCCATGAAAGACATCGTGTGCGACGCGTTCACGTCACGTGTGATTCCCAGCTGATCGAAAAAACTCGGAGCCTAGCGGGTCCCGGGTTTGGCGTCGGCAGGAACGTGAACCGCCGCGACCATCCCTGCCCCTGATATCGACGGAGACGTGAGATGTGGAGGCTACCTTCAGGCCGCTCCCGTCGAGTAGATGTTGCTCAGGGTGGTGCGAAACCGACCGAGCGTAAAAAATACCTTCCTCAGTCATCATCTTCCTCGATGGTCACCTGAGTGCCATCCGCCGAAACAAAAACCTCGATCTTCTTGTTCCTTTCGTCCCGTCCCTCGAACTCGTATCCGGCGGGGCCAATTCCCTTAGTGACCGATTCGACCTCGTCCGGTTTGAAATTGGGCAGCCTCGCTTTCAATGCTTCACGCGCGACGATGGGGACCTCCTCCAACGGAATCTCGGTCTCGGCCTCGACCAATGTCCCTTCGGGCGTCACCTCAACCTCTACTTTACGATTCGATGAATCACGTCCCTTCAGTTCGTAAATGGCCTGGCCCTTTTCCGTTTCCGTCTCAGCTTTCTCCCATTGGACTCCAGGCACCGCCTTGTCTGCCGTTGCTCTTACGGCTGGCGGCACTTGATCCAAAGGAACCTTCTTCTCGCCTGAACTCCCGGAGCCGTCACAACCGGTAAGACTGACGAGACACAATAAACCGAAGGTGATAAATCTCATGATTCGAACCCTCCTTGTCCGTCCGATGAATAGAAATGCGCCGCTCATCGCCTTGGCTATTTGGGCAGTGAGCAGCCTCTCGTTCGAGTGATGTAAGCAACAAGCGCAAGTACCGTCAATTGGGACAAATCCCTAACGCAGAACGGCCGAAACCACGCCTGAAGACCGCGCCATGCCGAAATGGGCACTAGTCCCAGGCCCCCTGGACTATCGGAAATGTCGACTTAAGCTACGCCGACCGCCTTAGTCTTGAACGATGCGATAACATCCTCTCTTTCGATCAACAGAAACTGAACATGAAAGCAAAACGATGGCCCCTGTCGATACGCGTACTGATAGGCGTCGCGCTGGGGGCGTTACTCGGCGTCGTCGGTGGCGATGAAGCTTATCTTTGGGGCCTTCGAAACGACCATCTCGGGCAGCTCGGAATGCTCGTGATCCGACTCCTGAAAGCGCTTGCCGTGCCGCTCATTCTATTTGCGATTCTCGATGCATTTGCGCGAACCCATATATCCGCAAGAAGCGGAGGACGGCTGGTGACGATTTGCCTCATCAACGTTTCGGTCGCTTGCATGATCGGCTTGCTGCTGATGAATGCGATAGAACCCGGGCTGGCATGGCAGGACAGGATCGAGCAACTCACCGCCCAACTTTCCGGAAATTCCGCTCTGGCGAGCTCAAACGCGGTCCCGGCGGCAACCCTCAACCCATTGAAGAACCTCGGCGCCTATATCCCTCAAAGCCTGATCGAACCGCTTGCCGGCAATAACGTGATCTCGGTAGTTCTGCTCGCCTTGCTATTCGGCGCCGCCCTACGCTGGCTTAAAGATCGCCAAGGCGAGAGCGATATCGCAGACATTCGACCGTTGGAAGGATTTGTATCCTCGGCCTATCAGATTCTAGCCAAGGTGCTTTCTTGGGTTGTCGAAGCCGTTCCGTTCGCAGTCTTCGGCCTCGTAGCTCAAGTCGTCGGAAAAACCGGTCTGGAAATCTTCGCCGATTTAGGCGGGTTTCTCGGTGTTATAAGCCTTGGCCTGGCTTTGCACGGCCTCGTTTATTATCCCTTGGCGGCATGGCTGGCGGGTGGAAAGCCACCGCACATTTATCTGAAGCAAGGCGCGGATGCCATCATGACCGGCTTATCGGCAAACAGCAGTTTGGCGGCCATGCCCGTTACCTTGCGGTGCCTGAGGACCATCGGCGTCTCGGACTCATCTGCGCGCATCGCGGTTTGCGCCGGAACAAATCTTAATAACGACGGCATCACGCTGTACGAGGCTATGGCGGCACTGTTCCTGGCACAGGCATTGGGTTACGGGCTTGGAGCCGGACAACAAGCCATTATTGTGCTCTCGGCGCTTATGGCGGCTATCGGCGTCGCCGGAATTCCGGAAGCGGGATTGATTATCCTTCCACTGGTGCTGAGTGCGTCAGGTTTGCCGGAGACAATCGTAGCCGCAGCGATACCTCTGATCGCGCCGGTCGACTGGATCCTCGCGAGACTCCGGTCCGGGGTAAACGTGCTCGCCGATATGCTCGTGGCGATCTTGCTCGATGCTTGGGAAGGACGCGGATCAGACCGCGAAAAAAAGCGTAGCCGCGGATAACGGCTACGCCTTGTTTAAATGAGCCGAAGCGGCGTTAGCCGTTGATCCAATAGTGGGTCAAAATGCTCGCGGCATAGCCGGCGATAATGGCCGGCGTCCAGCGCAGATGGCTGAAAAAGGTATACATGCCGCGCGACGTCCCCATGAGGGCCACACCCGCCGCCGAACCGATGGACAGCATGGTTCCGCCCACGCCGGCGGTCAAGGTCACGAGCATCCACTGATAAAGGTCCATATCGGGATTCATGCTCAGCACCGCGAACATGACCGGAATGTTGTCGACGATGGCCGAAAGCACGCCGATCAGAATATTTGCCGTCGTCGCCCCGAGTCCATCGTACATCGCCTCGGAAACCAGTTCCAAATAACCGATGTAGCCCAAACCGCCCACAGCGAATACCACGCCGAAGAAAAACAGCAGGGTATCCCATTCCGCATCGCGAACATTGGCGAATACATCGAACCTCCCATTCTCGGCGCTGTACAACAGTTTCAAGCGGTATCCATAGAACATCAGAAAGGAAAGTCCCACCATCATGCCCAGGAACGGCGGAAGATGCAGAAATTGCTTGAAGCTAACGGCGGTCACGATGGTGAGAGCGAACAAGCCGCAAACGATTAGGGCGCCGTCCTTCATCTTGACCTGCTCCTCATCGGGGAAACTGGGTGCTTCGTCCGGTATGGCGAAGTGCATGAAGGCGGCGGGCACAGCGAAGTTTACCACCGACGGAATGAACAGCTCGAAAAAGTCGAAGAACTCCGCCTTGCCGGCCTGCCAGACCATTAGCGTGGTGATATCGCCGAAGGGGCTGAACGCGCCGCCCGCATTAGCCGCGCTCACCAAATTGACAAAACCCAAAGCTACGAAGCGTGGGCTATTTGCACCGACAGCCATCACCACAGCACCCACCAACAGCGCGGAAGTCAGGTTGTCAGCTACCGAGGACAGGAAGAAAGTGATCACCCCGGTGATCCAGAAAAGCTTGCGATAACCGAATTTACGGCTCACCAGCCAGGAACGCAGGGCCTCGAACACATTTCGGTCGGCCATGGCATTGATGTAGGTCATAGCGACCAACAAGAACAGAAACAGCTCGGCATACTCGCGGAGATCGTGCTCGAAGGCCTTGTGCACCTTCTCCGATGGAACGCTGTTGCTGGCGGCCAGATAAGCCACATGCGCCCAAATGATGCCGGCGGCAAGAATGACCGGCTTGGATTTTCGCAAATGGGTAAACTCTTCGGTCATCACGAACCCGTACGCGATGATGAAGACCAAGACGCAATAAAGGCCCCGTTGGGTACCGGTCAGCCCCAAGACCTCCGATCCTTCGGCCGATGCCAAACCGGGCACAAGAAATAGCAGCGAAAGTAAAACGAATGCGCGTAACAAAGCTAAGCCCTCTTCGGTGTTTTTGAAAAACGTCTGTGCCACTGCCGTCAAGCAGCACGACCCCCCAGTCAAAACAGCCCTGCATTATATATATAGAAGGGCTAGCGAATGAATAACCAAGCACTTTTTCCGCACTTCGGTTCAGGTGCACTTGTGACGGAAGAACGGCGTTTACAGGCAGAGTCGATATGAAGTAAATTCATAGATATATCCAGTTTTATTATTTTTTCCTATTAACGGCTCCATGTTATAGTTTTTCCCTACTGAATTACTCAGGCTTTTCTCTCGCCTAGGCAGACGGATTTCTTCCATATATGTACCAGTACGACAATTACGACCAGACCTTAGTGAATGAGCGCGCCGCTCAATTCAGGGGTCAAACAGAGCGGTTCTTGAAGGGAGAACTCAGCGAAGATCAGTACCGGCCTCTTCGCTTGATGAATGGTTTATACATCCAAAAACACGCGCCGATGCTGCGCATTGCCATTCCTTATGGCCTGCTCTCGTCGCGCCAACTGCGGATGTTGGCTCATATCGCGCGAACCTATGACAAGGGTTACGGCCACTTCACGACGCGACAGAACATTCAGTTCAATTGGCCGAAACTCGAGGACGTGCCGGATGTTCTGAGCGAACTCGCTACGGTACAGATGCATGCGATCCAGACGAGCGGCAACTGCATCCGCAACGTCACCAGCGATCATCTTGCGGGAGTCGGCGGAGACGAACTCGAGGACCCACGCCCTTATTGCGAAATTATCCGGCAGTGGTCCACCCTCCATCCGGAATTCAGCTTTCTGCCGCGCAAGTTCAAGATTGCCGTCAATGGTGCGGCAAAGGATAGAGCCGCAACCCAGCTACACGACATCGGTTTGCAGCTCGTCAAGAACGATCGGGACGAGATAGGTTTCGAAGTTCTGGTAGGCGGCGGCCTCGGGCGCACACCGATCATCGGCGTGACAATCCGCCCGTTTCTCGAGAAAAAGCACCTGCTGTCTTATCTGGAAGCGATTCTCCGCGTTTACAACCGCTTCGGACGTCGCGACAACAAATTCAAGGCGCGAATCAAGATCCTGGTGAAAGAGCTGGGAAAGGAAAAGTTTACCGAAATGGTCGAAGCCGAGTGGGCTGCAATAAAGGACGACCTGCTCCTGGATCTCGAAGAAATCGAGCGGATCAAGACGTTCTTCCAACCCGCGCCCTACGAGACGCTAGCCGACAATCCCTTGTTAGCGGAAAAAACGGCCCACGACAGCCAGTTTGCCGCTTGGTTCCGCCATAATACCTTCCCTCATAAAATGCCGGGTTATCGGGTTGTCTTCGTGTCCCTGAAAACACCGGGAAAACCTCCAGGAGATCTCAGCGCAAGCCAAATGGATGTAATTGCCGATTTAGCCGACCATTACAGTTTTGGCGAAATTCGAGTCACCCACACCCAGAATCTCGTTCTGGCCGACGTTAAACAGGCGGATTTGCACGACTTATGGCAGCGCCTTAAATCTCTTGAACTGGCGACACCCAATATCGGCACGGCGACGGATATCATCTGCTGCCCCGGCCTCGACTTTTGCTCATTGGCAAATGCGACATCGATTCCTATCGCTAACGGCATTCAGCAGATCTTCGACAATTTGGACTATCTCTACGATCTAGGCGATATCCGGATCAATGTCTCGGGTTGCATGAACGGTTGCGGACATCATACCGTCGGTCATATCGGCATTCTGGGCGTCGATAAAAAAGGGGAAGAGTGGTACCAGATTACCCTGGGCGGCTCATCCGGAAAGGATGCTTCCCTCGGTGAACGCCTAGGTCCCTCCGTAGCCAAGGACCAGGTTTGCCATGCGATAGAAGCCATCTTCCAAACTTACCGAGAGCATCGACTGGAAGACGAGGCATTTCTTGAAACGGTTAGACGTATCGGTATGCGACCATTCCAGGGGCGAGTTTATGGAGATAATTAAAGACGGCCATATCGTCGCAAACGACTGGCGGCACTTGAGCGACGACGAAGCCTTGCCGGAACAGGCTGTAACGGTTTCGCTGCTCCGCTGGAAGAACGAAAGGGATCGCCTGCTCGCTTGCAGCGTCCCCTTGGGGCTGCGCCTAAACAGCGACGACAGTCTCGAAGAAATTGCAGATGATCTTAAGTACTTCTCGATAATCGTCTTGGAATTTCGCCAGTTCACAGACGGCCGAAGCTTTTCTCTGGCTCGGCTTTTGCGGGAACGTTACGGTTTTAACGGCGAGCTTCGCGCCCGCGGCGATTTTCTCAGGGATCAGATGTTTTTTCTGAGTCGGGTAGGCGTAAACGCCTTCGAACCGAACGGCTCCGCGAATGCGCAAGAACTGCTGCCCGCATTGCAGGAGTTCACGGTGAAATATCAAGCCGCCGTAGACGTTAAAGAACCACTTTATCGGCGGCGTAAATAGCTGGGAAGCTCGGGCAACTCAAATACGCTCGACAAACAATACCCCCGGTCAAGCCGGGGGTGTGCTTCAATTCTCCGACACGGCCTAGTTCTTTTTATGGCCGTATCTCATGATATTGATACCCTTTAGAAGATTAAGGGCTTCGTTCAGCGGATAATCCTGCAGGGCCAAGGCCTCTTCACTCTTATCCCCTGCTTTGGTTTCGTCCTTCTTGAGCGGTTTCTCGGCTCCATTCTCGAGATGGTTTACCAAATCGGCTTCCTTGATCGGAGAAAACTCCGATTGGGCGGCCATTTCCAACTTCACCTTCGAGATCGGTACGTCCGGCGCGATGCCCTCCGCTTGAATGGAGCGTCCGGAAGGCGTGTAATAGCGCGCCGTGGTCAGTTTGACCGCGCCGCCATTGCTGGTCGGTAAGATTGTCTGCACCGAACCTTTGCCGAAGGTCTTTTCGCCCATGATGATGGCGCGTCCATGATCCTGCAAAGCACCGGCCACAATCTCCGAGGCCGAAGCGGAGCCGGAGTTTATCAGCACTACGATTGGAGCACCGTTCAGAACGTCATTCGGAGTCGCACTGAACCTCATCTTGGCGTCTTCGACACGACCATCGGTATAAACGATCAGGCCACTCTCCAAGAAGGCATCGCTAACCGCCACCGCCGCATTGAGAACTCCGCCGGGGTTATTGCGAAGATCCAGCACAACGCCCTTCAAGTCGCCTTTCTTTTTGAGCTCGCTGATGGCTTCGATGACATTGTCTCCAGTCTTGGACTGAAAGCTCGTAATGCGAACATAGCCGTATCCTTCCTCAAGAAGCCGGCTCTTTACGCTTTTGACCTTGATGACGTCGCGTACGATTTTAACCTTCAGCGGCTGCTCGACACCCTCGCGAACTATGGTCAACACGATCTCGCTACCCGGCTCGCCACGCATCATTTTAACCGCGTCGTTCAGGCTCATGCCTTTTACCGGCTTGTCGTCCAACCGGATAATGAGGTCGCCGGCTTTTATGCCAGCCTTCTGCGCGGGGGTATCGTCGATAGGCGCGATGACCTTCACGAAACCGTTTTCCATTCCGACCTCGATACCCAAGCCGCCGAACTGTCCGGTAGTACCGACCTTCAGCTCGTTATACTGCTCCTGATCCAAATACGCTGAATGCGGATCGAGACCAGCGAGCATTCCGCGAATGGCGTCTTCCAACAATTTCTGGTCCGTTACCGGCTCTACGTAATCCTGGCGTATGCGTCCATAAACCTCCGAAAAGGTTTTCAATCCTTCGAAGGGGATTGCATTTGTATCGCCACTGGCCTCCCGCTCGGCGAGGACGCTACTGCCCGTACTGATCAAAATGCCGAGCAGAACGCCAAAGATAAGAACCAGAAAATTTCTTTGTCGCAACATAGATTTTCCTACAACCAAAAACGCCCTGGATAAGGCCTCATAAATCAATCCGTAAAAAGTCAGTCTTTGTGACTGCACCATAACATAGGATTCACCGGTCTTCCTTTTTCGCGAATGCCAAAATAAAGTCCGGACTCCGCACGACCGCCGCTGGCACCGACTGTAGCGATGATATCACCGCCGTTCACCGAGTCCCCGACATTCTTATACAAACTCTGATTGAAAGCGTAGAGACTCATATATCCCTCGCCGTGATCGATAATGGTCAACAAGCCATAGCCCCGCAACCAATCGGAGTATGCCACCCTCCCCGCCGCAACGGCATGCACCGGCGCGCCCTCCGGTGCTCGTATAACGACACCATCCCAACGGCCACTCGCTCGCGGACTGCCGAACGACTCAAGCAGTGAACCCTTCGTCGGATATGTTAACTGACCATAAAGGGCGGAAAAGGGTCCTTTGCTGACTGACCGATCTCGCGCCGAGTCGTCCGACAAAGGCCGAATGGCGGCAACCAGATCTTGCAGGCGCTCTTCATCCTCCTGGAGCCGCCTCAGCTGGGTGTCCTTATCCTGAAGGCTATGTTCCAAGTCGGCCAAAACCTCGCGTCGGGATTGTCGGAACTTATCCAACTCGAGGCGATCTTTTGCTACCTGCTCACGAGTGGATTGAAGCTTCGCCGCTTCGGCCGACGCTTGCTGCTGCAATTGCGAAACGGTTGTTAAATCCTTTTGCATCTCCCTCAGCAGCGAGAATCGAGCTTGACTCAGATAATTGTAATAAGCCAGCACGCGACTGAGCTGGCGTGGGTCTTCCTGATCCAACACCAGCTTCAGCCAATCTTGCCGGCCGGCGGCATAGGCCGCACGAGCTTGTCCTGTCAATGTTTTATATTGCGCTTTCACTGCCGCCCGCAACTCACTGCTTTGGCGTTCCAAATCGTTCAAATGCCGCAATTGGGCTTGCGCTTGAATCTCGAGCTCTTTAAGCCGTTTTGCCAGACGTCCGTAGTCCCGCTCGATACCGCTCAATTGCCCGATCAGAGCTCGTCTGCGCGACTCTAGAGCGTCCCTGGACTTCTGGACCGTCTTAATACGCTCCCGAACCGTAGTTAGTTCATCCAAACGATCCTTTGGTTCCGAGACCGCCGCCGCGAAAGGCATTTTGAATGCTAGAGCCAGACAGAAAACTCGCGCGACTCGGTGACAGGACAAAACGGCAAACCTCAAATCAGCAACGATCGCCCCGTCATATCCGCCGGCTTTTCAAGCCCGATAATCGCGAGCAATGTCGGCGCGACATCGGGCAGACCGCCTCCGTCGCTTAACCTACCGGCTTTGCCTTTATACACGAGCGGCACGGGATTAACCGAGTGCGCGGTCTGAACTTCGCCGGTCGAAGGATCGATCATTTGCTCGACATTGCCATGATCTGCCGTAATCAGCATTTCGCCCCCGACCTTGTCGAGAGCCTCGACGACTCGACCCAATGCCTCATCCAAAGCCTCTACCGCCCGAATCGATGCGTCCAGGTTACCAGTATGACCAACCATATCCCCGTTGGCGTAGTTACAGATGATGACGTCGTACTCGCCGGACTCGATCGCCTTGACCAATTCTTCCGTCACTTCAGGAGCACTCATTTCCGGCTTCTGATCGTAGGTCTTGACCTTGGGCGACGGCACCAAGATGCGCGTTTCTCCGGGAAAGGGCGTTTCTACTCCGCCATTAAAGAAAAACGTAACGTGAGCGTACTTTTCAGTCTCGGCCAACCGCAACTGCTTTAGACCATGCTTCGACAAGACTTCGCCCAGGCTGTTGGTCACGTCTTGCGGCGGATAAGCGACGGGAAACGTAAAGTCTTGGTGATATTCCGTCAATGTAACAAACCCACCCAGCTTCGGAACGACCTCGCGTCGAAACCCCACGAAATCGGCCTCGTTGAGTGCGCGCGTCAGCTCTCGGGCGCGATCGGCCCGAAAATTCATGAATATCACGACATCGCCGTCCTTGAGAGTAATCGGCGCTTCACCGTCCGGAACGATTGAAGTCGCTTTGACGAACTCGTCGGACTCACCCCGCTCGTAAGCCAGCGTCAAGCCCTCGATCGCCGTTTCCGTGCGGTAATCGGCTTTTCCTTGCACGATAAGGTCGTATGCCTGCTGGATACGGTCCCAGCGATTATCGCGATCCATCGCGTAAAAACGGCCAATAATGGATGCAATCCGCCCTGCCCCCAGTTCTTCGAACTTCGAATCCATTCTGCGTATCGGGTCGCCTGCGCTCTTGGGTGGGGTATCTCGCCCATCCAGAAAGGCATGCACATAGACCTTTCTCAGCCCCTTCCTAACCGCGAGCTCCGCCATTGCATGAATGTGAATTTCGTGGCTGTGAACGCCGCCGGGCGACAGCAGTCCTAAAATATGGAGTGCCTTATCGTTCCGAAGGGCCTTGTCCACGGCTTCGCGCAGAACGGGATTGGTGTAAAACGAACGGTCCCTAGCCGCTTTACTGATCAACGTAAAATCCTGATTGATAAGTCGACCCGCCCCTAAATGCAAATGTCCCACCTCGGAATTGCCCATTTGATCGTCGGGCAAGCCGACGACTTCACCGGAGCAATCGAGCAACGTATGCGCGCAAGTATTCCACAGCTTCGTCCATGTCGGGGTTCTTGCAAGAGCGATAGCGTTATGGTCTTTGGTTTCGCTGTAACCAAAACCGTCCAGAATGATGAGGACAACAGGTTTAGGACGATTCAACTTCAAAGTATAATCTCCCTCTCGGTTTTTGCGCGTTTGCCTGGCAATAAAGGCTTTGTTGCTTCCCGCAGAAAAAATCAGTATGTCCCAATGGCCAAGCGGCCGCTTTCGCGGAAAGGAAAAGACCTCGAACTCAATATCGCCGGATAAATATGAATTTGAGAATGAGGCGCCATGGGCTTAGGCAAAGGGAAAAACGGAGTAGTATTTTAACTTTTTTTTGCAACCCCGTGTTGCTCGAGCAATCGCGGCTAAAGAGCGCACAAACTCTTACAATGCGAAGCCTCCGATGACCAAACCAAACGAGATACTGATTACGGAAGATGCCGATATCGCGCAGGCTGCCTATTGCCTGAAAGCCATGTCCCATCCGCTGCGACTCAAGATTTTATGCACCTTGGGGAACAATAAAGTCAGCGTTCAGGACATCGTCGAGCAGGTCGGCACGACTCAGAGCAATATCTCTCAGCATCTGGGCATTCTGCGCGATAAAGGTATTCTCGCCTGTAAGAAAGACGCTAACCGCGTGTACTATTACGTTGACGACGAGCGCACACTGCAGCTGATCAAGCTGATGAAAGAAGTATTTTGTCATCATTAGTTGGAGCCGAATTTTCTCTATGACTGTCACACCCGACCGCCTGTTGGAATTCCTGGGCAATCACTGGATCATGGCCAGCGGTTTGCTCATTGTTACGATTTTGCTGATTCAGGATTTTATCGACAGCGCCTTCCGTAAACACAAAGTAATCTCGCCGACGGAAGCCGTAAACCTGATGAATGATGAAAACACCATCATTATCGATGTCCGCGAACCGCACGAACATGCCAACGGCCATATCGAAAATGCGAAATTCATTCCCTTGGGCAAACTCGAGGAACGAGCACAGGAATTGGAGGCATACAAACAAAATCCCGTTATCGTAACCTGCCAGTCCGGCACGCGATCTCCCCAGGCCTGCAAGAAACTGACCGGTTTAGGCTTCGCCCGAGTGTTTGAAATGAAAGGCGGCATGCTCGCATGGGAAGACCAAAAATACCCCGTCGTTAAGAAGCGGAATAACAAGTAATTCGCCCTCTCCCGATTTTTCCAAGCTTACGAAACAAATAAGGATTATCCATGGCCGAAGAAACCACTCAGCCAGAAAGACAGTTCGTCCTGCAAAAGATTTACGTTAAGGACGTCTCTTTCGAGACGCCGAATTCGCCGGAGGTATTCACGCTCAAATGGGAACCGAAGGTCGAATTCAACCTGTCGAGCAATGCGCAAAAGCTTCAGGAAAATCTGTACGAGGTCAGTCTCACCACGACGGTAACCGTTAAACTCGGCGAAAAAACCGCTTATTTGGTGGAAGTCTGCCAAGCGGGGATTTTCGCGATGGCGGGCTTCGACGACCAAGAACTCGGCCCTCTGATCGGTAGCTACTGTCCGAACGTTCTCTTTCCGTATGCGCGCGAGGCCGTTTCCGATCTCGTGACCAAGGGCGGTTTCCCGCCCATGCTCCTTGCCCCCATCAATTTCGACGCCTTGTACATGCAGCAGATGCAACAGCAGCAGGGCTCCGCCCCCACAAGCCATTAACGGGATAGTCCGCAATCGCCCACATGACAGCTGTATCAGTTCTCGGCGCGGGCTCATGGGGCACAGCCCTAGCCCTTTTGATAGCCCGCAACGGCCATCCCACTGTGCTTTGGGGGCATCGCCCCGAACATTTGGCCAAACTCAACGCCGCCCGGGGCAACGAGCGCTATTTACCCGGTGCGCGCTTTCCCGACAACCTCCGGGTCGTCGCGAATCTGGAAGAAGCCGTTAAGACCGCGGAAATTCTCGTAGTTGCGGTGCCCAGCCATGCATTTAGAAACCTCCTGATGGACCTGGCACCGCATCTCACCCCGGAATCCAAGATCGCATGGGCCACGAAAGGTCTGGAACTGCAAAGCGGAAAGCTTTTGCACCAAGTCACGGAGGACGTTCTGGGACCCGACATTCCCGCCGCCGTGCTGTCCGGCCCAAGCTTCGCCCGCGACTTGGCCGCCAATCTCCCGACCGCCATTACGGTAGCGTCACGGGAGATCGAATTCGCCAAAATGCTGGCGGGGCTGCTTCATAACAACCGATTCCGCGCATACACCACCGAAGACATCATCGGCGTTCAGTTGGGCGGGGCGACCAAGAACGTACTGGCTATCGCCGCCGGGGTCGCCGACGGCCTGGGCTTCGGCGCCAACTCCCGTGCGGCGCTGATAACCCGCGGACTCGCAGAGATGATGCGCTTGGGTTTGGCATTGGGTGGCAAACCGGAAACCTTCATGGGACTTGCCGGTGTCGGCGATCTCATTTTGACCTGCACCGACAATCAATCTCGAAACCGGCGCTTCGGCCTCGGGCTCGGCAAAGGGCTCCCGCGAGAGCAAGTCGCGGCCGAAATCGGCCAAGAAATCGAAGGGATTCTTACTACGAAGGTTATTTACCAGCTGGCGCAAAGTCTCGGGATCGAGATGCCGATTACCGAACAGACCTACAAAATCCTTTACGAAGGGCTCGCGCCTTTAGAGGCCGTCAACAATCTACTCCTGAGAGAACAGAAGCCGGAAGCCTTGGCCGGTTGAGCCTGCTTCGGTCAAACCCGTTCAATCGCTCCCGAAAAGCCGTTCTGCCGCCATGCTTCGTAAAGCACCAACGCTACGGTATTGGACAGATTCAGGCTGCGGCTTTCCGGTTTCATAGGCACGTAAAGAAGGCGCGGCTTCGGCAAGGAAGCCAGCAAGGTTTCCGGCAATCCCCTGGACTCCGGACCGAACAGCAAGGCGTCATTCGGGCGGAAGTCGGCATCCGCGTAGCAGCACCGCCCTTTGGTGCTGAGCGCGAACAGCCGCTCCGGCCGAACCCGTTCCAAGAATTCATCCAGTCCCCCGTATTCCCGCACATCTGCCCATTCCCGATAATCGAGGCCGGCGCGCCGCAACCTGGCGTCATCAAGCCGGAAGCCCAAGGGATGGATGAGATGCAGCCAAGCGCCCGTGTTGGCGCAGAGACGGATGATATTCCCTGTGTTCGGCGGTATTTCCGGCTCGTAAAGGACGATGTGGAACACGTTAGGACTTATTCACACCGAGGGCGGATCGGCTCCAGTTTCCAAATGTCGCGGTTGTACTCCGAAATCGTGCGGTCGGTGGAAAACTTGCCGCCAGCAGCGCAGTTTAGGATGCTCATTCTTGCCCACTGCTCTTGATCGAGGTAAGCAGCGGCCGCGCGCCTCTGGGCTTCTACGTAACTTTGAAAGTCGGCAGCCGTCATCCAAGGATCGTGCGGGCTTTTTATGGCATGGATGATGGGATCGAAAATTCCCGGTTCGAATTGGTTGAAGTGCCCGCTTTCCAAGAGATGCATCACCCGGCGCAGGTCGTCATTGCCGTTTATGACGGACTCGGGATCGTATTGGCCTCGCTTCGCCTCCACCTCCTCGGCGGTGAGGCCGAACAGGAAGAAATTCTCGGCCCCCACTTCCTGACGAATCTCGATATTGGCGCCATCGAGAGTACCGATAGTCAGCGCCCCATTCAGCATGAACTTCATGTTGCCGGTACCGGACGCTTCCTTACCCGCGGTCGAAATCTGTTCGGAAAGATCGGTGCCGGGACAAATGTATTCCATCGCAGTCACCCGGTAATTGGGCAGGAAGGCCACCTTGAGCAGCTCGCCGGCCGCAGCATCGCGATCGATCACGTTGGACACATTACTGATCAATTTGATGATTCGCTTCGCCATGGCATAGCCCGGTGCCGCCTTGCCGCCGAATAGGACGCACCTCGGCGTCCAATTGGCCGTATCGCCGCGCTTAATGCGGTCATAGAGGTGAATGACATGAAGTACGTTGAGCAACTGGCGCTTGTATTCGTGTATCCGTTTAACCTGAACGTCGAACAGCGCATCCAGTTCGATATCCACGCCCAGCTCCGCTTTCTTATAGCGTAAGAGACGCTCCTTGTTATGGCGCTTGATTTCCCTCCAGCGTTGGCGAAACGCAGAATCATCGGCATATGCGGCCAGCTTGCCGAGTTGGGACAGATCGGTCAACCAACCCTCGCCTATCGTTTCCGTGATCAACGAGGCAAGCTTGGGATTACACCCGGCCAGCCAGCGGCGAGGCGTAATACCGTTGGTCTTGTTGTTGAACTTATTCGGCCACAGTTCGTAAAAATCGCGAAACAGCCCTTGCATGAGCAGATTGGAGTGAAGCTCCGCCACCCCGTTGACCGAAAAGCTCCCGACGATGGCCAGGTAAGCCATGCGAACCTGTTGCTCCCAGCCTTCCTCGATCAGGGACATCCGCGCCAATCGGTCCAGATCGCCCGGCCAGCGGTTGGCGACCTCACCCAAGAATCGTGCGTTGATGTCGAAAATGATTTCCAGCAACCGCGGCAACAATTGCCGGAACAGGCGCACCGGCCATTTCTCCAAGGCTTCCGGAAGCAGTGTGTGATTGGTATAAGCCATGGTACGCGAGGTGATGGCCCAAGCCTCATCCCAATGCAACCCATGCTCGTCCATCAAAAGGCGCATCAGCTCGGCTACGGCAATACTCGGATGGGTGTCGTTGAGCTGAAAACAATTCTTTTCCGCAAACCGACTGAAGTCCTCGCCATGCACCAGCACCCATTTGCGGATGACGTCCTGAAGACTGGCCGAAGCCAAAAAGTATTGCTGGCGTAGCCTCAACTCCTTTCCGTTCTCGCTTGCATCATTGGGATACAACACCATGGTGATGTTTTCCGCCATGTTCTTGGAACGGACCGCTTCGGTGTAATCTCCGGCATTGAAGTCTTGTAGATCGAATTCATCCGTGGCAGCCGCTTTCCACAGGCGCAGCGTGTTAACCGTACCGTTCTTGTAACCGGGAATCGGGATGTCGTACGGGACTGCGAGCACATCGTGGGTATCCACCCAGCGCCTCCTCGGGTGGGATTCGTCGCCGCCATAAGTATCCGTCCGCCCGCCGAAACGTATCCGCACCGTCAGTTCCGGACGCTCCAGCTCCCAGACGTGGCCGTTCCGCAGCCAATGATCGGGCTCCTCGACCTGATGGCCATCCTCGATGTTTTGCCGAAACATGCCATATTCGTAACGGATGCCGTAGCCCATCACCGGCAACTGCAGCGTCGCACAGCTATCTACGAAACAAGCAGCCAGCCGACCCAGCCCGCCGTTACCCAATCCGGCATCTTGCTCGCTCTCGACGATCTCCTCTAGATCCAGCCCCAGGTCGTGTAAAGTTTCGTGCAGAGGATCGTCGATCCCGAGATTGAGCGTGGCGTTACTCAAGGTCCGCCCCATCAAGAATTCCATGGATAAATAGTAAGCACGCTTGCAGTCCGCTTCCTCATAGGCGTAATGCGTATTCTTCCACCGCTCCATCAAGCGGTCGCGGACCGTCAAAGCGACCGCCGTGTAGGCATAGTGCGCGGATGCGCAGTACTTGTCGCGGCCGAGCGTGTAGCTGAAATGACGGCGGATGTCCACGGCCAAATCCTTGGCCTTCAACCCCAAGGCAGGCAGCTCGGTCAACCACGGTTTTCGCTTACTATTCACAAGACTTCGGTTTGGCATAGTCGGTCCGCTTATTTGGCAATTTCAGATTGGGCACGAAAAGCTCGTCGTTCCTCTGCGGCTGTCCGCAGACGACAAAGCCGGAAAGGGGCGATTATCGCATCAAAGCCGGAGCTGTTGACGATAAGCTTGCCGGTACTCGATTTCTTACACGTCCAGACTCAGCTCGCTGATCTTTCGTGTCAATGTATTGCGGCCGTAACCTAATAACTTTGCTGCTTCCTGGCGACGCCCGCGGGTGAATTGTAACGCCGTGGCGATCAAAATCCCTTCGGCTGAATCTATAGCTTCCTTTGCGACATTTCTATCCCCACGCCTCAAGCGCTTATCGACCCATTGCCGGAAACAATCTTCCCAACTGTCGACGACAGTAGAGGTACTCGCCTTAACACTCAGTAATTCCGGCGGCAGATCGTCCAGATGAACCTCCTTGCCCGCCGCCATAACCGTGATCCAGCGACAGGTATTCTCCAACTGACGCACGTTGCCCGGCCAATCGAGCCGACAAAGATAGTCCTCCACATCCGGCAACAAGACTTTTGTTTCCACCTTCAGCTCTTGACTGGCCTCCTTGAGGAAATGGTTCAGCAATAAAGGAATATCCTGGCGACGCTCCCGCAAGGGCGGGAGGTGAATGCGGATGACGTTCAATCTGTGGAACAAGTCCTCCCGGAAACGGCCTTCGGCGACAAGCGTATCCAGATTTTGATGAGTGGCGGCAATAATGCGGACGTCCACCTTGACCGGTGCGTGCGCACCAACGGGAAAAAACTCGCCGTCGGCCAACACGCGCAACAAACGGGTCTGCAAATCCGCAGGCATATCGCCGATCTCGTCCAAGAACAACGTGCCTCCGTCGGCTTGTTCGAAACGCCCGGCGCGGCGAGCCTGCGCGCCGGTAAACGCACCGCGTTCGTGGCCGAACAATTCGGATTCCAGCAGATCGCGGGGGATCGCCGCCATATTGAGGGCGATAAAAGGCTTGTCGGCCCGTGGACTATGGCGGTGCAGCGCCCGCGCAACCAACTCTTTCCCGGTCCCCGATTCGCCGTTGATCAGAACGGTGATGTGGGAGCGGGCGAGTCGCGCGATGGCGCGAAAAACCTCTTGCATGGCCGGCGCCTCCCCGATGATTTCGGGCGTTTCCTCGGCCACCTCGGGCGGACCTTGCTCTTGCCGCGCGCGCTGACTTTGTGCGCATGCACGCTGCACCAGATCAACGGCATCGTCCACATCGAACGGCTTCGGCAGATATTCGAACGCGCCGCCGTGGAATGCCGAGACCGCGCTCTCCAGATCCGAGTGCGCCGTCATGATGATGATGGGAAGTTGCGGATGCTTGATCTGCAGCTGCCGCAAAAGCTCCAGCCCGTCCATGCCCGGCATCCGAATATCGGTCAATATGGCATCGGGCTTGCCCTGATCGAGAGCATCGAGCAATCCGCCGGCGTTCGAAAAACAGCGCGCGTGTATCGATGCCTTTTGCAAGGCCTTTTCCAAGACCCAGCGGATCGAGCGATCATCATCAACCACCCATACTTGGGCTGAACTACTCATGGTCCTTCTCCAACGGCAGGAAAATAGAAAAAACCGTGTTGCCCGGGGAACTCGAGCACTCGACCAATCCACCATGCTGATTGATCAAGGACTGTGCGATCGACAGGCCTAAACCGGTACCGTCAGCGCGCCCGGTTACCATCGGGTAAAAAATCTGACCGAGCAACTCCGGCTTAATACCCGGACCATCGTCGATGATGTCGATCTTGACGGCCATCGGGTTGCGCCTATGACCAATGGTCACCTGGCGATGGATGCGCGTGCGAATCAGGATGTGCCCTTTCTTCCCTACCGCCTGCGCCGCGTTGCGCACGACGTTCAAGATCGCTTGAATCAGCTGATCGCTATCGCCATTCACCAACGGCAAACTCGGGTCGTAGTCTCTTTCGATGACGACGCTTGGAGGAGCCTCCACCTGCACCAACTGACGCACTCTCTCCAGTACCCGGTGGATATTGAGCCGACTTTTCCGCGGCGGTTTGTTGGGCTCAAGCATCCGGTCGACCAGCGATTGCAGGCGGTCGGATTCCTCCATGATGATTTTCGTATACTCCCGCATCTCTTCTTCGACCAACTCCCTGTCGAGCAACTGCGCCGCACCACGCAGACCGCCCAAAGGGTTCTTTATTTCGTGGGCCAATCCCCGCAACAGCATACGAGCGGCGTTCTGCTGTGCCAGAAGCTGCTCTTCCATGGAGATGCGCAAATGCCGATCCACCTGTTCAATCTGCACCAATGCGGCGACCGGTTTATCCTGCTCCAGCATCGGCGTGATCGTGAAATTGACCGTAATAGCTTGAGACGGAAGACCCAACGACAAATTTCGCTTGGTCAACGATTCACCCTGTTGCAAGGTTCGTTTCAAATCTTTCTCGATGTTCTGATCGTATAGAAAGAAAAGCTCTTTGGCCCCCGAACCCAGAACCTGTCGTGCACTCACTGCGAACAACATTTCCCCGGCCACATTGATATAAATCAGGCGGTACGCGGGATCGAAAACCAACACGGCGTCCGTTAAATGATCGAGGATGCGTTGATATAGTGGAATGGGATCTGGGTTATTCATTACGATTTGAAAAGCAAGATGGAGGCCAATTGTCCATGCAAGCTGCGCTTGATTGTAGGTGCCTCAAGACCTATAGAACTCAGCAGCGGACACTCGCGGCCACAGAACCTCAGGCAATGCGCACCATCTTGGTGCATATTAGACCGATTTGCTGAAACATCTGTTCCATTTGAAGTTATTTCGGAATTTACCAATATAGATAATCCAACACTCGACAAAGGCGCTACCGCCCGAGCCAGTCACTTTTGAGCTCACATTCGCCCTTTCGGACTTGTCACTGGGATAGACAGCCTTGTTCAGCCGAATGAATCGCCAGACTACTCTTTACGCGAGCTCTCTATAGCGTCTCGGATTCGGAAAATACCCGAACAAAAAAAACGCCCCATAAAGGGGCGTTTTCAGATTCGGGCCGAATAGCCGTTTAGAGGCTGTAATACATATCGTATTCAACCGGATGCGTGCTCATGCGCAGACGGGTGACTTCCTGCATCTTGAGGTCGATGTACGCATCGATCGCATCATTGGTGAAGACGCCGCCGCGAGTCAGGAATTCGCGATCCGCACTCAATGCATCCAGCGCCATATCAAACGCATGACAAACCTGCGGAATGCTCTTCTCCTCTTCCGGCGGCAAATCGTAAAGATCCTTGTCCATGGCGTCGCCCGGGTGAATCTTGTTTTGGATACCGTCGAGACCGGCCATCAGCATGGCTGCGAAAGCAAAATATGGATTGGCGGTGGAATCAGGGAAACGAACCTCAATGCGGCGCGCTTTCGGATTAGTGACATACGGAACGCGGATCGATGCCGATCGGTTGCGGGCGGAATAAGCCAACATGACCGGCGCCTCGAACCCCGGCACCAAGCGTTTGTAGCTGTTGGTGGACGGGTTGCAGAAGGCATTCAAAGCTCTCGCATGCTTGATAATGCCGCCGATGTAAAACAGCGCCAACTCAGAAAGGCCGCCATACAAATCACCGGTAAACAAGTTCACGCCACCCTTGGACAGTGATTGATGAACATGCATGCCGTTGCCGTTGTCGCCGACCAGCGGCTTCGGCATGAAGGTCGCGGTCTTGCCGTAAGCGTGAGCGACATTGTGTACCACGTATTTGAGGGTAAGCACCTCATCCGCCTTCCGGACCAACGTACCGAACTTGACGCCGATTTCGCACTGTCCGGCGGTCGCCACCTCGTGGTGATGAACCTCGACGATCAGCCCCATTTCTTCCAGCGTATTGCACATGGCCGCGCGCAAGTCCTGCATGGAGTCAACGGGCGGCACCGGAAAATAGCCGCCTTTGATGCCGGGACGATGGCCGATGTTGCCGTCTTCGTAAACTTTTTCGGTGTTCCAACTGGCTTCTTCGGAATCGACTTTATAGAACGAACCCTGCATGGAAACGCCCCAGCGCACATCGTCGAATACGAAGAATTCGTTTTCTGGCCCGAACAGCGCGGTATCCGCGATGCCCGTGGATCTCATGTAAGCTTCAGCACGTTTGGCGATGGAGCGAGGATCGCGCTCATAACCCTGCATGGTAGAGGGCTCGACGATATCGCAGCGCAAAATCAGGGTTGGATCGTCGAAAAACGGATCGATAACCGCCGTCGTCGGATCAGGCATCAGGATCATGTCCGACTCGTTGATGCTCTTCCAGCCCGCAATAGACGAACCGTCGAACATCTTGCCGTCTTCGAACATGTCCTCGTCCACACTGTGCGCCGGAATGGAAACATGCTGTTCCTTGCCCCGAGTGTCGGCAAACCGCAAATCAACGTATTTGACCTCCTTTTCCTTCATCAGCTGAAGTACATCTTGTGGCGTCATTCTTTATCTCCCGAATATTAGGGTTGTAAAAATCTCAAGCGGGTAATTAAACAAAAATTGTACCAATAGAAAAACGCTGTTATCTCCCGGAATTACAATAGTGCAACAACTTGTTCGCAAAACAAAAACGCACCATTAATGTGCATACGACCCATTTCAGTGCCGTTTACGGAAGAAATCCGCGAATTCCCGCCACGCCCTGAGCCCCATGGGACTTTGCAACGTCCACATCCGCTGGAGACACCCCCCCCAAAGCGAAGACCGGAATATTTACCTGATCCACCAACTCGGCAAAAGTTATCCATCCTAGCGGCACGGCATGGGGGTGGGTGGGCGTGGACAGCACAGGGGCAAGAACGGCCAGATCGACGCCGATTCGCTCCGCGTGCTTCAGTTCACCGAGATTGTGACAAGATGCGGCAACCCACCGGGCTTTCTCCAATGGCCGTTCACTCAAGCTCATCAGTCTTTGTGCCGTAAGATGAAGCCCCGCGGCGGACGTCCCGACCACCCAGCACGGATCCGCATTCAGAAGTAGGATCGCGCCCCGTTCCCGGCAGTACTCCACAGCATAATGCGCCAACGCCTCGTATTGGTGCACACCCAATCGGCGCGCCCGCAATTGGATCAAACCGGCTCTGCGCGACACCAGATGGTGCAAACGCTCGCGCAAAAGCGCCTCATCGCCCGATTCATCGTCCAGAATCGCATACTGATCGGGAAGTCTGGCAGCCGTTACGATGGGGCGATTCGCGGCCGGAAATGCGAAGCCGGGCAATTCGTCTGGCGAAACCCAACGAATCGGCTGTCCCTGCATGCCGATTGGCGTCCCCTCGAACCGCTCCACCCGCCACACATCCAGCAGTACGCAACGCTCCGGATAAGCGTGACGAATCCGAATCAAGGGCGATGCCTCTATCACTTCGAGGTTAAGCTCCTCGCGGATTTCTCTGGATAAAGCTTCCTTTGCGGTTTCGCCGGCTTCCAGCTTGCCTCCCGGAAACTCCCAAAGATCCCCTTGATGGACGTGGGCGAGGCGCCGCGCAATGAGAATTTGGCCGAGTCCGTTCCGGATGACACCGGCGGCTACATGCAACTCGGAGCAACCGCTCACCGGGATACGTTCAGCCTCGACTAGGTTCGATATTCCGCGTTGATGCGGACGTAATCGTAAGAGAGATCACACGTCAGGACACGCTGATGCGCGCTCCCCCTCCCCAGCACAACGCGAATCAGGATGTCATTCTCAGACATCACGGCTCTCCCGGCCTCCTCGGTGTAGCCCATGGCGCGTCCTCCATTTTCCACGATCAGCACGTTCCCCAACCATATAGAAACGCCCGATATATCGAGATCGGCGCAGCCTGAACGACCGATCGCAGCCAAAATCCGGCCCCAGTTCGGATCGCTGGCGAAAAAAGCGGTTTTGACCAGAGGCGAATGGGCGATAGTCTTGGCCACATTCCGCGCTTCGGTTTCATCCCTGGCCTCTTGGACCTCTATCCGCATCACCTTGGTGGCGCCTTCGCCGTCCCGCACGATGGCTTCAGCCAAGTCTTCACAAACCTCCCGAACCGCTCGGGCCAGGAGAGGGAAATCCACGCTTTGCCGGCTAAGTTCGGGATTACCGGCTCCGCCCGTTGCGAACAGAACGCAGGCGTCGTTAGTCGAGGTATCGCCGTCCACCGTGATCAAATTAAAAGAACCGTCGGCGGCGTCGCTCAAGCAAGCCTGCAAACTAGCCGGTTCAACCTTCGCGTCGGTGGCAATGAAGGCCAGCATGGTGGCCATATCGGGGTGAATCATGCCGGCGCCTTTGGCGATGCCAGTGACGGTCACCGATACTCCAGCCAGATTGACAGTCCGGCTTGCACCTTTAGGCTGCGTATCGGTCGTCATGATGGCCCTTGCCGCGCGCGTCCATCCCGCCTCGTCCAAGGCGCTCAGGGCTTTGGGCAAAGCCGATTCGATCTTTTCCACCGGAAGATATTCGCCGATTACACCGGTCGAGAAAGGAAGCACCTGCTCGGCCGCCGCGCCGGTCAGCCGGCCGAGCGTCCGGCAGGTCCGACGAGCATCGTCCAGCCCTCGCTGGCCGGTTCCGGCATTGGCATTCCCGGAATTGACCAAGAGCCAGCGTGGATGGTGTCCGAGATGATCTCTCGCCACGATCACCGGCGCGGCGCAAAAGGCATTTTGGGTAAAAACGGCCGCACAGGTAGACCCTTTGGCTGCTTCGATCACCACGATATCGTCACGATCGTTCCGCTTGATGCCGGCACAGGCCGCACCGAGCCGGACGCCTTTTACGGTTGCCAGGGTCAACTCTTCGCTCAAGACGCTCATACGCGGCGATTTCAATCCAATTTGCCGTGGCAGTGCTTAAATTTCTTCCCGGAACCGCAAGGGCAAGGCTCGTTACGGCCCACTTTGGCGACGTCCCGGATATAAGGCTGTGCGGGCCGTGGTTTAACCGGCTTTTCCTCGACCTCCGCCTCTTCAGGTTCCGCAGTCAGTGCGTGTGCCTCGGCATGTTCGAAACGCATTTCTTGAGGTACGGCGCGGCGCTGTTCCTCCATGACATTGACTTCTTCTTCGCTGTGCACCTGAACCTTGGATACGATGCCGATCACCTCGTGTTTAATCCCGTCCAGCATGGAGGTGAACATCTCGAACGCTTCGCGCTTGTATTCCTGCTTCGGATCCTTCTGCGCATAACCGCGTAGATGGATGCCCTGGCGCAGATGGTCCATGGCCGCCAAATGCTCTTTCCAGGCGTTATCGAGAACTTGCAGCATCACCGTTTTCTCGAAATGACGCATGACCGATTCGCCTATAACGGCACTCTTTGCCTGATAAACCGCATCCAGCTGATCGATGATTTTCTGGAGCAGGCGGTCCTCATCCAGCCGCGAATCTTCATCCAGCCATTGTTGCGCCGGCAGCTTCGATCCGAGTTCCCGCAATAGCGTGTCTTCCAGACCCTTGACGTCCCACTGCTCTTCCAGGGTGTGCGGCGGAATGAACTGGGTGAATATCTGGCCGACAACGTCCCGACGCATGTTCGTGATCGCCTCGGAAATATCGTCCGCCTCCATCAGTTCGTCACGCATGTGATAAACCACCTTGCGCTGATCGTTGGCGACGTTGTCGTAATCCAGCAACTGCTTGCGGATGTCGAAGTTGCGCGCTTCAACCTTGCGTTGAGCGCTCTCGATCGCCCGTGTCACCCATGGGTGTTCGATCGCCTCGCCTTCCTTCATTCCCAGCTTTTGCATGAGCACGGCCACCCGATCGGAAGCGAAAATCCGCATCAAGGGATCTTCCAAGGACAAATAAAACCGTGATGAGCCGGGGTCACCCTGCCGTCCGGACCGTCCCCGCAACTGGTTATCAATGCGCCGAGATTCATGCCGCTCCGATCCGATGACGTGCAAGCCGCCTGCTTCCACAACCTGAGCGTGACGGACTTTCCACTCCTCTTTCAAGCGAGCGACGGACCCCTGATCGCTGGGATCGATAGCCGCCAAATCCTCTTCCAGGCTGCCGCCGAGAACGATGTCGGTGCCGCGGCCCGCCATGTTGGTCGCAATAGTGACCGCACCGGGCTGACCGGCTTGCGCAATGATATGAGCTTCCTGCTCGTGATGCTTGGCGTTCAGCACCTGATGCGGAATGCCTTCCTTACGGAGGAAAGTCGCCAAGAGTTCCGAGTTTTCGATGGATGTAGTCCCCACCAGCACCGGTTGGCCGCGTTTCACGCACTCGCGGATATCCTCGATGATGGCGCCGTATTTCTCACGAACGGTGAGGTAGACGAGATCGCCGAGATCTTGGCGGACCATGGGCCTATTGGGCGGGATGACGACAACTTCGAGGCCGTAAATCTGATGAAACTCCGGGGCCTCGGTATCGGCCGTACCGGTCATGCCGGCCAGTTTTTCATACAGGCGGAAATAGTTCTGAAACGTGATGGAGGCCAGCGTCTGGTTTTCGTTTTGAACCGGAACGTTCTCCTTAGCCTCGATCGCCTGATGCAGCCCTTCGGACCAACGACGTCCCGGCATCGCGCGGCCGGTGAACTCGTCCACGATGATGACCTGATTTTCCCTAACGATATAGTCGACATCCCGCTGGAACAGCGCGTGAGCCCGCAATCCGGCATTGATGAAATGCATGAGCCTGATGTTGACGGCGTCGTACAGGCTTTCGTCTGCATTGATCAATCCCTGCTGAACCAGCAACTGCTCGATGCGCTCGTGCCCCTCCTCCGTGAGGTAGACTTGCCGGGATTTTTCGTCGACGCTGTAATCGCCGCGAGCGCCTTCTTTTTCCTGACGCTTGAGATGAGGAATAAAGGCGTTGATCTTATGGTAAAGGTCGCTGCGGTCCTCGGTCGGCCCCGAAATAATGAGAGGCGTCCTGGCTTCGTCGATCAAGATGGAGTCGACTTCGTCGACGATCGCAAAATATTTTTCCCTCTGCACCCTCTGGTCGCGGGAAAATGCCATATTGTCCCGGAGGTAATCGAAGCCGAACTCGTTATTGGTACCGTAGGTAATGTCGGCCGCGTAGGATTCCCGGCGCTGCTCCGCGTTCAGACTGCTGACTATGACGCCCACGGAGAGTCCGAGGAAGTTATAGAGCTTGCCCATCCATTCGGAGTCTCGGCGCGCCAAATAGTCATTGACGGTGACGACATGTACGCCTTTACCGGGCAGTGCATTCAGATAAGCGGCCAGGGTGGCGACCAGCGTCTTGCCCTCGCCGGTTTTCATTTCCGAGATCTTCCCGTCATGGAGCACCATCCCGCCTATCAACTGAACATCGAAGTGGCGCATGTTCAGAACGCGGCGAGATGCTTCCCTGACGGCGGCGAAAGCCTCTGGGAGTAACGCATCGAGCATCTCACCCTCGTTCAGGCGGTCTCTGAATTCTTGGGTTTTCCCTCGTAACGCCTCATCGGATAGATTCTGGAACTGAGGTTCCAGCGCGTTGATCTTCTTGACGAGTTTTCTTTTTCTATTGATGATTCGCTCGTTGCGACTGCCAACGATTTTCTTTACTAGCTTGCCTAGCATTGCGGTTTAATTCCGAGTCCAAACGAAAAATAATCCAACGATGATACCGCAAAACCATGGTATTTATAATGAGTCGAGGGCCATATCAGACGTTGGCGAGAAATTGAGGCAAATTCGAACAGGTTTGCTGGGTTCGATTCGGCTAACCGCGACTACCATGGAGGGCTGATTTCGAAGATGCGCCAACCAGAATCCGTTGCCGGTCTATTTCAAGGCGCCGCGATCCAAGGGCTCCTGATCCAGGTAGAAAAACACCGCCGCGTACTCGATGTGGCAAAAAGAGCACTGCCAGGCTTTCTTGCGGACCATTGTGTAGACTGCGTGGTCAAGCCGGACCGCCTGATTCTTTACGTGGACTCGCCGGCTTGGGCCTCACAAATACGCTTTTATGCCTTGCACCTCTTATCCAAGGTTCAGCAATCGACCGGATACCGGTTCAACGATTTACTGATTCGTAACGCACTGCCTGCCGCAGCAAGACCTCTCGACAAACCAGTTCTCGCCTTGCCATCCGGCTTCGCCGCCGAGGTACTGAAAAATAGCGCATTGTCGACATCTTCCGGGGAACTTAAGGAAGCGCTGCTGCGGCTGAGCGCAACAGTGCAGGCACTGAGGAACGCCGACCCCGGAAAAGAAAATCAATAAAAAACAGCGTCGAAAATTCAGCCGACAGAGATCGTTTGCCCCTGGACTGATGCCCAAATTACGGGCACGCGAGAGAAGTCCAACCCGGCGGCTGGATAAGAATCGGCTTCCCTGCCGCATTTCGATAAGGATTTAACACCGATCGTTCGCCTGGACCTGACCAGTCCAGAGAGAAAAGGAATCAGCCAGCGGCCTGCGCCGCCCTCATGAAATAAATCGGCAGAACGTCGTCTTCCATGTAAGTCACCGATTCCCAGGCATCCCTTTGCTTGAGCAGCTCCATCAGCAGTCGATTGTTCAAACCATGGCCGGATTTATGGCCGGTAAACGAACCGATCAGACTGTGTCCGAGGAGATAAAGGTCCCCGATCGCATCCAGAATCTTGTGTTTTACGAACTCGTCGGCGTAACGCAACCCATCTTCGTTCAAGACGCGGTAGTTATCCACCACTATCGCATTATCCATGCTGCCTCCCAGGGCCAGCCTGCGTTTGCGCAAGGCTTCGATATCGCGCATAAAGCCAAAGGTCCTCGCTCGACTCACTTCCTTAACAAAAGATGTCGATGAAAAATCGATGCTGGCCGTTTGCACATCCTTGCGAAAAGCCGGATGTTCGAAATCGATCGTAAAGGTAACTTTAAAGCCGTCATAAGGCTCAAAACTAGCCCACTTATCACCGTCTTCAACCCTAAGTTTGCGCTTTATCCGAATAAAACGCTTCGGTGCGTTTTGCTCCTCCACGCCCGCCGACTGAATGAGAAACACGAATGGGCCGGCGCTGCCGTCCATAATGGGTACCTCCGGCGCGCTCACATCGACATAGGCATTGTCGATTCCGAGCCCGGCGAACGCCGATAGGAGATGCTCGACGGTGGAAATCTTCACGTCCCCCTTGACGAGGGTTGTCGATAGGGTGGTTTCGCCGACATTTTCCGGCCTTGCCTCGATGATGACGGGTTCAGGCAAGTCCACGCGCCGGAATACAATACCCGCGTTAGGAGCAGCCGGACGGAGGGTCAGATAGACCTTCTCTCCGGTGTGCAACCCGACTCCGGTACCTCTAATAACGTTCTTTAGTGTTCTTTGCCTGATCATTCGACTCACCTATCTTGTCTGACTATCCCCAAAAATCCCTCATATAGCCCTGCACAGTTTAAACCGCCCAAGCATACGAACTACGCAGGGCTCAGACCAGTGGGGGCGGACCGAAGCGTCCTCGCTACTTTCTCAATCGGCCTGACGGCGCAAGAACGCCGGAATATCTAAGTAATCGAGATCCATATCCTTCTTCGCTTCCGCCCGAACATCATGCTTGGGCTGCTTGCGAATTACAGTCGGACGCTGCAATTGATCATAATCGATCTCACCCGTGTGCTTATGCACCAACTTGATCGTCGCTTCGTTCGCCTGCCGCTGGTTGTTTAGTCCCGTCGCCACCACCGTAACGCGCACTTCATCGTCCAGCTCCGGATCGATGGCCGTACCAATCACGACGACCGCGTCATCCGAAGCGAAGTCTCTTATGGCGTCGCCCACCTCGCTGAACTCGCCGATCGAGAGAGTTTGGCAGGCCGTAACGTTGACCAGAACGCCACGCGCGCCCTGAAGATTGATGTCTTCGAGCAAGGGACTGGCGATGGCTTTTTCGGCTGCCTGGCGGGCACGGTGCTCGCCGGTACCCACACCGGTACCCATCATCGCCATGCCCATCTCGGACATTACCGTACGCACATCGGCGAAGTCCACGTTGATGAGCCCCGGCCGGGTAATGAGATCGGCGATGCCCTGCACCGCGCCGAGCAGGACATCGTTCGCGGCAGCGAAGGCATTGATCAAGCTGACGTCTTTGCCCAATACCGGCAACAGCTTCTCGTTCGGAATCGTAATCAGCGAATCGACGAATTGACCGAGCTCCTCGATGCCTCTTTCCGCCACGCTACGCCGTTTCTTGCCTTCGAACGGAAACGGTTTGGTGACCACGGCAACCGTAAGAATACCCGCTTCCTTGGCAATCTCGGCAATCACCGGAGCCGCTCCAGTCCCGGTTCCGCCGCCCATGCCGGCGGTAATAAACACCATGTCCGCACCTTCCAGAACTTCCATGATGCGATCGCGATCATCCAAGGCGGCCTGTCGGCCGATTTCCGGATTCGCTCCCGCTCCAAGCCCCTTGGTCAGTGCATTTCCCAGCTGAATGACCGACTTGGCCCGAATGTTCTTCAAAGCTTGCGCATCGGTATTGGCGCATATGAATTCAACGCCCTCGACATGGCTGTTGACCATGTGGTTGAGAGCATTTCCACCACCGCCCCCGACGCCAATTACCTTGATAACCGCGTTTTGGCTATAAGAATCCACTAGTTCGAATTGCATTGTTTCCACCCCGTCTTAACTGCATTTCCACTCCGGGGAATTTTCGATCCTAAAAATTACCCGTGAACCAACTCTTCATCCTTGCCCACAACCCTTTAAAGCCCGTTCCCAAGGGCATATACCTCCCCGCCAGCGTCTGGTGCTGCTTGCCGAATAGAAGCAGTCCGACGCCCGTCGCGTAAATCGGATTTCGAACCACATCGGTCAGACCGGTGACATACTGCGGCAAACCCAGGCGTACCGGCATGTGGAAAATTTCTTCCGCCAGCTCCACCAATCCCTCGACCTTGGCGCTGCCGCCACTCAGCACGATTCCGGCCGCGATCAAGTCCTCGAAACCGCTCCGACGCAGCTCTTGCTGCACCAGCAACAGCAGCTCCTCGTAGCGAGGCTCGACGATTTCAGCCAAATTCAAGCGGGAAATCTGGCGCGCCGGCCTGTCGCCGATACTGGGCACCTCGATGGTGTCCTCCAGCTTGGCCAATTGGGTTAACGCACAAGCGTGTTTGATCTTGATTTCTTCGGCGAACTGGGTCGGCGTCCTAAGCGCCACCGCGATGTCGTTGGTTACCTGATCTCCGGCAATAGGAATGACGGCCGTATGGCGAATGGCTCCGTCGGTGAATACGGCCACATCGGTGGTTCCTCCACCGATGTCTACTAAGCATACGCCGAGATCCTTCTCATCTTCGGTCAGCACCGCCGTGCAAGACGCAAGCTGTTCCAGGATGATGTCCTCGACGTCCAGGCCGCAGCGACGAATACATTTGATGATGTTCTGCGCCGCACTGACCGCGCCGGTTACGATATGCACCCGTGCTTCGAGACGGATTCCCGACATGCCGACCGGTTCCTTGATACCTTCCTGCCTATCGATCACGAACTCCTGCGGCAGGATGTGAAGGATTTTCTGATCCGCCGGGATGGCAACCGCGCGCGCCGAATCGATTACGCGATCCACGTCGCTCTGGGTTACTTCCTTCTCCTTGATGGCGACGATGCCGTGCGAATTCATGCTGCTGATATGGCTGCCCGCGATGCCCGCATAGACCGACTGAATCCGGCATCCCGCCATCAATTCGGCTTCCTCGACGGCACGCTGGATCGATTGAACCGTGGTCTCCAGGTTGACCACCACACCCTTTTTCAGGCCGCGGGACGGATGGGTACCGATACCGACCACCTCGATTTCACCGTCCTCGTTTATCTCACCGACGATGCAAGCCACCTTGGAGGTACCGATATCCAAGCCAACGATGAGATTCCGATCTGATTTTCTAGCCATTGCAATGAATCTTTGTTTTTAATTCACGTCAGGTATATATCCTGCTCCGAATTCGGCCGCGCGCGATGCAAACGGGTTGGGCCAGAGAAACAAGATCCGCTTGGGATTGCGGTCTGAAAATCACTGCAAACCCGTTCGGATAGCGCAAGTCCACTTTCTGGAGCGCCGCAATTCGCGCTTCGCCCAAGCGCGGCAATAACGTCAGCAAACGTTCCAGCGCAAGAGCCGGATCTTGTTTTCCGAACTCGATTTCCACGCCACTGGCCAGACGAGCGCTCCACGCCCGCCGCCCCGTGAGCTTCAAGGAATCGATTCGCATACCTTTCTGCTTTAACTTCCCGTTCAATAGATAAAGCATGCTCAAAAGCTGCTTTTCCTGTCCCGGTGGGCCGTCGAGGATCGGCAACTTCACATAGGACTGGACGTTTCCGGGCGAAAACCGCCCCCCGCGATCGTTGATCAGCCCACCGTCGCTGGTGCGGGCAACCGGTTTTTGCTCAACGACTTTCAGCAGCAAGGTATCGGGCCAGAGCCGAGCAACCTGAACGCTGTCTAACCAAGGAAATGATTTGGCGGCTTCTTCAATGCCATGCGTATCCACTAGAAAATATCCGACCTGGGTCAACGGCAGCAAAGTCCTCGTGAACTCTGCCGCATCGAGATTCCGAATCTCCCCCTCCACGCGCACATAACGTATGGGCATGAAACCCTTGATCTGCCCGAGATCGACACTCATGGCAGCCAGACCGCAGAGAGCCACGACCCCAAAAAAGAACAATGCCCTGACGGGCACCGCTTTAGGCCTCGGCATCGCCCTCTCCGCGACGCGGGAAGCTCGTTTCCAATATTCGCCACGTCAAGTCCTCGAACGATAAGCCCGCCACTTTCGCCGCCATCGGAACCAAGCTGTGGTCGGTCATGCCGGGAACCGTGTTGACCTCGATCAACCACGGCTGGTTATCTTGATCGACCAAAAGATCCACCCGAGCCCAGCCGGTCACGCCGAGCGTATCGCAAGCTTGTAGAGCCAATTTCTGGAGAGCGGCCTCCTCTTCACGGGGAAGTCCGGCCGGACAGTGATAACGAGTGGTCTCGGCGCGATATTTGGCATCGAAATCGTAAAAAGAATGGGGCGTTTCCAAGCGAATCAACGGCAACGGCTCGCCGTCGAGCACGCCGGCTGTATATTCCCGACCGACAATCCAAGCCTCCGCAAAAACCGCGCAATTATAGTGTGAAGCGCGTTCCCATGCTTCCATTAATTCGATTTTATTTTCGGCCCGCCCCATTCCGATGCTGGAACCCTCTTGAGCGGGTTTCACGATGACCGGGAATCCCAGCAGATCGGCGCACCGGTCTACGTCCTCCGGCCCTTGAAGTTTCATCCAGCGCGGCGTCGGCAATCCCGCTCCGAGCCAGCACAGCTTGGTCCTGAGCTTGTCCATGCTCAAGGCCGACGGCAGGACACCGCTTCCGGTGTAGGGCAGTCCCAAGGCTTCCAGAGCCCCTTGAAGAACGCCGTCTTCGCCACCCCTTCCATGGATCACGTTGAACACGCGGTCAAAATGTTGTTCGAGCAGCGGCTGTATCGGATTTCTCGTTACATCTATGCCGACCGCATCGATGTTATTTTTCAACAAGGCCGCCAAAACCGCCTGACCGCTCTTCAAAGAAATTTCGCGCTCCGCGGCGGCACCGCCCATCAACACGGCAACACGTCCAAATTCAGCCGATTTCAGGATTCGCTTGCTCATTCAATCTCTCCTCGTCGATTTTTCGCCCACGATCCGAACTTCGGGAATCAAGTGCTGCCCGAATGTCTGCTCAACGGTCGTCTGGACGAACCCTATCAGAGCCTCGATATCGGCCGCCCTGGCCGCACCCGTGTTAATGATGAAATTGGCGTGTTTTTCGGAAACGCATGCATCGCCCATGCGATACCCCTTGAGCCCGCAGGCTTCGATAAGGCGCGCAGCATGATCGCCCACCGGGTTCCGGAACACCGAGCCGCAATTCGGCAGATTGATGGGCTGCGATGCGCTTCGTTTAGCCAGCAACGCCCGGATTCGTTCGCGGCTGGCAACCGCATCACCAGACTGAAGCCGGAGCTCACAAGCCAAAAACCATTCGTTCTCTGGACCCTTCACGCTGCGGTAGCCAACGAGAAAGTCGCCCCCGCTGCGGTCCCGCAACGTACCGGAACGGTCGACCGTCACCACCCGCGCCACCAGGGGCCATGTCTCGCCGCCGAATGCCCCGGCATTCATTGCAAGGGCGCCGCCCATGGTGCCCGGAATTCCCGCCAGGAATTCGGCGCCGGTCAGTTCCTGTTCCGAACAAAATCTGGCCACGTGAGCGCAAGGCACGCCCACCTCGGCATAAATGCGTCCGGAACCTGAACGCCGGAGTACTCTCAAACGATTTCGGGTACAGATAACCGTACCTCTGATTCCGCCGTCCCGAACCAGCAGATTACTGCCCAGGCCCAGCCAGAAAACCGGTTCATTGGGAGGCAGCGAACGCAAAAACAGAACCAAATCGTCCGCGTCGGCCGGCAAGTAAAAGCGATCGGCCGGTCCACCGACGCGCCAGGAGGTGTGGTTCGCCAGTGGCTCGTTATAGCGCATCTCGCCCCTTAAACCGAGCGAACTGACCGCGCTTATCCCATCTTCGCAGACCGCAGTCACTGGATTGCTCCGACCGGCATGTCGGTCAAGCACAACGGCAATTCGACAGCAACTTGCCCGATGCTTCCGGCCCCGAGCGTCAAAACGACATCGCCCGGCTCGACTATGCCCGGAAGGATTTCAGCCAGGTCGTTTACCTTTTCGACGAAAACCGGATCGATCTGGCCTCGCACCCGGATCGCCCTCGATAATGCCCGCCCGTCCGCGCCGATTACCGGCGCTTCGCCGGCGGCATAGACATCGAGTAGCACCAGAACGTCGGTTTTGGACAGAACCTGCACAAAATCCTCGAACAGATCGCGCGTCCGCGTATAGCGATGCGGCTGAAACACCAATACCAGCCGCCGGTCCGGCCAGGCTTGGCGCGCCGAGTCGAGGGTCGCCGCAATCTCTCGCGGGTGATGCCCGTAGTCGTCGACGAAAGTGACGAAGGAGCCGCCGAAAGGTACCTCGGCATTGATCTGAAAACGCCGTCCAATACCCCGAAATCCCAGCAAAGCACGCTGTATGATCTCGTCGGAAATACCCAATTCTCCAGCGATGGCAATTACTGATAATGAATTCAATATGTTATGCCGCCCCGGGAGATTTAGGCTCACGTCGAGCGGTTCATCGCACCCCGACCTAAGCACCGAAAAATGCGAACGCAATCCGTCTTGACGGATATTCACGGCCCGGATGTCGGCTTCCGGACTGAAACCGTAGGTTTTCATCGGCTTACTGATTTCCGGCAGAATATCCCTGACGCCCGGATCGTCCAGACACAGCACGGCCAGACCGTAGAACGGCACATGATGCAAGAATTCGACGAAGGCCCTCTTCAGTCTGCTGAAATCACCGCTATAGGTCTCCATGTGGTCCCGGTCGATATTGGTGACCACGGCAATCATGGGCTGCAAATATAAGAAAGAGGCATCGCTCTCGTCCGCCTCGGCGACAAGATAGGAGCCTTTGCCGAGCTGAGCGTTGGTGCCTACGCTGTTGAGGCGCCCTCCGATAACGAATGTAGGATCGAGTCCGGCTTCGGCAAGTACGCTGGATGTCAGGCTGGTCGTCGTGGTCTTGCCGTGGGTGCCGGCTACGGCGATGCCGTAGCGGAACCGCATCAGTTCGGCGAGCATCTCCGCCCGCGAAATGACCGGAATTTTCTGGGAACGTGCAGCATCGACTTCCACGTTGGATCGATTGACGGCACTGGATACGACCACGACCTCGGATTCCGCGATATGCACGGGCGCATGACCGAAGAATATTTTCGCGCCGAGTTCAGCCAAGCGCCGTGTATTGGCATTTTCATTAAGATCCGAGCCCGAGACCTGATACCCGAGATTTAGAAGAACCTCGGCAATGCCGCACATGCCGGTGCCGCCGATCCCGACGAAGTGAATCCGACGGATGCGGTTCATGCCGTATTGTCCCGCGATTTGCTCAGGCAGCTTCACGGTCGACCTCATTCAGGCAGATTTCGGCTACCACCTGGGCCGCATCCGGCTTCGCCAAGGCCGATGCGCGCTCCGCCATGGCCTTCAGTCGGGCCGGTTCCTGCATCAGGGCGGTGATTTCTTCGGCAAGACGCTCCGCGGACAGCTCGGCCTGAGGAATCAGCACGGCCGCTCCATTATCGACGAGGTACCGGGCATTGTGAGTCTGATGATCGTCTATGGCGTATGGATACGGAACCAAGATCGACGGCAACCCCGCCGCGGTCAGCTCACTGATCGTCATCGCTCCCGAACGGCAAACCACCAAATCTGCCCAGGCGTAAGCCTCGGCCATGTCCTCGACAAATGCTTCGATCCGCGCCGACAGTCTCAATTGTGCGTACCGGACCGCTGTTTTTGCCCGCATCGCCTCTCCGGTCTGATGAAAAACGCGAATCGGCATCTCAACCCTCGCGAGGGCCTCCGGCACGATCTCGTTCAAAGCCCTGGCGCCTTGGCTACCTCCGAGAACCAAAATCTTAAGGGGCTCGTCCCATCCGGCCCCGATTTCTCGTTTAAGAAAAACAATTTCTTGCCGTACCGGATTTCCGGTACAGAGCGCTCCCAACTTGGGTGCGAAACTATCGGGAAAAGCTTCCAATACCGCTTGCGCCCTCCGGGCGAGCCAGCGATTGGTAGTTCCTGGAATGCGGTTTTGCTCATGAAGCACCAAGGGGATACCCAGCAGACGCGCCATAAGCCCCCCCGGCCCCGAGACGAATCCCCCCATCCCGAGAACCACGCTCGGCTTGACGCGACGCAAAATGAACAATGCCTGCAAGCAAGCTTTCGTCAGCATGAACGGAAAACTCAACTTGGCTAACCAGCCCTTGCCGCGCAAACCTGACACCGACAACCATTCCACGGGGATACCGGCCGCCGGCACAACTCGAGCCTCCAACCCGGACCGAGTCCCCATCCAGACTACCTCGTGCCCCCGCGCCAAAAGCTCCCGCGCGACCGCCAAGGCCGGATACACATGACCGCCGGTACCGCCGGCCATGATCATCAGACGTGCGCCCATTTGGCCCTAACCCTGGGCGCCGCGGCATAAGCCTCGAGGGCTTCGCTCCGAACCCGAAATAAAAGTCCTAATGCCGCACACATAACCATCATGCTTCCGCCGCCGTAACTCATCAGCGGCAAGGTCAGTCCTTTCGTGGGCAACATGCCCATATTCACTCCCATATTGATAAACGATTGAAGTCCAAACCAAATACCGATGCCGTAAGCAACGAACGCACCAAAGCGGTTCTCAGCCCGGTCGGCCAGCTGACCTATTACGAGCGCACGCCAAACAATCAGCATAAACAGCGAGATAACAGCGGTGGTACCGACCAATCCCAACTCTTCGCCAATGATGGAAAAGAGAAAGTCGGTATGCGCCTCCGGCAAATAAAACAGCTTTTGCACGCTCGAACCCAAACCCACCCCGGTCCACTCGCCGCGACCGAACGCGATCAGGGCCTGGGTAAGCTGAAAACCGGTATCGAGCGGATGTTCCCAGGGATTGGTAAAACTGAGTACGCGCTTCAAACGGTATTCAGCGCTGTAAATCAGCCCAACCCCGGCAAATGTCATTAGGCCGAGCAGTACGCCGAACTGCCATAATCTCGCACCACCCAGAAACAACATGCCCAGTGCCGTCGCCATGACTACCGCAGTCGCACCGAAGTCGGGCTCCATGAGCAGCAGTAATGCACCTATGGATAGCAGCGCCAGAGGCCGGATCATTCCTTGAACCGAGTCGCGCACCGTGCGGAGATGACGGTGGATATAGCTTGCCGTATAAATGACGGCGATGAGCTTGAATACCTCGGAAACCTGAACCCGTATGCCGAATAAGTTGATCCAGCGCGAACTCCCGTTCACGACCTTGCCGACGCCGGGCATCAAAACCACGACCAGTAGAACGAGCCCAAACAGGAACAAGCTCAACGACGATTTCTGCCATGACTCTAACTTGACCGAGGCGACGGCGCAACCGGCGCAAAGACCGAGAGCGATGTGGACTAGCTGGTGTCGGGGGAAATAAAAGCTGTCCTCGGCGAGTTTCTCCCCGAGGTGCAGAGAGGCCGAGGCAACCATTACGAAACCGAGGAGCAGAAGCCCTAAGGACGCAACCAATAAGACAGTGTCCAAATAAAAGCGCCGGTCCCCCCAATGCAGCACCAACCCGCGCCCGCGGACTGTCACTTTCGCCCTCATGGCGAAAGCCCCATGACTTCTTCCGTGAACACCCGTCCCCTTTCCTGATAGTCCTTGTATTGATCGAGGCTGGCACATGCCGGAGCCAGCAGAACCGAATCGCCACGCTGCGCCAAGGACCGTGCAGCCCGGACCGCCTGACGCATATTTTCGACGCGGACCGTGGGAACGACATCTCTCAACGCCGTTTCCAACAACGGGGCGTCTTTGCCCATCAGCACCGCCGCCCGCACCTTTTCGGCGACTACGGGTCTGAGTACGGAGAATTCTGCATCCTTACCATCCCCCCCCGCAATCAGTATTGCCTTGGAATGCAACCCGGCCAAGGCCGCCATGCACGCACCGACGTTGGTGGCTTTGGAGTCGTTAATCCACGTGACGCCGTCGATTTCCGCCACCGTTTGCATGCGATGCGCCAGCCCCTCAAACTTTTCGAGCGCATTGATCATGGCCGCTTGCGACAAGCCGATCGCTTCTCCCAGCGCGACGGCCGCCAGGGCGTTGGATACATTATGGCGTCCTTGAATACCGATTTTCTCAGTCCGGATCAGCGACTCGCCGTGACTTGTCAGCCACTCCGCTCCGTCGGCGACCGAAATGCCGTAATCGACACCCGACTCTCGCAAGCCGAACCACACACAGCGTCGATCCGGTTCCACCATCGCCGCAACCATAGGATCGTCGCGATTCAGCACCATTACGCCCTGCCCGCGAAAAATTCGTCGCTTGGCATCGGCATAAGCCTGGATGTCCGGATAGCGATCCATATGATCGGGGCTGATGTTGAGAACGGTCGCTGCGTCCGGCCTTAAAAGCGAGGAACGCTCCAACTGAAAGCTCGACAGCTCTAGAACGTAAAGCTCCGCTCGGTCGTCCAGAAGCTCCAGCATCGGTGTACCGAGATTCCCCCCCACTCGCACATTCCTGCCGTCGGCTTCCGCCATCAGGCCGACTAGTGTCGTTACGGTACTTTTGCCGTTCGCTCCCGTGATCGCCAGAATGGGCGCTTTCGCCATGCATGCGAAAAGATCGAGATCGCCGAATACCGGTATCTTCCGCCGTTGAGCCTCCTTGATTTTCGGCTGGTCCAACGGCACGCCCGGGCTGACGATCAAATGGGTAGCGGCCGAGAATGCCGCACTGTGAAGGCCGCCCAGAAAGACTCCGGCGTCGGGGCAAGTCTCGCGCAATTCTGCCAGACACGGGGGCCATTCCCGAGTATCGGTCACCGCAAATTCGATACCTTGGCCTGCCAGAAAACGCGCTACCGAAAGACCGGTCTTGCCCAACCCGAAAATCAGAACACGCGCGGAGCGGCGGTCCAATCCGAGTTTGTCCAATGGATTTACGGCATCAAGATAAACCTCTGCGTTTGCCGCCATCTTTCACCTCAACTTCAAGGTCGCGAGTCCAATCAAGACCAGAATCACGGTGATGATCCAAAAGCGTACGATCACGCGCGGTTCCGGCCATCCCTTTAACTCGAAATGATGATGAATAGGTGCCATGCGAAAAATACGGCGACCGGTGAGCTTGAATGAAATGACCTGAAGCATCACCGATAAGGTCTCCATGACGAACACGCCGCCCATGATCATCAGCACGATCTCTTGCCGGACCAAAACAGCGAGTGTTCCGAGAGCGGCGCCCAGCGCCAGGGCACCAACATCGCCCATGAAGACCTGAGCCGGATAAGCGTTGAACCAAAGAAATCCGAGCCCGGCCCCCACCAAGGCGCCGCAAAATACCACCAACTCGCCCGCCTTGGGTATAAACGGAATGCCTAGGTATTCGGCAAAGTTCACGTTGCCCGAGACGTAGGCAAAGATGCCGAGAGCACCGCCCACGAGCACCGTCGGCATGATGGCGAGACCGTCGAGGCCATCGGTCAGGTTCACCGCATTACTCGAACCTACGATCACGAAATAGGCCAGAATTGGATAGGCGAAACCCAAGTTCAGCACAACCTGCTTGAAGAACGGCACAATGAACTGAGTCTCGGTCGAGACCGTGGCAGTGCCATAAAGAAACACCGCTGCCGCCATACCGACCACGGACTGCCAAAAGTACTTGTGTCGTGCGGCCAAGCCGTCGCTATTGCGCAGTACCAGCTTTTTGTAATCGTCGACGAAACCCACCAGGCCGAATGCCAGCGTGACCAGCAAAATGACCCACACATAGCGATTGCTGAGATCGGCCCAAAGCAGGGTGCTGATCGCTATCGACACCAGAATGAGCGCCCCGCCCATGGTCGGGGTTCCGGCTTTGGAAAAATGGCTCTGCGGCCCGTCGCTCCGGATACTCTGTCCGACTTTATATTTACTGAGGTGTCGGATCATCACCGGTCCGACAATGAATGAAATGATCAGGGCGGTTAACACGCCCAAAATGGCTCGTAACGTCAGATACTGAAAGACGCGAAAAACGTCGAAGTACTTTTGGAGAGCCTCTGCCAGTATCAGCAGCATAGATCGCTCCGCTCCCGCAATGCCTCTACTACCCGCTCCATATGTTGACTGCGTGAACCTTTAATCAATAACACAACGTTCTCGTTAATCTGCTGTCGTATTTGTTCAATCAACTGGTCCTGCTCTTGGCAATACAGAGCACCTTCGCCGAAAGACTCCGCCGCCCGGTCCGCATTCGGGCCCACGGCAAATAACCGAGCCACGCCCATCGCTTTCGCTTGGCGGCCGATCTCGGCGTGCAACTCCGCGCTCGCCTCACCCAGTTCGCCGAATGCGCCCAAGGCAACCCAGTGCTCGCCCGAAAGCTGCCGTAGCACATTTAGAGCGGCCCGAAAGGAATTGGGATTGGCGTTGTAGGCATCGTTAATCAACAAGGATCCTCGAATGCCGTTTGCCGGCTCGACGCGCCCCGGCACCGGAACAACGCGGGAAAGCCCTGTCCGTATCTGTTCGATATCGAAACCCAGTGCGTAAGCCACCGCTGCCGCCGCTAGCGCATTCGTCACGTTATGATTTCCAGCCAAGGACAAAGCCAGAGGATAACGGCCTCCTTGATATAGAAGATCGAAGGACGAGCGGAACTTACCGTCGCTTATGCCCGTTCGTATGGAATCCGCATCGGCGCGTACCACAGCATCGGGGCCGAAGCCGAAACTGATGACCTCCCGGGAGCCGGCCATTTCGCGCCAGCGTCCGAAAAAACGATCGTCCGCATTGAGCACGGCGGTACCGTCCGGCCCGAGTGAAGCAATCAATTCTCCTTTTGCTGACGCCACGCCCTCGAGCGAGCCGAAACCTTCCAGATGCGCCGCTCCGGCATTGGAAATTACGGCGACGTCCGGTTTCGCCAATCCGGCGACGTAAGCAATCTCGCCCGGATGATTCGCACCCATTTCTATTGCTGCAAAACGGTATTCGTCCGCCAGCCGCAACAACATCAAAGGAACACCGATATCATTATTGAGGTTGCCCTGCGTCTTGAGCACCGGTGCGGCAACTCCCAGGATGGCCGCAATCATCTCTTTGACGGTCGTTTTTCCGTTGCTGCCGGTGATGCCGACTAAACGACCGGTCCAACGATCGCGGCAAGCCGCCGAAAACTGTCCGAGCGCTATTCGTCCGTCTTCGACCCTCACTTGTGGCAATTCGCAATCGGTCCAGCGCTCGACCACTGCTCCACAGGCACCCGCCGATTTCGCTTGGGCGACGAACTCGTTGCCGTCGAACCGGGCTCCGCGAATAGCCAGATAGAGATCACCGGGCTTCAAAGAGCGGGTATCGATACTTAGATTCTCGAATGCCACATCGTCGCCATGCCGCTCACCGCCGACAATCGTGCTGAATTCGGAAAGACGCATCTTCATCTCGGCAACTCCAGTGCGGAAAGGATTTCCATTACCACTTCGCGATCACTGAAAGGATATTTCTGGCCTTGAATTTCTTGGGTGTCTTCGTGTCCTTTTCCAGCTACCAGAACGATGTCGCCGACAGCCGCCCGTTCGAGTGCCCAGGCGATGGCTTCACGGCGATCGCGGATCGTGACGGTATTACCGAGACGACAACCGGACCGAATATCCCGGATGATCTGGTCACCATTCTCGGAGCGGGGATTGTCATCGGTCAATACGACGCCGTCGGCCAGATCTTCTGCGACGGCACCCATCAGCGGCCGCTTGCCGCGGTCGCGGTCGCCGCCACACCCGAAAACCACCCACAACTTTCCTTCGCAATGCCGACGCAAGCTCCTCAAAACACTGGCAAGGGCATCGGGGGTATGGGCGTAATCCACGACAGCGGTCCGCCCTCGCTCGGAAAATCGTTCCATGCGTCCGGGCACGGGGCGAACATTCTTGAGCAGTTCCGCTGCTTCGGGCAATTCGCAATCCAAACCAAGCAAAACGGCCAAGGAAGCAGCCAGATTTTCCACGTTGAAATCGCCGTAGACCGGTGCGAACACATCGGCAAGCTGCTGACGATACCGTGCCTGAAAAGCGATTCCTTGCGAATCTTGATGTACGACGCTTACGGAGACCACGGCTCCAGATTCGATTTTTCGCTCGCGCGAACTAAAAGCGACCAATTTTAGATGAGATGGTGCCCGGCTCAAAATGGCGTCGGCGATCGGATCATCGGCGTTGAAAACCGCGAATTCGAGCCCCGGCCAAGCCAGAAGACGTAACTTTGCTTCCAGATAGGCATCCATCGTACCGTGGTAATCCAGATGATCACGGCTGAAATTCGTGTATAGCGCCCCCTTGAAACGGACGCCGTTGAGTCGACCCTGAACCTGGCCGTGGGACGAGGCTTCCATGGCTATGAACTTGACGTCTTGGCCGTGCAGGCGAGCCAAAAGATCGTGAACTTCGATGGCGTCCGGCGTGGTGTGGTGAGTAATCTCGAGTGAGCCGGGCACCCCCCAGCCCAGAGTTCCGATTACGGCAGCCGGCGCTTTAGCCGAAAGTGCATCGGCGAGGAAGTGGCTACACGAGGTTTTGCCGTTGGTGCCGGTAATGCCGACAATGTCCAAGAACGCGGACGGCTCGCCGAAAAAACGATCCGCGATAAAGCCGATTTTTTGGTCGAGCGACTCGACCGGCATGCAGGGCATTCCGGCAATACCCCTTGCCAAAACATCGCCGTCATCCGCGGGATCATAAATGATGGCCGAACAACCTTGCCGAATCGCCTGTTCGGCATGGTGCATGCCATGCGAACGGTGTCCCGCCAGCGCCACGAAAAGATCGCCTGGACGAGTGCGCCGACTGTCATGACTGAGTCCGCCGACCTCAACCGAACGCGAAACGGGAGCATCGACAAAGCCGGACAATAAGGCATCCAGCCTGTGCGCCCGAATCTGTGTTTCGACGGTCGTCATGCGGGCTCATCCTGCTGCGCGGCGAGGATTGGCATGATATCTCCCTGATCCGGGGCGATGTTCAACAATCGCAAAGCCCCCTCCATGACACGCGAGAAAACAGGCGCGGCCACCGCTCCGCCGTAATACTCGCCTGCTGACGGCTCATCGATCATGACCACCATGACTAGGCGTGGCTTGCTTGCGGGCGCCATTCCCGCGAAAACCGACAAATAACGCGAAGATGAGTAGCCGCCCACCCCGCTTTTCTTGACCGTCCCGGTCTTGCCGGCCACGCGAAAGCCTGGAATGGCAGCCTTCAGCGCGGTCCCTTCACGGGTCACGACTTGCTCCAGCATTGCGCGCACGCCGCCAGCGGTCTGGGCCGACATGATCCGATGCAATTCGGGTGAGTTGTTTCGCTTGACCAGACTTACCATGGGCATCACCCCGTCATTGGCCAAGGACAGGTAAGCTCTCGCGAGCTGTAACGTCGAGGCGGATACGCCATAACCAAAGGACAAGGTCGCCTGTTCGAACGGACTCCAGCCTTGATAGTCCGCAAGGCGACCATTGGCCTCACCGGGAAAACCGGTCTCCAAAGGTTGGCCGAAACCTAGATTGTTATAGAACGCCCAGAACTTTTTCGAAGGCAAGTTGAGCGCGATCTTCGTGACGCCCACGTTGCTCGACTTTTGAAGGACATGCGCAACATCGAGAACGCCATAGTTGTGGATATCCTTGACGATGTTGTGTCCCACGCGCATCGTACCCGGCGCCGTATCGATCACGGTATCGGGGCGGTACAGTCCGAGCTCCAGGCCCAAGGCCACAACAAACGGTTTCATCGTCGAACCCGGCTCGTAAATATCGGTGATCGCCCGGTTGCGCGACGCACTGCCCTTGACCTGAGTACGGCTGTTGGGGTTGTAGGAAGGCTGATTGACGATCGCCAACACTTCACCCGTCTGAGTATCCAGCAACGCCAAAGAGCCGGAGCGCGCTTGATGCTGAAGTACGGCTTTCTTGAGTTCTCGATACGCTAAATATTGCAGGCGCTGATCGATGCTCAGAGCAAGATCCTTGCCGGGTACCGGCGGCCTGATGCTTTCCAAGTCTTCGATGACGCGCCGCTTGCCGTCACGGATTATCCGCTTGGCGCCCTCCACGCCCTTCAGCCAATCGTCGTAGGCCAATTCCATCGCCTCTTGGCCCTTGTCATCGATATTGGTAAAGCCGACCAGGTGAGCAGCCACTTCTCCGGTGGGATAGTACCGACGATATTCGCGCTCCGAATAAACACCCGCGATGCCCAGCGCAATCACCTGGTCGGCCAATTCTGGGCTTATCCTTCGCTTCAGATAAGCGAAACTGCGATGCTCGTCGCTTCCGACGTGTTTCTCGAGCGCGCCGGACGATAGGCCTAGAAGATCCGCCAAGGCTTTGCGCTTGTCCGCCGGAATCTGTGCCTCGCGGAACTCCTTCGGATTGACCCAGATGGATTTGACCGGCGTGCTAATGGCCAGCAACTCTCCGTTACGATCAAAAATCCGCCCCCGGTGCGCCGGCACCGGTAATATCCCGACGTGACGCAGATCGCCTTGACGTTTTAAGAATTGTCGATCCAACACCTGTAGGTAAACGGCGCGTCCGATCAAACCCGTCATGGCGACCAGCATAACGATCAACAGAAAATACCAGCGACCGCTGTAGTCTGCCTCATTTACCGGCCTGGGTTGGATAATCAACATATTTCGGCGCGACGTCTAAGGTTTGATATAAATGATTGATTCTCTAGCAGGCAACATCATGCCCAAGCGGCCGTGCGCCAGCCTCTCGATACGGCTATGCTCGGCCCACGTATTTTGCTCGAGCTGCAACTGTCCCCATTCCTCGTCATAGGCGTCCAGCTCCTGCTCGAGCTGCTGAACCTCGGCGAACAACATCCTCGAGCGATACTTGGTGTACACAACACCCAAGGCAGAGGCCACGGCCACCACAAGCAACATCAGCAGAAATCTCATGATTGGATGCGCTCCGCCACGCGCAGGACCGCACTTCGAGCACGCGGATTGCTTCGAACTTCCTCCGGCTCCGGCATGCGAGCTTTACCGATGCGCTTGAGCCTTCCAGGCTCGGTAGGGTGCAAGGAAAAATGCGAGAGCACCGCCCCTCCGCGCTCCTCATCACGCATAAATCGCTTCACGATCCGGTCCTCCAATGAATGAAAAGCTATGACCACCAACCGCCCGCCGGGCTTTAGTACATCCATGGCTTGCCGCAGTCCCTGCTCAAGCTCCTCCAGCTCTCTGTTTATGAAGATGCGGATCGCCTGGAAACTCCGCGTCGCCGGATGTTTGCCTCTTTCTCGCGTGGGAACGGCCTTTTCGATGAGCTCGACCAATTCACCCGTGGATACGATCGGGCTTTTCGAGCGCCTCTCGATGATCGCCCCGGCGATGCGCCGGGCATAACGCTCCTCGCCGTAATCCCGAAGCACGCTGACCAGCTCGCTCTCGGACGCACCCGCGAGCCATTCGGCCGCCGTCATGCCTCGGCCGGTATCCATGCGCATATCCAAAGTACCGTCGCGCATAAAACTGAATCCCCGGCCCGCCTCATCCAACTGAGGCGAAGACACGCCTAAATCCATCAACACTCCGGCGACATGACTTGACCATCCGCGGAGCTGTACAAATTCGCGCAGACTCGCAAAACTGCCGTATTCGAGGGCAAACCGCGGATCCGTCATAAGCCGCTGGGCCTCTTCGGAGGCTACGGCTTCGGGATCTTTGTCCAAAGCCAGCAGTCTTCCTTCCGGCCCCAAGCTCTCGAGGATTGCTCCACTATGTCCGCCACGCCCGAACGTGCAGTCGACATACAAGCCGTCAGCCTTCAGTGCCAAACCATCCAGCACCTCACGCAGCATGACCGGCCGGTGCGCCCGATCTTCCTGACTCACAGCGCCAAAGATCCCAACTCGGGCGACAAGTCCTCCAGGCTCTCCAGGCGCTCCTCTTCGATCCACTCGTCACGAGAGGCATTCCAGGAATCCTCGTCCCAAATCTCGAATTTATTACCTTGACCGATCAGCGCCACACGCTTTTCCAATCCGGCGAACTTCCTCAAAGGCTCGGGAACCAGGAACCGTCCCTGGCCATCCATCTCACACTCGGTGGCATGGCCGATCAACAGGCGCTGCAAACGCTTTGCCTGTTTATTTAGAGAAGGAAGCTTCACCAGCTTGCGCTCAATCTCTTCAAACTCGGGAAGCGGGTAGAGCATGAGGCATTTGTCCAGACCGACCGTAACCACCAATTGGCCGTCACAATTCTCATGCAACTCCGCTCGATAACGCGTAGGCATGGCCAGACGACCTTTTTCGTCGAGATTGATGGAGTTAACGCCTCGAAACAAGAAATCCCCCTACTTCCATTGGGCTCCATTTTTTTCCACTTATTACCACCTGAATGGAATATAGAAATCATCTGCAACCAAGTCAAGCAAGATCCTTGAATATTTTTTCGGGGCAATGGCATAGTCGAAACCAACCTCGACGAAGGCGCCTCGACTGGAAGGTTCTTTTTAATAATCAACAATTTGTTACATACACCGAGAGAGCCTTCGGTGCTCGATGAACTCGACGAGAAACCGTGAATCAGCGGATTGTCAGTTTTCACTGCGCGAGCGCGGCAAAAACGGGCTTGATCGGCGATCCAACCCGAAGGTCGATATTGCTCGAAACCCGTCACGCCAAACTCGTTGATCGGTTGGGATACGCGCCATGAAGGGAATAGAGTTCTGTCGTGGATAGAGGCAATGCCTCTATCCATCGAAAAATTTGCAGATGAAGTTGAATGAAATCGGCGTCGCTGGCGGCGACTAGATCAGACAATGACGAAAAAGATCATTCCGGAGTGGAGAAGCTTTTCCGAGGAATAGGCCTAACGACCACCATCCCCCGGAAAATTACAAAAATCGATCATGCACGAATCGGAAAACATCGCCCCAGGGCTGCAAAAGCCCCGGAGAAAGCAAACTCATTTCGTCGCCTTCTTCATAAATCCGATGCTCCCCTCTTTATTAACGTTTGCGTAGTTGTTGATACAGAAACCAATCGAAAAGGCTACGGAAGCCACAAGCAAGCCAGTTAACAGAAGCTCAACCCAAGTCATCACAATCATTTAAACCTCCCGCAGGTATCAACCGACTAATGATCGCCAGCGGTTCCATCATATTACGCCACTTTACGTTTACAATAATCAAAATTATATAAATATTGATTCCTCACAAGAAACTATAATGATCGATAGATGCAAACGTTGACCAAGCTTCTTTATATTAAGAATCGCTTGCCCCTGAACGACAACGCGGCACACGCGAAACGACACCGAAGGCTAATTTCCGGCGAGCAGAGGAAATGGATTGATAGCTCTACCCCCTGGAAGATAGAGGCCATAGTGAAGGTGGCTCGGCGTAGTGCGAGCGTTACCCGTATTCCCTACGTAACCCAAAAGATCGCCTGGCCATACGATATCCCCTACCCGGATCGGTGCCACACGTTCGAAATGAGCGTAATAGTGAACCTGACGGCCGGGCCCCAACACCGAGACGACATTCCCGCCTAATCGATTCTGTCCGACTCTCATAACAATCCCGTGCGTAGTCGAATGGACAGAGGTTCCTTTGGGAGCGAAGATGTCAATCCCCTCATGCGTTCGGCCGCCGCTTCTTATCGCTCCCCATGTATCTTGCAGATTTCGTGGTTTAACACCGGCGACGGGAACCGGCAGAGTGGTCGGAGGGTTTTCAAACAGAAGCCGGACAACAAAGACGGAATCTCGCACTATAGATCCCGGAAGGAGACTCAGAACCCCAAATAGAAAAAAAACAGCGATAAAGCCTTTAAGGATACGCAACATGCAACCCCAATAAATTCATCGTTCGTCATTAAATCTCCACGTAAAATTCTTACGTGAAGTTCAGCTCGAAACTTAGACTGATTACGATGAATTCTTTCCCGAATTGTCTATCGTTGGAGACGGGAGGAGACGGACTCGGCAGCGGACTCAAGCGCCGGCGAGTTACCGAACATGACTATTCAAAGACAACTTGGCGCTGCGCGCGACAAGGCAGAAGGCGAGTATTTCGGCGCTTCCCTGCGCCGTGTAGCACTGGGACCGACGAGGTCCAGTCGATGAAAGCCGGTTTAATGATCCGTCTGAGAACTGGTGGAACTAGCTTGCTCTTCAGTCGGATCTACCGTGTTCTTACCGAGCCCGGAATAGACGGGGCACCAGCGAAGACGAGCAGAAGCCAATAGAATACCGCCTACGATCAACAGCGGGATATTGGCCAGAAATACCGAGACTAGCGCCAGTGCGGCGCCGACACCGTAACGGATTTTCTGGTCTTTAAGCCCGACGTTGAGCTCGCGTTTAGTCATTTTTTTTATATCGAAACTCATCGCTAACCTCCTCTCTCAAAGAGAGTGCGATTGTGCAAGCTTCATATCAATCGCGCAAGCTGATTCCATTAAAATAGCACCATGGACATTACCCCGATTATCGATCCCCTGAATCCGGCTCAGCGAGAGGCGGTAACTTCGCCCACTCCGGCCCTTCTGGTATTGGCCGGCGCCGGAAGCGGCAAGACCCGCGTACTCGTACATCGCATCGCCTGGTTGATGCAGGTGGAAGGCACGTCGCCCCACGGCATCCTGGCAGTCACGTTCACCAACAAAGCGGCGAGCGAAATGCGCGGACGTATCGAAAGTCTGCTGAACATATCCGCTCAAAACTTATGGGTCGGCACCTTCCACGGACTCGCGCACCGCCTGTTGCGCCGTCATGCCAAGGAAGCGGGATTGCCAGATGCCTTCCAGATCCTCGACTCGGACGACCAGCATCGGCTCATCCGTCGTCTGCTCAAGAGTCTCGACCTGGACGAGGCCCGTTGGCCGCCACGCCAAGTACAATGGTTCATCAATGCCCACAAAGAAGAAGGACGCCGAGCCCGTCACCTGCCGGAGTCGTACGATCCATTCCAAAAACAGATGCAGCGCATCTATCTGGCTTACGAGGAACTCTGCGAGCGGTCGGGCCTGGTCGATTTTGCCGAATTGCTGTTGCGCGCCCACGAATTCCTGCGGGATACACCCGAAGTGCTGGATCATTACCAGCGCCGTTTCCATCACGTACTAGTAGACGAATTCCAGGACACCAACCGAATTCAGTACGCCTGGCTGCGGCTTCTCACCCGCGAGCGCGAGAATCTGTTCGTCGTTGGCGATGACGATCAGTCCATCTACAGCTGGCGCGGTGCGAAAGTCGAGAATCTCCATAAATTTCAGAAGGATTATCCAAGTCACCGTCTGATTCGGCTGGAGCAGAACTACCGTTCCACCAGCAACATATTAAATGCCGCGAACGCCCTCATCGCGAATAACGAAGGCCGACTCGGAAAAACCCTATGGACCGACGGCGGCATCGGCGAGCCGATTTCGGTATATGCCGCCTTCAACGAGCAGGAAGAGGCTTATTTCGTGGCCGAGCGGATAAAGCAGTGGGGGCAAGAAGGTAACGCCCGCCGAGATGCGGCAATCCTTTACCGCTCCAACGCTCAATCCCGCCAGTTTGAAGAGAAATTGCTGGCCATGGGAATTCCCTATCGGGTCTACGGCGGACTTCGCTTCTTCGAACGGGCGGAAATCAAGGACGCTCTCGCTTATCTCCGCCTGATCGCCAACCGCCATGACGACCCCTCCTTCGAACGAGTCGTCAATACGCCCGTGCGCGGCATCGGCGCCAAGACACTCGACTTGATCCGTGATTTAGCCCGCTCGGAGCGCTGCTCTCTTTGGCAGGCGGCGGAAATGCTCGGCCGCGACGCCGCGTTGCCCACCCGCGCCAGGAATCCCTTAGCCGGCTTTCTGCAACTGATTGAGACCATGACCCGAGACACGGCCGAGCTTTCTCTTTGGGAACAGGTGCAGCATGTTATTCCCACCTCGGGTCTCCGAGCCCATTATGAAAAGGAAAAGGGCGAACAGGCCGAAGCGCGAATCGAAAACTTGGACGAATTGGTCAACGCCGCCCGCCAGTTCGAATACGAGCCGCAACTGGATACGGAGCTTTCAAAGCTCGACCAGTTTCTGTCCCACGCCGCGCTGGAGGCCGGGGAGAATCAAAGCGACGAGTTCGAGGACTGCGTTCAGCTCATGACCCTGCATGCGGCCAAGGGACTGGAGTTCGAATTGGTGTTCATCGCTGGACTCGAGGAAGGATTGTTTCCCAGCCTGCAATCGCTGGAAGAACCGGGACGCCTGGAAGAAGAGCGCCGCCTTTGCTACGTCGGCATCACCCGCGCGAAGCGCAAACTTTACCTCACCTATGCCGAAGCCCGGAGGTTGTACGGCAAGGAAACCTATCCCCGCCCCTCGCGTTTCCTACGGGAGATTCCGTCCGAACATCTTCAGGAAGTCCGCATGCGCGGAAGCATCGGCCGACCCATGATTTCCTCACAGCCGTCAACCAGCACCACCGACAATAACGGTATTTTTAAGCTGGGACAGCGTGTTCGCCACGCAAAATTCGGGGAAGGCGTTATCCTTCAGTACGAGGGGGAAGGCAATCAAGCCAGGGTTCAGGTGAATTTTGCCGAATCCGGAGTCAAGTGGCTGATGCTCGCATACGCGAATTTACAGCGGCCTTGAAAAAGCCGCCTTGTCGCATGTTCGGCCTCGGTCAAGCATTTTTCTTCTCTTCCATCATCCGCTCGAGAATGGGGCGGAAAATGATTTCCATGGCCAGCCCCATCTTGCCGCCGGGCACGACGATCGAGTTGTAGCGGGACATGAACGAGTCCTTGATCATCGACAAAAGATTTTGGAAATCTACGTTGAACTTGCGTGGATTCTTGAAGCGGATAATCACGAGGCTTTCGTCCGGCGACGGAATGTCACGTGCGATGAATGGGTTCGAGGTATCGACCAGAGGCACTCGCTGAAAATTGATATCCGTCTGGGAGAACTGCGGAGTGATGACCTTCACGTAATCGTACATGCGTCGCAGAATCGTATCGGTCACGTCCTCCGGCTTGTAGCCGCGTTCCGCAGTATCCCTGTGGATTTTCTGAATCCATTCCAGATTGACGATGGGGACCACACCCACCAAGAGGTCCGCATATTGCGGAATATTCACGACCTCGTTCTTCACAGCGCCGTGCAATCCCTCATAAAACAATAAGTCGGTTCCCCCGGGAATATCGCCCCACGGCGTGAAGGTACCCGGTTTGTACCCCCCCAGACGCTGGCCTTCTTCCTCGTTGTGGATGTAATAGCGACGCTTGCCGGTGCCAGTTTCGCTGTACTGCCGGAACAAGCTTTCTAAATCCTCGAGCAAGTTCGCCTCGACGGCGAAGTGACTGAAATGCCGGCCCTCCGCTTGAGCATTGGCGATATGGCTACGCATTTCGGCACGGTCGTAACGGTGAAAACTGTCACCCTCCACCACCGCCGGCTCAATGTTCAGCCGAAAGAACAAATGCTCGAACGCCTGTTTTACGGTAGTCGTACCTGCACCCGACGAACCGGTGACAGCGATGACGGGATGTTTCTTGGACATGAGAGCCTCCTCCTATTTCGTTATTCTAACCGCACGGGCGCATGTATGGACCACGAGGCCACCCTAAATTCACGGCAGACTGCATCCAACCCGATGCAAGCGGCGACGACGCAGTACGGGCAAAAAGCGATATCGACCAACCACCTCATCACCGCCGCCCCCTGAAAACGCCTAATTCAACCATAGTGCACGGAACGACGGTGGCAGACTGCCGCCACGTCGAAGCTCTGCGCTACCCTTGCTGAATTTAAGATCGCGACTGAACACCGGCCTGAGGATATTGCATAAGAAGAATCAATGAGTCCATACTTTCAAGATAAATAATTCTTTATAGATTGCCTGTTGGCGCGAAAGCATGAACATTACACTTCGGCAGTTAAAAGTCTTTGAGAGGGTGGCACGCCGCCTGAGCTTCACCCGCGCGGCGGAGGAGCTTTATCTGACGCAACCTGCCGTTTCGATGCAAATCAAACAATTCGAGGATGTCATCGGTTTGCCGTTATTCGAGAGGTTGGGCAAAAAAATTTACCTGACCCGGGCCGGGGAAGAACTATATCGGCTGAGCCGCACCATCTCGTTGCAATTGGAAGAAGCCGAACAACTGATCGAGGAACTGAAAGGCACGGAAGGCGGGCGTTTGGCCGTGTCGGTTGCCAGTACCGTTCATTATTTCGCTATCCGCCTTTTGGCCGATTTTTGCCGGCGTTATCCGAAAGTTAAGGTCAGCTTTAAAGTCACCAACCGCAAAGGGCTGCTCCAGCAACTCGACGACAATGAGGCCGACATCGTACTGATGGGGCAGCCGCCGGAGGATCAGGACTTGACGGCAGAAGCATTTATGGACAACCCCTTGGTCGTCATCGCCCCCGCCAATCATCCGTTGGCGGGCCAAAAGAGCATTCCGTTGAGCGAACTGAATCATGAAACCTTCCTCATGCGGGAGCAGGGATCCGGCACCCGCAATGCGGTCGAGCGCTTCTTGTCGGAAAAGGGCGTGCAAATTTCCGCCAGCATGGAAATGAACACCAACGGCGCCATCAAACAGGGCGTGGAAGAAGGACTCGGGCTTGGCATTGTTTCAATACATACCGTAGAACGCGAACTGGAAGACGGCCGGGTGGTCGTTTTAGATGCGGAATCGTTTCCCATCATGCGCCAATGGTACATCGTGCATCGGGCCGGCAAACGCCTGTCCGCAGTGGCACGGGAGTTCGAGGAATTCGTCCGAACCGAAGCCGGCCGATTCGTCAATAGCGACATCATCACGACCGCCTTGAACGGAAAGAATTAGCGCTCCCATTCATTAGGAGCGCGTCAGCCGAACGTTATCGATCAAGCGAGTTTTGCCCAGCCAGGCCGCTGCCAGTATGACGAGATGGGAATCGTCCTGTCCTGCCGGTACCAGATCGGATTCGCGCCGGACGCTGAAATAATCCGGACGAAATCCGGCGGCTTGCAAGGTTTCGATCTGCTGCCGTTCGATACGGTCGAAATCGCTATCGCCCCTGCAAATTGCCTCCGCCGCGAGGCAAAGGCAGCGATACAAGATAGCCGCCTGTTCCTTCTGCTCGCTCGTGAGATACGCATTTCTAGAACTCATCGCCAATCCGCTCGGCTCTCTGACGGTCGGGACGGCGCGAATGCGCACGGGAAAATCGAGATCCGCCACCATACGGCGGATTATCAACAGCTGCTGATAATCCTTTTCGCCGAACAGCGCGATATCGGGCTGCACCAGGTTGAAGAGCTTGCTGACGATAGTGGCGACGCCTCGGAAATGTCCCGGCCGGAACCGACCGCAGAGTTCATCGGACAAACCCTGCACCTCGACGAAAGTTGTAAGCCCCGAACCCGTGGGATACAGCTCGGCCACCGAAGGCATGAACAGGAGATCGACTGCCGCGCTGCGAAGCTTTTCCGAATCTTCCGCGGGCGTTCGCGGGTAGGCATCGAAATCTTCGCCGGGAGAGAATTGAGTCGGATTGACGAAAACGCTCACCACAACCTTATCGGCGAGTTGCTTCGCCTCGCGGACAAGATGCACGTGCCCGGCATGCAGGTTTCCCATGGTCGGCACGAAAGCCACGGAAAGATCTTTCGAACGCCATTCCCGCACGGCTTGGCGCAAATCGCTTATGGATTCGATAATGAGCATGACGAGCCTTGGATTATCCGCCGAAAGAACCGCTAAAAACTGTGGTCCAACGCCGGGAACCGGCCGGATCTCACATCGTCTGCGTAATTGCGGATAGCCGACGGAATATCCTCGGCGCCTTGAAGAAAATTTCTGGAAAACTTGGGGCGCTTGCCCGGCGTGATGCCGAGCATATCGTACAGTACGAGAATCTGGCCCCCACAGCCCGGACCCGCACCTATGCCGATCGTCGGGATATCGAGAGCCGCCGTAATCTCGCCGGCCAAGGTCGCCGGCACACATTCGAGCACCAACACACTAATACCCGCTTCCTGAAGAATCAAGGCATCCTCGAGGATTGCCTGTGCGGCTTTTTCTTCTTTTCCCTGCACGAGATAACCGCCGACCTGATGAACCGATTGAGGCAGCAGCCCCAAGTGACCGCAAACGGGAATATTCTGCTCTACCAAGGCACGAACGATCTCGACCCGCTTCCGCCCGCCTTCGATCTTGACCATATGTGCCCCGCCACGTATCAACCTAGCGGCGCTATCGATCGCCTGCGCCGGACCGGAATAACTGGCGAACGGCATGTCCGCCGCCAATACGGCGCGGCGAATTCCGCGCGCCACGCACCGGGTATGGTAGACCATATCGTCCAAGGTCACCGGCAACGTCGTCGGCTCGCCTTGCACGACCATTCCCAACGAATCGCCGACCAAAACCAGATCCACGCCGGCATCGTCCATGAGTTTGGCGAAGCTGGCATCGTAAGCGGTAAGAGCCACGATTTTTTCATCGCGCCGTTTCATCGCCGCGAGATCCGGAATAGTCAAAGCCTTGGCCGCATCATACATGCTCGATTACCCTCAATCCTCGTTGCGGACACTTCCGAACCAGATCAGCCAATCGCCCCTTGCCGGGAATCTCGAGCTCCGGCGCGATCTCCTCGAGCGGATACAGCACGAACTCGCGGTCCGCGATTCCCGGATGAGGGACGGTCAGCACTTCGCTCGCTATGATTTCGCACCCGTACAGCAACAAATCCAGGTCCAGCGTCCGAGGTCCCCAGCGTTCGCCCTTGCGCACCCGCCCGTGAGCCGTCTCTATGGCCTGAAGTTTGCGCAACAACTCCAGCGGCCCCAATGTCGTTTCGACCGACATTACGGCATTGATGTAATCGGGCTGATCGCCCGGTCCCATGGGCGCACTGCAATAAAGGCTCGAAAAAGCCAACTCCCGGATACCCTCTATCTTACTAATAGCCGAGCGCGCCGACTTGATGGTTTCGATGGGATCGCCCAAATTGGCGCCCAGACCGATATAGGCCGCCGTTTTATCGAATGGCACAACATGATCAGACGGAAACATTGGCAGAAGATTCAGAGCGCGATTTGCGTTTACGCGACCGGGATCTGCCGGAGCGGCGCCGGCCGGGACTCGTCATGGCTTTCCGCTCGGCTTCGTCGGCCTGCTGGAATCGAGTCCACCACTCGGCGAGCGACGGCTCGGCCTCTCCGGTCTCGGCCCGGAGCAACAGGAAATCATAAGCGGCACGAAAGCGGGGATGGGTCAACAAACGAAACGGCCGTGAGCCGACAATCCGTTCAAAACGCGGCTGCAAGGCCCAAACCTCCCGAGCCGGTAGACTGACCGTCCGGGGCAAAGCGGTATGACGAACTTGCCGTGCAATCACCTCACCCGCAGCTTCCTGATAGGCCAAAATATCGCTTTCTCCGGCCTTGATTCGGGCTTGCGCGCCCGCCCGAACCGGTTCCCACAACAAGGCCGCGAACAGAAAATATGGCGCTACCGGTTTTCCCTCTTGCACTCGCTGATCGGTCCGTTCCAAGGCTTTGGCCAAGAATGTCAGCGGAAACCCCTGCTGCTCCTTGGCCAAACACCGCTCCGTCTCGGGAAACAGTGCCGCGAACAAACCGTAGTGCCTGAGCTGTTCGAAAGTCTGTACCGCATAACCGGACAAGAACAGCTTAAGAACCTCTTCATAAAGACGAGCCGGCGGAATTTCTTGTAGCAGACTCGAAAACCGTTTGATCGGATCGGCGCAGCTCGGATGAATGGTAAAGCCGAGTTTGACGGAGAAGCGTAACGCCCGCAGCATCCGTACCGGGTCCTCCCGATAACGTTGCTCCGGGTCGCCGATTAGTCTCAGCATACCGGCCTTGTGATCCTCCATGCCGCCGACGTAATCCACCACGGAAAAATCATTGATGTTGTAATACAACGCATTAACCGTGAAATCGCGGCGGAAGGCGTCCTCTTCGATGGTTCCATAGACGTTATCCCTAAGGATGCGGCCATTCTCGATGATGCGCCCCCCGTGACTCTCCTCGCCTGCGAGCCCTCGAAAGGTTGCCACTTCGATAATTTCCTCGCCGAAATGCACATGAGCGAGGCGAAAACGCCGACCGATCAAACGGCAATTGCGGAAAATCGCCCTGATCTCTTCGGGATGCGCGCTGGTTACCACGTCGAAATCTTTCGGCTCGCGCCCCAAAAGCAAGTCGCGTACGCAACCGCCGACCAAATAAGCCTGATACCCGGATTTCTTCAGGCGATAAAGCACCTTTAGCGCGTTATCGCTGATCATCGATCGGGAAATCATGTGTTCAGATCGCGGATAAATCCTAACGCTCACCGCTGCCTCCGGCTTGGGCTGCGGCAATTTGAACAACCTTTTGACGAAGTTGAAGATTGGCAGAGGAGTATCTTGTTCGTTAGACCTAAAAGAAGCCGGAATGTTACCTTAGGCGGCGGGCACACTCAACGTGCCGGACCCTCGATCTGCTTCCGTATGACAACAGCGTCGATCGGCTCAGATCGTCAACACCGATTTTTGAAAAATTACGGATTCAAACGAGTAAGATCGGTTCTAAGAAGAAAGTTCACTCATCCAGAGTATTTCGAGGAGTCGTGCTTATGTTTGAGAACTGGTTCAGCCAGATGAACGAGTTCATCCTCTCTCATCCGCACTGGATCGCGAAACTGGATTTTCTGCTGCGGGTGAAATGCGGGATTTTGACAGCATTGATGGGGATTTTCGTGTATCTCATCTACAAGGAACAAAGCAAACCCGCCGGGAAACCCAAAAAATCTCCTTATCGCTTTGTCGCTTGATCTAAATCGGAAAAACGCTGTCTATCATAGTGAAAACTCGTTATGATGGGAATTTCAACCACCGCGACAGCAAGGGTATCTCATGCAAGTATCACCCCGCAAAGTGGTCCATATCCACTACACCCTCACCAGCGATGACGGCGACATCCTCGACAGTTCCAAGGATCAAGGTCCATTGGCCTATATTCACGGCATGGGCAACATCATTCCCGGACTGGAGAATGCGTTAACCGGTCGCGCCGTGGGCGACAAGCTCAAGGTCAGCATTCCGCCGGAAGAAGCGTATGGCTTGCGAGACGACGACCTTATTCAGTCGGTACCGAAAACGGCCTTTGAAGAGGGACAAGAGATACTGCCTGGCATGCAATTTCAAGCGCAGTCTCCGGAAGGTCTTCAGCTGCTTACGGTAATCGGCGTAGACGATGACGAGGTAGTCCTGGACGGCAATCATCCGATGGCCGGCCTTACTTTGAATTTCGAGGTTGAAATCACGGACGTTCGCGATGCTACGCCCGATGAGCTGGATCACGGCCACGTACATGGTCCGGGCGGACATCACCACGGCTGATTCGATTCGCAGAACGAGGCGGCTATCTTTCTTCGCCGGATAGCCGCCTACAAATCTAACGGTTTGCGAGACGCGCCCACGAATCGTGGTCGTCGGCATCCTCAAGAACCACCTCGACCCAGTCGCCGACCTTCAAATGGGTCGCGCCATCGATAAATACTTGGCCATCGATTTCAGGAGCATCGGCCCGGCTGCGAGCGACCGCTCCCTCCTCCACAACCTCGTCGACCAAAACGATTTCCTGCAACCCGATCTTCGACTGCAGCCTATCAGCGCTGATTTGAGCCTGAACCTCCATAAACCGCGCGAGGCGTTCTTCTTTCACGGCTTCCGGCACAACATCGGATAACTCGTTGGCAACCGCGCCCTTGACGGGCGAATAGGTAAAGCACCCGACCCGGTCGAGCTGGGCTTCTTGAAGAAACGCCAACAGCTGCTCAAAATCCGCCTCGGTTTCCCCCGGAAAGCCGACGATGAACGTACTGCGAAGCGTGATTTCCGGGCAGATGTTCCGCCACTCGGCGATCCGGGCCAAGACATCCTCTGCGGCTGCCGGACGCTTCATCAGCTTCAGAATTCGGGCGCTGGCGTGCTGGAACGGAATGTCCAGATAGGGCAGGATTTTTCCCTCCGCCATGAGCGGGATAACTTCATCCACATGGGGATAGGGATAAACATAATGCATCCGCACCCAAACCCCGAACTCCCCCAGAGCCTTGGCCAAATCATAGAAGCGGGTCTTGAGCGGACGCCCGCCCCAGAAGCCGGTTCGATACTTCAAATCGATGCCGTAGGCGCTGGTATCTTGCGATACGACGAGCAGTTCCTTCACTCCAGCCGAAACTAGGCGCTCCGCTTCCGCCATCACGTCGCCGATGGGGCGGCTGACCAGATCACCGCGCAAGCTCGGAATAATGCAAAACGTGCAGCGATGATTGCAGCCCTCGGAGATCTTCAGGTAAGCATAATGGCGAGGCGTTAGTTTGACTCCTTCCGGCGGCACCAGATCGACAAAAGGATCGTGAAGAGGCGGCAAATGCTCATGCACCGCCTCGACAACCTCTTCATAGGCATGGGCGCCGGTAACCTTCAGCACTTGAGGATGGCGGGATCGAATCTCGCTCTCGCGAACGCCCAGACATCCCGTAACGATGACCTTACCGTTCTCTTTCAAAGCCTCGCCTATGGCGTCCAGGGACTCCTCGACCGCGGCATCGATGAATCCGCAGGTATTCACAACGACAAGATCAGCGTCCTTATATGTCGGAACGAGGCTGTAACCTTCGGCACGCAACTTGGTCAGAATGCGTTCACTATCTACCAACGCCTTGGGACAGCCAAGGCTGACAAAACCGATACAGGGTGTTTTCATGAAGAAATATGCGAGGGAGGAACAAAGGATAGAGGGATAATTTTACGCCAGCGGTGGTTTCCGATTCTAAGGGCTCTCGGCGATGAACACCGCGCGCACCGGCGCGGGCAAGCCCTCGATCGTCAGTTCCGGGTTGGCCGGGTCCAGGAAATCGGACAGAGACTGAAAGCGCATCCAGTCCGTGGAGCGTTGCTCGTCGGCTGTGGTCCTCGTCACATCGACGACCCGGCCGTTTCGGTAACCGCATCGCCTTAGCCACGATAACAAGGTAGCGCAGGACGGAATGAACCACACATTGCGCATCTGCGCATAGCGATCCTCGGGCACCAAAACCTGACCCAGCCCACCGTCGACGACCAAAGTCTCCAAGACCAATTCACCGCCGGATCTGAGACAGCCCTTGAGCTCCAAAAGATGATCGAAAGGCGAACGGCGATGGTAAAGCACCCCCATCGAAAAAACGGTGTCGAAGGCACGAAGATTGAGCGGAACATCCTCTATACCCAAGGGAAGCACATGAACCGGAAAATCGCCGGCAAAATGCTTGATCGCCAGAAATTGCGCGACACTTAAGAGTGTCGGATCAACTCCGATCACCAACTCGGCCCCGCATCCAATCATGCGCCAGGCGTGGTAACCATTTCCACAGCCGACATCCAACACGGTTCGGCCTTCAAGCGGCTGAATATGATCTTTCAGCCTGCGCCATTTAAGATCGGAGCGCCATTCCGTATCGATATGAATGCCATGAATGGCATATGGACCCTTGCGCCACGGATGAAACCTGAGCAGCAGACTCTCGATGCGGTCCCGCTGTTCTTCGTTGCATCCCCCATCGACAAGGATGCTATCGGCATTCAAATCGACCACGGACGCATCGATTTTTGGCAGGCCATCGAGTGCGGCCTGCCAAGCCGGCCAATCGCCATGCCGCGCGGAGCTAAAAACCGCGTCCAACCGAGTCGGCAACCCGTCCAGCCAAGTACGCAAGTACGGCCGGCCAAGCACCGAAAACAGATCCGAATAAACCTTCAGGCTCAAATTACAATTGGACATTCTCGTTCAATGGGTTGCCGCCATTCTTTGGGGCGCCGCTTACCTTGTTGGTTTCCGTTTCCCCTTCGGGACTCATAATGTTTTCGAGGCAACAACATCCCTATTCCACCGTGCTACAATCTCGTCGTCCATTTAGAAGAAGAAAGCCGCAAAGCGCTCGAGCCGAACAACATCCCGGAGACTCCCATCCACACTCGACTTTTACGGGAAGATCGCCGAATGAACACACCCGATATCTTACAAGTTAAAGCTTATCTTCAAGACCTCCAAGACAAAATCTGTCTCGCCCTGGAAAACGAGGAACCAGACGCACGATTTTTGGAGGACCTTTGGCAATACAATGGCGGCGGCGGAGGAAGAACCCGCGTATTGACCGGCGGAAAAACGTTCGAGCAAGGCGGCGTCAATTTCTCCCACGTGTTCGGCAGAAATCTGCCACCCTCCGCCACTGCGCATCGGCCAGAACTCGCAGGCCGGACATTTCAAGCCGTAGGCGTATCCCTGGTCATTCACCCTCTGAATCCATATGTCCCGACCTCTCATGCCAATATCCGTTTTTTCCTCGCGGAGAAGGAAAACGAAACGCCGGTATGGTGGTTTGGCGGCGGCTTCGATCTCACACCCTATTATCCCTTCGAAGAAGATGCGATTTATTGGCACACTGTAGCCCGGGATGCCTGTCTTCCCTTTGGCGAAGATATTTACCCCAAGTTCAAGCGCTGGTGCGATGAATACTTTTTTCTCAAACACCGCAATGAAACCCGGGGCATCGGAGGATTATTTTTCGACGATCTCAATGAATGGGGGTTCGATCGCTGCTTCGATTTTTTGCGCAGCGTCGGAGATCATTACATCAAGGCTTATGTTCCGATCGTCCAAAAACGGAAGGATATGCCCTACGGCGAACGGGAGCGCGAATTTCAGCTCTATCGCCGCGGACGATACGTCGAATTCAACCTGGTTTATGACCGAGGAACTTTGTTTGGATTGCAATCGGGCGGCAGGACAGAATCCATTCTAATGTCTCTGCCGCCGATCGCGCATTGGCGCTATAACTGGAAGCCGCAGGAAGGTAGCGCCGAAGATAATCTGTACAAGAATTACCTGAAACCTAGAGACTGGCTATGAGCCTCTTTTATCGCCGCCGCCCGCTGCCCCGAGCGGCTCTTTCATGGCGGTAGCGTTGCGCTCTGCCAGGTGTGAAATCAATTGATCGAGGGAGCCGGTACGGGCAACCTCATCGGTAAAGCTGGCACGATAGTTCTGTAGCAAACTGATGCCCTCGATCAATACGTCGTACACTTTCCAATCGTTTTTGGTGAACACCATTCGATAGTTGACCGCCACGGGTTGAGCGCCCGCCTGGAGAATTTCGGTACGGACCATAACCTTCTTGTCCTCCGGCTTCATCTGCAGCGGCAGATAACGGATTTTCCAGTTGGCGTATTCGGTAAAGGCGGTGGTATACGTACGCACAAGCAGCATCCGGAATTCCTTTTTAAAACGTTCTTTTTGCTCGGGCGTCGCCGTCTTCCAATACTTTCCTAAAATCAACATCGACACACGATCGAAATCCACATGCGGTTCGATGATGCCATCAACGAACTGAGTAGCTTTCCTGAAATCGCCCTTGTATTCCGGCTTTTGCAGCGTGGTTTGCAGCTCGTCGGCACTGTGCTGGATAACCTGCTGTGGAGGGAGTAATCCTTCCTCCGCCCACGCTGCCGCTCCCCAGAAGCTTAACAGCAACGACAATGCAACGGCCCAACTTGCCAGGCCGAAGGAAGACTTAGTAAATTTCATTTAAAAACTCCTGCTGACTTTTTAATATTCTTATCATAACTCGGCGGCATGCACTAAACTACCGAGTTCCTCTGTGTCCCACGCAATAAACCGGCCACCATGTCGTTAAATAATAGCATTTCTTACCCCAATGTTCGCTTGCGCCGAATGAGACGGAATGAATTCAGCCGGCGCTTAGTGCGGGAAACACAGCTTTCCACCAATGATTTGATTTACCCTCTTTTCATCTTGGAAGGCGAAAATCGGCGGGAACCGGTCGCTTCTATGCCCGGCGTCGAGCGACTAAGCATCGACTTGCTGTTACGCGAAAGCGAAAAGGCTTTTCGGCTTGGCATTCCCGCCATCGCACTCTTTCCCGTAACGTCACCCGACAAAAAAACGGATGACGCACGCGAGGCTTACAATGCTGAGGGTTTGGTGCAACGAGCGGTACGCCTACTGAAACGACAGCTGCCGGAACTGGGTGTCATCACCGATGTCGCTCTAGACCCTTTCACGACTCACGGCCAAGACGGGCTCGTAGATCAAAACGGCTACGTGGTCAACGACGAAACCGTCGAAGTACTCGTGAAACAGGCGCTGTCCCATGCGGAAGCCGGCGCCGACATCGTGGCGCCTTCGGACATGATGGACGGGCGCATCGGCGCAATCCGGGACGCATTGGAAAAGAAAGGATTCGTACACACGCGTATTCTCGCCTATTCCGCCAAGTACGCCTCCGCCTTCTACGGACCTTTCCGAGATGCCGTGGGCTCGGCGGCCAACCTGGGGAGCGGCGACAAATACACTTACCAGATGGATCCCGCCAATTCCGATGAGGCCCTGCGGGAAGTCGAGCTCGATTTGGCGGAAGGCGCGGACATGGTCATGGTCAAACCGGGATTGCCTTATCTGGACATCATCCGCCGCGTCAAAGACCGCTTCGGCGTCCCTACGTTCGCCTATCAAGTCAGCGGGGAATACGCCATGCTCAAAGGCGCGTCACAAAACGGCTGGCTCGACGAGCGCAAGACCGTGCTCGAATCTTTGCTGGCGCTCAAGCGCGCCGGATCGGACGCCATTCTGACCTATTACGCCAGGACCGTTGCCGAATGGCTTCGCGAAGACGCCATGAGACAGAGCACCTAAACTGCGCAAAGGCTGAAACCTAAAACTGTCTTCATCAAGATTTCCGCCGGATTCACCTAGTCATGCTGCCAGCAGATCGTTATGCCGTCTTCGGTCACCCCATCGGCCACAGCAAATCGCCCCGTATTCACGCGCTTTTTGCAGAACAGACCGGAGAGCGCCTGACCTATACCGCGCAAGACGTTCTGCCGGAAACGTTCGAAATCCGCGTGCGAGACTTTTTCGCCGGTGGCGGGAAAGGCTTGAATTGCACCGTTCCCCTCAAGGAACTCGCCTGGAAAATTGCCGATTCCAAAAGTGAGCGCGCGGAACGCAGCAAAGCCGTCAATACCTTGGCCTTACGTCCGGATGGAACGATTTACGGGGACAACACCGACGGCGTCGGCTTGATGCGAGACCTTACGGTCAATCTCGGACTTTCCTTGGAAAACCGCCGAGTCCTTCTTTTGGGCGCGGGCGGCGCAAGCCGCGGCATTATTGGTCCACTGTTGGAGCGAGGTCCGTCTTGCCTGGTGATCGCCAACCGCACACCCGACAAAGCGGTCCGGCTGGCAGAGGAGCTTGGGGATCTCGGCCCGATCGCCGGATGCGGCTTTTCAGACTTGGGCACGGAATCCTTCGATCTCGTTCTGAACGCCACCGCCGCCAGCCTGATTGGCGAACTGCCGGATCTGCCGAAGAATATTCTCCGAGCCGGCGGATGTTGCTACGATCTCGCCTATGGGACGGAGCCCACACCGTTCGTCCGATGGGGAAAAGATGTGGGGGCCGATGTCAGCGTTGACGGCATCGGCATGTTGGTCGAACAAGCGGCCGAGGCGTTTTTTATCTGGCGGGGCATACGGCCGGAAACGCATCCCGTGATCGACATTCTCAATCGGGAGCGTGGTCGCTAGTGCTAAGCGCCAAGCAATCTGGCATCACTCAGATATTGATTCTTCAAACGCACGTAACCGTCCTTGGAAAAACTTAAATATTCCAGCTCGGCCTCCTTGAGCGGGCGTGCCTGTTTCGCCGGCGATCCCACGTAAAGAAAACCGCCTTCCAAACGCTTGCCGGGCGGCACCAAAGCCCCCGCACCGATCATTACCCGGTCCTCCACGACGGCACCGTCCATGATCACCGCACCGATGCCGATCAGACATAGATCACCGATGGTGCACCCATGCAGTACCGCCCGGTGCCCCACGGTGACACCCCGCCCGACGATCAAGGCATTGCCCTCTTCGTTGTAGCGGCTTCGTTGGGTGACGTGCAGCACGCAGCCGTCCTGAATATTGGTTTCGTCGCCAATCTCGATTCGGTGCACATCGCCTCTCGCGACCACCATCGGCCAAATGGAGACGTCGTTGCCCAATGTCACGTCACCGATCACCAGCGCACTGTCGGCAATGTAAGTTCCTGTTCCCAATTTCGGCTCGACACCGTTATAAATCTGAATCGTCACCTTACGACACTCCGATTGATCAAATGATGCGCCGGGCCCGCCGTCTATACTTCTCCAAGCCCTGATTCAACTTCAAGAACGCGAGGAGAGATTATGAGCGTAGGCGATTTCATTCTGGTCGGCACGATCTTGTTCGTGATCGTGTACGCCATCTTGATCTACAACCGGCTGGTCAATTTGAAGCATGATACCGCAAAAGCGTGGTCCAACATCGACGTGCTGCTCAAACAGCGTCACGACGAATTGCCAAAACTCGTCGAAACCTGCAAGCAGTACATGCAACACGAGCGGGACACGCTGGAAAAAGTAATGCAGGCCCGTGCCGGGATCTCTGCGGCCCGAGAGTCCGCCAATCTGCATGCCCTCGGGGCGGCGGAAAGCCAGCTGCGGCAAGGATTGATGCAGCTCTTCGCGGTAGCGGAGAGTTACCCCGAACTGAAGGCGGACGTTTCCTTCCGGGCACTGGAGTCCCGGATAACCGGACTGGAAAACGCGATTGCCGACCGGCGCGAGTTCTACAACGAGAGCGTCAATAACAACAATGTCCGGCTGGAAGAATTTCCGGATGTGATCATTGCCCGGTTATTCAACTTCAGACCCTTCGAATTGCTGGAATTCACGGAAGAAGAAAAACGCGATGTGGATCTAAAGGCGCTGTTCGGCTGAGGCGAAAGCCGTGCTATTTCGCGACCTCATCCTCGAATCCTCTCCACAGCACTTCTGGCTGGCGACAGGGCTTGTCGCCCTGACCGGGGTAGCCTTCTTCTTTCTCGCATTCCGCTGGCTGCATCGCGCTCGCCTGATCGCCGACACGCCCACAGCCAAGGTCCGGTCGGCAGCCCAGGGTTACGTCGAACTCGACGGTCGAGCCCAATTGATGGATGGCGAGCCGATCCATGCCCCGCTTAGCGGCGCACGCTGCGTTTGGTACAGTTACAAAGTTGAAAAGCAAGTGACCGACTATGAAGACGGCCACCGCACGACACGATGGCAAACCATTGAGAGCGGCGTTAGCGAGGCCATCTTCCACCTGGAAGACGACACCGGACGGTGCATTGTCGATCCCGAAGGCGCGGAGGTCATGCCGTCCATTCGACTCAAATGGCGCGGGCAGCTCGCGCGACCAGGATACGCACCGCTGCAAACCGGATTTTGGGATTCACTGTTCTCGTCCGGACCGTATCGCTACACGGAATACCGCATCGAGGCAAACGATCCGCTTTATGCGATCGGCCAGTTCGTGTCTCTCGGAAGTTCCGAAGGCACCAGTTTCCATAACGAGGTAGGCGATCTGTTAATCCGCTGGAAGAGAAACCGTTCCGAGCTTCTCAAGCGCTTCGACAAGAACGGCGACGGCGAGATCGATGCGGAGGAGTGGGAAATCGCGCGGCAGCACGCCGAGCGTGAAGTCATGGCATCCTGGCGCAAAAGAACGAAGCAAACCGAGTTCCACCTGATGAAAAAGCCCGGTTATGGCCGTCCTTATCTGCTATCGGTCGTTCCACAGGGCACATTGACCAACCGATATCGCCGCAAGGCCTGGATCGCGGTGCTTGGCTTCCTGATCGCGGGCAGCTCAACGACCTGGGCGTTGCATCTGCGTTTCGGCTCGATTCCATGAACGTCCGGTGGAGCGTCGGCAAGGGATTGCCGACCTACTTCGACTGGGTACGGGGCGGTTTTCCAATGCCCGCCGCTATACCGCGATGAAAAACGCTTTAGATTTCGTAGGTCGGCAATCCCTTGCCGACAAAGCTCCTCAACGACCTACGAATTTCCCTATCCTTACCACTGAACTTCGGTGAAAAACGCTCTAACCGGACTTGTCGTCGCGTCCTGCTTTTTCTTCGAGCCCCGAGAGACCGAACCGCCTCTGCAATTCGGCCAATACCTGATCCGGACTCAACCCTTGATGAGCGAGCAATACCAGGCTGTGAAACCACAAATCCGCAACTTCGTAGACAATCTTGTCGAGGTTTCCGTCCTTGGCGGCCATTACGGTTTCGGTGGCCTCCTCGCCGATCTTTTTCAAGATAGCGTCGAGCCCTTTGGCATAAAGACTCGCCACATAGGATTTTTGCGGATCCTGAGATTTCCGTTCCTCGAGCACCCTAGCCAACTCCTTCAACACGTCCATATCAGCGCTTATACATCGTTTCCGGAGATTTCAGGACAGGTTCCACCGTCTCCCAGCAGCCATCCCGCAGCACCCGAAAAAAGCAGTGATGCCGTCCGGTATGACAGGCGATTCCGCCGGCCTGTTCGACCGCGAGCAAAATCACATCCTCGTCGCAATCCAGGCGAATTTCCAGAACTTTCTGCCGATTCCCGGATTCCTCGCCCTTCCGCCAAAGCCGATTCCGCGAGCGCGACCAGTAGACCGCGTAGCCTTCCTCGGCGGTAAGCCACAAAGCTTCCCGGTTCATCCAGGCGAACATGAGGACCTGCCCCGTGGCCGCCTCCTGCGTAATGACGGGAACCAGCCCTTCGGACGTCCAGCGGATTTCGTCGAGCCACGCCAGTTCCGTCACAGCCGCACCTCGATGCCTTGAGCCGCCAAGTATTCCTTGGCCTGCCGAATGGTGTATTCGGCGAAATGGAAAATGCTGGCTGCCAGCACCGCATCGGCTTTGCCCTGCAAGATCCCGTCGGCCAAATGCTGCAAATTGCCGACACCGCCCGAGGCGATCACCGGAACGGATACGGCCTCGCTGATTGCGCGAGTCAGTTCCAGATCGAACCCTTGTTTGGTGCCGTCCCGATCCATGCTGGTCAAGAGGATTTCGCCGGCTCCGTAAGCCACCATGCGACGCGCCCACTCGATGGCATCAAGGCCGGTCGGCTTGCGCCCGCCGTGAGTAAAGATCTCCCACCGCTTTGGGTCTTCGGACACCTGCTTGGCATCGAGAGCGACGACGATACACTGAGAGCCGAAACGCTCCGCCGCTTCGCGCACGAACTCCGGCCGGGCGACTGCGGCGGTATTGATACTGACCTTATCGGCGCCGGCATTCAGCATGCGGCGGATATCTTCGAGCGTTCGGATGCCGCCTCCTACCGTAAGGGGGATAAACACTTCGCCCGCCACTTGCTCCACCACGTGCACCATCGTGTCGCGATTGTCCGAACTGGCGGTAATGTCGAGAAAAGTCAGTTCGTCCGCGCCCTCCCGGTCGTAACGCCTAGCAATCTCGACGGGATCTCCCGCATCTTTGATATCGACGAAGCGGACGCCCTTGACCACGCGTCCATTGTCGACGTCCAGGCAGGGGATAATGCGCTTGGCAAGCATGGATCAGTATTCTTCCGCTACTTTACGGGCTTCGGCAAAGTTAAGGGTGCCCTCATAAATAGCGCGGCCGGTTATGGCGCCCATGACGCCGTCGCCAACCACACTGCCCAGGGCGTGAATATCCTGAATACTCCGGATGCCGCCCGACGCAATCACCGGAATGCGTATGGAGCGAGCCAGCCTTGCGGTTGCCTCGACATTGACGCCCTCCATCATGCCGTCCCGGCTGATGTCGGTGTAAACGATGGCTTCAACGCCATCGTCCTCGAATTTTTGAGCCAAATCGATCACATCGTGATGCGACAACTTCGACCAGCCGTCTATCGCTACTTTGCCGTCCTTCGCGTCCAGACCGACGATAATATGGTTCGGAAACTCCGCCGCGACCTCCCGCACGAAATGAGGCGCACTGACTGCCTTGGTACCAATGATGACGTAATCGACGCCGGCGTTCAGGTAACCCTGAATCGTCTCTTCATCCCGGATTCCACCGCCCACCTGGATTTGTACATCCGGATAAGCTTCGCGTATGGCGTGGATAACCTCCGCATTGCGCGGAATCCCCGCAAAGGCACCGTCCAAATCCACCAAATGAAGGCGCTTCGCCCCTTCCGACACCCATTTCCCCGCCATCGCCACCGGGTCGTCGGAAAAAACCGTATCGTCTTCCATGCGGCCCTGCCGCAAACGGACACACTTGCCATCTTTCAGATCGATAGCAGGTATCAAAAGCATAAAAAAATCCTCAGTAACGGATAGAGTGAATGATCGGTGCCTTATCGCCCCGGGTCCCAGTTTAGAAAATTAGCCAGCAATCGCAATCCGGCTTCCTGGCTCTTTTCAGGATGAAACTGAACGGCAAAGATGTTTTCGCGCGCCAGCGCCGAAGCGAAGGGTTCCGAATAGTCGGTGGTCGCCGCAACGTTTCGGGAATCAGTCGGTCGCGCGAAGTAGCTGTGAACGAAATAAAACCAACTGTCGGAAGCGATGCCTCGCCATAACGGATGATCGGCCTCCTGCTGGCTGACGCGGTTCCATCCCATATGTGGAATTTTCAAGGGCTGACCGGCAGCGTCTGCCACTCCATCGGCGAAGCGTACGACCCGGCCGGGAATCAAACCCAGGCAAGCTGTTCCGCCGTTTTCCTCGCTTTCCTCGAGCAGGGCCTGCATCCCCAGGCAAATACCTAAGAGCGGTTTCGAGGCCGCCGCCCGTTCGATGATGGTTACGAGGTCCCGATCAGCCAATGCATTCATGCAATCGCGGATCGCCCCGACCCCTGGGAATACGACCCGGTCGGCTTTGAGAATTGTTTCGGGATTGTCCGTGACGATCACGGCGGTTTTGGAGTGGGCGTGTTGAAGCGCCTTGGCTATGGAATGCAGATTTCCCATCCCATAATCGATGACTGCAACGGAAGACATGGATAAAAGCGAATCGAACGAGAGTCCCGTATAAGTTTTCTAAATCATTCCTTTAGTCGAAGGGACGACATCCTGCATCCTGGTATCCGGTTCTATGGCCATTCTCATGGCACGACCGAAAGCCTTGAACACGGTTTCGGCAATATGGTGGGCATTTTGTCCCTTCAGATTATCGATATGTAAGGTGACTTTTGCGTGATTGACGAATCCCCGAAAAAACTCGAGAAACAAATCGACATCGAATTCGCCTATCCGGGCACGCGTAAAAGTTACGTCGTAAGATAAACCTGGCCGCCCGGAAAAATCAATCACGACGCGCGACAAAGCTTCGTCCAGGGGAATATAGGCATGACCGTAACGCCGTATCCCCTTTTTGCTCCCCAAAGCTTTTTCCACCGCCTGGCCCAGCGTAATGCCGATGTCTTCCACCGTGTGGTGGGCATCAATGTGCAGATCGCCTTTCGCACGTACCTCAAGGTCGATCAATCCGTGCCGTGCCACCTGATCCAACATATGGTCGAGGAAAGGAACACCGGTTTCGAAAACACCCGTGCCGACTCCATCCAGGTTCAGACAAACCCGCACTTGGGTTTCCAGTGTATTGCGGTCAACATCGGCGATACGGCTAATCATGAACGGCAAGAGATCTTCTGAATAATAAATCGGCCCTTAATGATATAACGGCCACGCGGTCTTGCTAAGCCCGATTCACGACAATGGACGCCCCGCTCCGCATGTAAGCCAAAGCTTACACAATTTTCAGCATTTTCCGACTTAGTCTGAAACGAATTTTCTGCCACACTCATTCAGTCGCCGACAAGGAGGTAAGGACAGCTATCCTCTAGGGATAACCACCAGGACGTGACTTGATAGCCAACCAAGCAGGCGATAACCCCGGGTGCATGGAGCGCATCCGGGGTTTTTGTTTTTCGCTCACAGAGAATTCGGATCAAGGAGCTCAAAGGTGGCAAAATATACATAATATATAGATGACCTCTTAAGCCCAGTCAAAGGGCGTCAGTTGGATGAACAACGCCTGCGCTACGGGTTAAACGCTCCACAAATTACAAGCGTCTAGCCTATTCACATGAAACCCTCCGAGGCTCTGCAAGCGCATCGTGAAGATATCCGTCGGTTGGTCGACCGAAGCCGTGCCCGAAATGCCCGCGTATTCGGCTCTGTTCTGTACGGCGAGGATACCGATCGGAGCGATCTCGACATCCTGATCGATCCCCTTCCCGGAACGACGCTGCTTGATCTCGGTGGACTGCAGATCGCGCTTGAAGAGTTACTCGGCGTGCCGGTCGACCTGCTTTCGCCCGGAGACCTCCCTGCGGAAATCCGGAGCAAGGTTCTCCAGGAGGCGCCCCGCTGTGAGCGACGACAAACACCGACTTCGTGCGGCTGATTACCTGGGTCATATGCTTGAAGCCATCCGGCTGGCACGCGAATACACCAACGGAATGACAAAGGAGAACTTTTTCGCTGATCCGTAAGACGCAGCAGGCGGTGATACTGAATATTCTGGTCATTGGCGCGGCGGCCACTAAATTGGTCAACGAATATCCGGACCTCGCTGCCAAGCATTCCGAAATACCCTGGAAACCGATGCGAGGTATGCGAAACAGAATGGCCCACGGCTATTTCGAGATCGATCTGGAAGTCGCATGGGATACCATTCGTGAGTCTCTGCCAAAGCTTGAGCAACAACTGCTGGACTTGAATCGGCAGTTGAAGAAAAAGCCTGGATAATGTTTCCCGAACCTAGGACAAACACCCCGCCATCGGCGCTTTGGTTGACGACGCATTACCTTGGAGTGAGGATCGACTTGCCGAACGGTTCCCGGCACCCTGATTGGTCCGGCGTTCCGCAAAATTACGAAAGCCTGCCGCACCCCGCGTGATAACCACCACGATCTGTCTTGATAGCCAACCAAGCGGGCGATAACCCCGTGTGCATGGAGCGCACCGGGGCTTTATTGTTCTCGTCAAAATTCCGGTCGCGGCAAGCGGCGAACCAGGTCATCCCAAGCCACCGCAACATCCGGCCACACGCCAACGCGGGTTTCGCGCGAAAGCTCCTGAACGTCCGGCTTACCATATTCGCCATTTAGCAGCCGATATACGGTAACCATCCGGTCCGTTGGATGCACCAGCCAATATTCCCGCACACCGGCGCGCCTCTCACTCCGCGTCGGTCCAGCTTGGATTCATCACACACAACCATAACGTCTGGCTACACCACGGTATCGATAGCTTCGTCCGATTCGCCAGCCTTGGACAAACGGACAGCGACCAGAGCAATGAAGGCGCGACAAGGCTTGCCTTCCAGGGCATTGCTCAATTGCCGGTAAATCTCCCCGGCTATATCCTGATGCTCCAGATTCGGGGCGGGCGCCATGAGATAGGCCCTGCCGTCGATCAGTTCATAGCGGACACCTTCCGGCCAGGATAGATAATCGCCGTAGGTATGACGTTCGGAATCGCGAAGTGCAAGCCCCATGGGCGGCCTCCTTCGTTGGGAACATTCAAAATCTCAGGCTGATATTACCGCATCCCAGGGCAAACATGCGGACGCCAAAGCCGCAGTGCAATCGCCTTTATCTCGCCCCCATATCCAGGTAAGGCGGACGGTCATGGGGTCAGCCAGTTTTCCACTTTGAGGCCGGGTACTCTGCGGAACTCATTCATGTTGTCGGTTACCAGTACGAGACCCAGCGATAGCGCATGTGCCGCAATCAGGCAATCATTCGCTCCAATCGGTGTGCCGGCTTTCTCCAATGTCGCTCGCAAGTCGGCATAGCTCCGATCAACTCCATCTTCCAGCGGGAGTACGTCAAGCGCCGCAAGCAGCTGTTCAATCTTGTGCGACAAGGTTGGCGAGCCTTTCTTAGCAGCGCCATAGCGTAGTTCGCAAGCGACGACAATGCTGGTGCAGACGGCGATTTCCCCTACCGCTGAGATGCGATTCACCACCGCGCCGGCCGGGTGCTTAACAATGCTGGACAGGATATTGGTATCGAGCAGATAGCAATGATCGGCCATGCTCAAAGATCCACGGGCTCCGGGGGAAAATCCTCGATTTCCGGAAATTCCTCGTCCAGCGGCTCCCAGGTGGCGAGAAGCGCCAGCAACGAGCGACGCTGGACAGGTTCGACAATCAGTCGATCCCCTTCCTTGCGGATGATGGCTTCATTACCCGGAAGCTCGAATTCGCGGGGAATCCGCAGCGCTTGATTGCGACCGTTCTTGAACAAACGGACATGGCGTTCAATATACATGACAGCCCTCCTATCGGATAATTGGCCTATGCTAGGCATAGGCTAGCAAATTGATCCTAAGGGGGCAACTCTCACGGACAGGATTGGATGGGTTTTGTCCATTGATGAATTTTTGTGCCGTCCAGCTTCAGTGGTCAGCGTTAAGTACATACCTATCACCTGGACAGGATGATAACGTTGCTCATCAGGTCATGAGAGCTCGCATGCCCTCTTTAGAACTGAAGATTTGCAATTTTTTGAGAATGCTGATTCTATCGAAAGCGTAGAACTATGGACTAGAAGCTGACTAATCAGTGATTCTTCTTGCGCGAACATTAAAGCGCCCAACTCGGACTGTTACAGTTCGTGCTGAATATCTTTGACCTTCCCCATAAAGTCGGACAACACCTTCTTAACAGTGTTCCAGAACATGTAGCGCGCAATTGGGTACTCCCGTATTGCGCCGCATGAATAAGACTTCCCATACGGCGCAATACACTGAAACTATTGCGCTCTACGCGGGCTGAATCTTTTGGTCATCGGCGAGGCAGCCACCAAATTAGTCAACGAGTATCCGGATTTTGCTGCCTAGCACCCCGAAATACCCTGGAAACCGATGCGAGGTATGCGAAACAGAATCGTCCACGGCTATTTCGAGATCAACGTGGAAGTCGTATGGAACACCATCCGTGAGTCTCTGCCAAAGTTCGAGCAACAATTGCTGGACTTGAGTCGGCAGTTGGAGAAGAAGTGAGGATAATTCTTCGCAGGCCAAAGTTAAGCACTCCATCATCGTTGCTTCAGCAAGTCGCACGTAATCTATGGGATGGGGGACCGATACGTCGAGCGGTTTCCGGTACAGTGAGCGGTCTAGCGTTCAGCAAAATTACCAAACCAGGCTTGTTCGCACTACGGAGCAAACATGTAGGGCGCAATAGCCTTAGCGTATTGCGCCGCATAGGAAGCCTCATTCATGCGGCGCAATACGGGAGTACCCTATTGCGCCCTACGCGGGCTGCCGGCCCACCCATCGCGGACGCGGAGCCACGAACAGAGCCAGAAAAGAAGGAGTGACCATTTGCGTCACTTTCCGACCATCCGAAGACAACCCTCGCCAGGAAAAATCCTGCCCAACCGAACGAACCAGCGCCCAGGGCGGGCTTTCGTCGATGGCACGCAAGCTGCTTATTTTGAACTCGCAGCTTTACAGCTTGTTTCCACCCATAAACATAAGGAGTTCATTGTCATGAACGTTATGAAAAAAGCACAACAAGGTTTCACCTTGATCGAGTTAATGATCGTCGTGGCCATCGTTGGCATTTTGGCGGCAGTCGCACTGCCGGCTTATCAAGATTACACAGTGCGCTCTAAAGTCACAGAAGGTTTGAGTCTGGCAGAAGGCGCCAAATCAGTTGTGACAGAGATGTGGCAGACGGACGGCAGTCTCGCCAATTTAACCCAAGCTATAGCTCCGGCATGCGTCGCCACGACCACATATTGCTTTACTCCCTCCAAGAACGTGACGTCGATCGCAATTACAGCAGCGAATGGGGAAGTCGCTATTACTTACGGTACTGGTGCAAACGCTATCCCACAACTTGCTGGCACAAACACTATCGTTTTGGTTCCAACGATAAATGCAGTTGCGCTTGCCCCGGGGGCGGCGGGCGATATGGATTGGCACTGCAAATCCGCTGGCTCAACTTTCGCTGTTGGCACCGCCGGTACGGTTCCGGCCAGGTATGCTCCAGCTAGCTGTCGCGGCGCGGTCTAAACCGGCCTAGCTTTGGCACATACACAAGGTTCAATTATAGACGAAGCGTGCCAATCGAACTCAAGCCCCTCTCTATTAGAGGGGCTTTTTCTTTGTAAGTGTCGATTTAATTGTATTGGCTATCCTTACTTCGCATACATATGGTGCCCTTACTATTTTCATTATGTCTGAGCCGACCGTTGCCGAATATATCCCGCTGGAAAGCCTCCGCCATTCATTTAGGTATCAGTGCTATGGTTATCGCGACTCTCAGCGCGTTGCTGGCCCTGAGCTGGTATCCGCCCACCTATGTCTGGGCGATGGGCGGACAGAGCCTCATCGCCATCCTCGTGGGAGTCGACATCATCCTGGGCCCTCTCCTGACGCTGATCGTCTGGAACATGGAAAAACCCAGCCTGCGCTTCGACATGGCGGTAATCGTCCTGTTGCAAATGCTGGCCTTAGGCTATGGGCTGTACAGCATGTTCTGGGCCCGTCCAGTTTACATGGTTTTCGCGATCGACCGCTTCGATCTAGTTACAGCAGCCGCGATCCCGACAACTGAATTGAAAAAAGTAAAACGCGAGGAATTCAGATCGTTGCCCCTGACCGGACCTGAAATCGTCGCTGTGCAAAGCCCTAGCGACGGCGCTGAGCGCACCAAAATCCTATTTTCCGCAGTCTCCGGAGGCATCGACCTCCCACAACTCCCGCAATATTACGTGCCCTATAGCGAAATGGCCGCTGAAGCGGTCCGGAAAGCCTTGCCACTCGACTCATTGTTGCAGCGCGATGCGGCAACCCGCAGCAAGCTTTTGACCTACCTGGAAGGCCACAAACTCGACCAGGCCAAGTTGAAGTTTCTGCCGCTCCAAGCGACGCAAAATGACCAGACAGTGTTGCTCGACAGCGCGACGGGTGCGATTCTCGATATCGTCGATATTGATCCCTGGCTGCAAACTGCGACCGACTCGAGGTAACGGGCTTACGCCCGTTGCCACTACCACACCAGCAGGTTAAGGAGGCTGGGATGAGTGATTTGATTACTCGTCCACCTGAGCTGGCTCAAGCAAGCTCCGCGAGCCCGTAACGTCAGCGTTACCCAGCGACCAGTGAAGTGATAACCATATTAAACGTCAGTTCCCTGCTAAAGGCCCAGAGCCGAGCAGAATATCAGCAAGAAAGAACGGGCCTGCGAACTGTTCCCTTCCACTGAGAACCCGAGCTTCACTCCCTCACCGGCCTCTTATCCAGCTTCCGCTGCAAAGTCCTGCGGTGCATGCCCAGCGCCCTTGCGGCAGCGGAGATATTGCCGCCGTGCTCGATCAAGACTTTTTGCAGATGCTCCCATTCCAGGCGCCGGACGGAGAGCGGCTTTTCCTTGATTTCGACGGAGACGTCGCCTTGATCCTTGTGGAGGGCCGCGACGATCTCGTCGGCATCGGCGGGCTTGGTGAGATATTGGATCGCGCCCAGTTTTATGGCTTCGACGGCCGTGGCGATGCTGGCGTACCCGGTTAAGACGACGATACGGGTGTTGGCGTCGAGATTGTGGAGCCGCTTGACCAAAATCAGCCCGGAATCGTGGCCGATCCGCAAATCGATCACCGCATACTCGGGCTCGATTTGTTCCGCCAGCGCGGTACCGGTCTCAAGGTCTTGAGCGGCGTGCACCTCGAATCCGCGCTTCTCGAGGGCTTGCTTCAAAACTCCACAGAACGTAGGGTCGTCATCGACTAATAACAGACTGGGACGAGGGGTATCGGATGAGGATTTTGCACTGTTCATAGATCTTAATTCGGACGCAGCAATGGAAGTTCGATGCGCGTGCAAGTGCCGCCTTCGACACGAGGTAACATCTCTATTCGACCGCCCAAGCGCTCGATAGTGGCAAATGCCAAGAATAGCCCGACCCCCAACCCATGTTCTTTAGTCGTGATCGGCGCCTTTCCCAGACGCTGGGATAGCGTAGGGGCAATGCCAGGTCCCTGGTCGAGGATCTCCAAAGTCGCGCGCTCGAAGCTCCAGCGGGCGCGCAGCTTTATCCCACGCGGCGAAACATCGGCGGCATTGTTGAGAATATTAACTAAAGCGTGGGTAAGGGTATCCTCGGCCAAAATGCACGGCGGAGGCAAAGGCCCAACCTTTTCGTATTCCAACTCGGCGTTGAGACGCTGTTTCCGCCAGCTATCCACCGTTTCCTCCAGATAGTTCGTCAGCGGCATTACGTGGCCCGATTCGGCTCTGATTGCACCGGCCGACGCCGACATGACCGAAAGGGCCTTTTTGCAGCGGACCACCTGCTCCCGCAGGATTTTCATTTTTTCCAACAAATCGTCTTGCTTGGCGCCTTCACATTCGCTCTCTATTTCATGAATCAGGATCGCCATGGTTCCCAGCGGGGTGCCCATCTCGTGCGCCGCACCGGCCGCCAGCGTCCCCAGCGCAACAACCCGCTCGTTCCGTAAAGCCTGCTCGCGAGCTTCAGCCAAGCGGCGTTCACGCTCTCTCAGTGTTTTCGCCATCTCTACGACGAAGTAAGCCACGAGAACGGCGCTGAATACGAACCCGAACCACATGCCGAACGCGTGCAGTTCAATGCTGTGGTCCTCCATCAGGGCCTGAACGGCGGGCGGGGCGTCGCCGTGCAAAGTTACGGCTTGAATGTCGGGAAGCGGCTGGTAAAAGCCGATGAGTATGGTGTAACACCCGGAAGTGAAGATCACCATATACCAGGTATAAAACTGGGGCAGCACGGTAGCCGCGATAATCAGCGGAAGCAGGAAAAACCAGGCCATGGGATTGGTGGCGCCCCCGGTGAAATAGAGAATCGCGGTAATCGCCAGGACGTCGAATGAAAGTTGCATGAACAACTCCATTTCGGCGACCGGGCGGGGATTGCTGAGCCTCAACCACGTCCACCAGTTGAAGGCGCCTAGCGCCGTCATGATGGCTGTAAGAGGCACTTCGCTAAGCGGTATCTCCAATCCGTAGACACTGATCAGAACGATAAGCGCTTGCCCCGTAATCATGAGATTGCGCAAAACGAACAGCCAGCGAAGGTTTTGACGAGCGTCGGTTTCCGTGTCCGCCGGAGTGGGAATGTTCATGAGCGGGTTTGAGTTCATGGAGCGGATTGTAAATGGCCGACTTTGTTGGGCGAATGCGACAATTTGTCACATTTTTGATTACTAATGTGACTGCTAGTATTAGATCGTGGTTTCTGATGCCTAAGGAACCGGCAAGACGGTAGCAGGCCGATGATCAGATGCTATCTGTAGCTGTGCGCTATAGCCTCCTCATTAAGGCAGAAGACTAGCTCTTCTGCCTTTTTTATTTTCCGATGGATTGTTTCCTTTCAACACGCGAATCCTTGGATTGCGCGACAATTTGTCACATTTCGCGTACAAGTTTCACTGCTAGAATGTTAATCACTCGTTAGGAGCTGCTCCTAGCTGAGACCAGACGCACGTTTAGTGCTCACAATCCTCCTCTTGACGTGCAGGGATCTTTCTCCCTGCACTTTTCTTTTTGCGCGAACGCGCATCGCCCGGGATGCCGGATCAACCACCGCAACGAGGGTTTTTACCCATTGCCTGTGCGTTTCGATACATTTCCAGGGCTTTGGGCATGTTTTGTTTAAGCTCTTGCATGCGAGTAGCATGAGACGGATGAGTCGAAAGAAACTCTATCGGCTGCCCACCGCCCGCTTGTTCCATATTGATCCAGAGATCGATGCTTTGTTGCGGGTTGAAGCCTGCTTTGGCCATCAGTTCCAATCCGAGCAAATCGGCCTCGCTTTCCTGTAGACGACTATACGGCATAAGAACACCGTATTGGGCGCCTAAGCCCAATACCCCCATCATCACTTGGCCCGTCTGAGTAGTCGGATTGGTTATCGCTTGGATGACATTCAGCCCTTGTTGCACGGCCACCTGCTGGGAAGCTCGCTCATTCGAATGCCGAGAAAGCACGTGCGCGACCTCATGCGCAATGACTGTCGCGAGCTGATCCTGATTCCGGGCGACCCGAAGTATGCCGGTATGTACACCGATTTTCCCGCCGGGCAGTGCAAATGCGTTGGGCGATTCGTCTTGAAACACCGTGACTTCCCATTCCCCCCCTACCTCCTTAACAATCGGCCCGGCTACACACACAACGTATTGATTCGTTTGCGGACTTTGATCGATGGGCAATTTTTGTTTCATGTTGACAAAGGCCTGTGCCCCCATGGCCGCCATTTGGTCCTCTGGCATTATCATGAACTGGGTGCGCCCCAAAGGTGAGGTCGCACAAGCTGAAAGGCCCAATGTGAAAAATGCAATCAACAGAATTCTTTTCATGGAAACTCTTAATATTGTGAGACGCCCGATAATAGCCAAAGGAGTTAAGTGCTATCAATCGGTGTCGGTGTGTACGCTCGCGCCAAATTCAGTAGGGCAATTTATTCCGGTACCGCCTAAACCGCAGTATCCGCCGGGATTCTTGGCCAGATATTGCTGGTGATAGGGTTCCGCATAGAAAAATTCGGGAGCCTCGCGGATTTCGGTGGTGATTCGCCCATATCCTTTTTGGCTCAAGGCTGCTTGATAAGCATCGCGGGCAACGATAGCCAGTTCTTTCTGGCGTGGCGTATAGGTGAAAATGACCGAGCGGTATTGCGTCCCGATGTCGTTGCCCTGGCGCATGCCTTGTGTAGGGTTGTGAGACTCCCAAAATAGTTTCAGCAAATCTTGGTAATGGATCTTATTAGGATCGTAGACTACGCGTACGACCTCGGCGTGACCGGTCATCCCGCTACATACTTCTTCGTAAGTGGGATTAGGCGTAGCTCCGCTAGCGTAGCCGACTGCCGTTACGTAAACGCCGGGCGTCTGCCAGAATTTCCGCTCCGCACCCCAAAAGCAGCCAAGACCGAAAACCGCAATTTCCGATCCTTCCGGATATGGCGGCTCCATCCGATGTCCATTTACAAAATGCAACTCCGGAACCGGCATCTTTTCCACTCGGCCGGGAAGAGCGGAATCGTCATCAGGCAGCGAAAGCTTTTTCGTAAACATGGAATTTACTCTTCGGTGATCTGTCAATCAGAAGCCGCATGAATATCGCTAGCAGAACCTTGTAGACTAGCAGTTTCTGCCTATTAAAAGGCAAAGTGACATTCCTTAAAACTTTTTGGTTAGACGATGAGTGAATTCGACAGTTTCCAAAGGTTCTTGTTTGAAGATCTCGGGATACGAGGCGAACTCGTACGGCTCGACGCGAGTTGGCAAGCCGTGCTCGAACGCCATCCTTACCCTCCTGCCGTATCGAGCCAGTTGGGACAAGCACTTGCTGCCGTGCTATTGCTATCCGCCACCATCAAGTTCAAGGGGTCTTTGATTCTTCAGGCTCAAGGCCACGGACCGCTGAATACTTTAGTGGCGCAGGCAACGCACCAGAGAACTATTCGCGGACTCGCACACTGGCGCGGCGAAGTGACGGGAGAAACGCTGTCCGACATCTACGGTCCGGGGCACTTGGTGTTGACGGTCCAGAACGAGGATTCCGAACCGTACCAGGGTATCGTCGCTCTCGAGGGAGACGATCTGGCCGGCGCTATCGAAACGTATTTTTCACGCTCGGAACAACTGGCGACCCGACTTTGGTTAGCGGCCGACGAACAGCGCGCAGCAGGGTTGCTCATCCAGGAACTGCCTGCCAAACAACGCGATCGCGACGATTGGACGCGCGTCGAATACTTGGCGGATACGGTTACCGAGGGGGAGTTGCTGAATTTACCCAGTCAAGAACTGTTGTATCGCCTCTTTAATGAAGAATCGGTACGGCTTTTCGACTCGGAACCGATCTCCTTCCGCTGTGGATGCTCGCGGGAGCGCATCGAATCCGTCCTGCTCACCTTGGGGAATCACGAGGTGGAATCGATTTTGGAGCAAGAGGATTCAGTCGAGGTTGGCTGCGAATTCTGCAACCGCCGTTATCATTTCGATCGCGTCGATATCGGCGGCTTATTTACCAATGAAATAAGACTCCCGTCTTCCTCGACTCGACAATGATCGGCCTGACATCTTTATTCGAATTTCCGGGCGGATAGACAAAAGGAGCGCTACCCAAGGAGAGTAGCGCCCCTTTTGGTAAAAAGCAGTGGCGGGTTACAGCCAGTAGACGAAAATGAAGAGGCCCAACCACACCACGTCGACAAAGTGCCAATACCAGGCGGCCGCTTCAAACGCGAAATGGTGTTCCGGGTTGAAGTGTCCGCGTATGCTCCGGAGCAAGACGACCGTAAGAATGATGGCACCGATGGTCACGTGCAAACCGTGGAACCCGGTCAGCATGAAGAACGTCGAGCCGTAGATTCCAGAGCCCAAGGTCAGCCCCATTTCGGTGTAGGCCTCGTGGTACTCGACCCCCTGCAGGATCACGAACAGAAAACCTAGGGCAACCGTAGCGATCAGACCTTTGATCAATTGTCCGCGATTATTCGCCAGCAATCCCCAGTGCGCCCAGGTAACGGTTCCGCCACTGCTCAACAGGATCAGAGTATTCAGAGCCGGAACACCCCATGCGCCCATGGGTTCGAACTCGCCGCCCACCTGTCCCGGTCCGTTGGTCGGCCACATCGCCTGAAATCCCTGCCACAAGTCTCCAGTCGCTCCGGCAGAGAAATTACCTTCTCCGCCCAACCACGGCACCGAGTAGATACGTGCGTAAAAGAGCGCGCCGAAGAACGCGGCAAAGAAGAATACTTCCGAGGTAATGAACCAAATCATCCCCATTCGAAACGAACCGTCCACCTGCTGGTTATACAACCCGGCGACGCTTTCCTTTATCACCGAGCCAAACCATCCGGCCATCATGAAGATCACGATGCCCGCTCCCAGCACCATTAAGGTTCCACCGATGCTCGATCCGTTAAGGTAATTAGCAAATCCCACGAGCAAAGTCGTCAGGCCGATCGATCCCACGATGGGCCAGTTCGCTTTGTGCGGTAGATAGTACGCGTCTTTCGTAGCCATTACATTCCCCTGCTTTTGAAATTGTTGATCTTTCTCTCGTCAGTTCTGGTTCTTGTCGGTGATATCGAAGAACGTGTAGGAAAGGGTCATATCCTTCACGTTTTCCGGAATGGACGGATCAATCACGAATCGAACCGGCATTTCGCGCAATTTGTGCGGTTCGAATTCTTGCTCGGAAAAACAAAAGCACTCGGTCTTGTTCAGGTATTCCGTGGCCACGCCGGGAGCTACGCTGGGAATGGCACGCCCGACCATTTTGTTATCGGTCGTATTTTCGGCATAGAACTTGACCGTGTAATACTGCCCCGGATGTATCTTCATCTTGTTTTTTTCCGCACGGAAAGCGAGCGGCATGTTCTCATTGACCGAGGTGATGAATTCGATCGTCAGTTCCCGCGATTGATCGACTACATAAGCGGCGTCCGCGACCGCCTCCGTTTTCACTTTTCCATTCAGTCCCGTAACCTCGCAGAACACGTTGTACAGCGGAACCATGGCGAAGCCGAAACCGAACATTCCGACAGCCACTAAGACGATTGACCAAATCAATCGCTTATTGACTTTTCTGCTTTCTGAATCGTTCACTGACCGGATGACGTAGTAATTAATTTAAGGATCGCACCGATGTAGAGCATCAGCGCGATAATCGCGATGACGACCGCCAACAGTACGTTCTTTTTTCGAATATCCATAGCGTTAAACCACAGTCCCCGCCCTAGAGGCGGGGACCGCTTCGTTTCCTATTTGATCTCGGGTGCCGTCGTCCAAGTGTGGTAGGGCGGCGGAGACGGCAAAGTCCATTCCAGACCGTGCTCGTGCGCGCCTTCCCAAACTTCGTCGGTCGCTTTCTCGCCGCCGCGGATGGCCTTGATGATCACGTAAACGAAAATCAGTTGCGAGAAACCGAAAACGAAGGCACCGACACTCGACCAAGCATTGAATTCCGCAAACTGGGTCGCGTAATCCGGAATCCGGCGCGGCATGCCGGCCAGTCCCAAAAAGTGCTGCGGGAAGAACAACAGATTGACCGAGATGGTCGACAGCCAGAAATGTAGCTTGCCCAAACGCTCGTCATACATGTGGCCGGTCCACTTGGGCAGCCAGTAATAGGTCGCCGCGAAGAGCGCGAATACCGCACCGGGCACCAACACATAGTGGAAGTGGGCGACGATGAAGTAAGTGTCATGGTACTGGAGGTCGGCAGGCGAAATAGCCATCATCAGCCCAGTGAAGCCTCCCATCGTGAACAGGACCACGAAAGCGATGGCGAATAGCATCGGCGTTTCGAAGGTCATCGCGCCTTTCCACATCGTGGAGACCCAGTTGAACACCTTCACCCCGGTGGGCACGGCGATCAACATCGTGGCGTAGGTGAAATACAGCTCCCCGGCAAGCGGCATGCCGACGGTATACTGGTGATGCGCCCAGACGACGAAAGACAGGAGCCCGATCGAAGCCGTGGCATAAACCATCGAGCTGTAACCGAACAGCGGCTTGCGCGCAAACGTCGGGATAATCATGGAAATCACCCCGAACGAGGGCAGAATCATGATGTAAACCTCGGGATGCCCGAAGAACCAGAACAAGTGCTGATAAAGCACTGGGTCGCCGCCACCGGCTGCATTAAAGAAGCTCGTGCCGAAGAACTTGTCGGTCAGGAGCATGGTCACCGCGCCTGCGAACACCGGCATGACGGCGATCAAGAGGAATGCGGTGATGACCCAGGTCCACACGAACAATGGCATCTTCATCAGCGTCATGCCGGGCGCGCGCATATTGAACACGGTGACGATGATGTTGATCGCCGCCATGATCGACGAGATACCCAGCAAGTGGACCGAAAAGATGGCAAACGGCAGATGCGCGCCGCCTTGGAGAACCAGAGGCGGATAGAGCGTCCACCCGGCTGCCGGCGCACCGCCCTCCATGAACAGCGTGCTCGCGAGGAGCAGCAAGGCGAAAGGCAGAAGCCAGAAACTCCAGTTATTCAACCGGGGCAAAGCCATATCCGGCGAACCGATCATGATCGGGATCATCCAGTTTGCCAAGCCTGCAAAAGCCGGCATGACCGCGCCAAACACCATGACCAGGGCGTGCAATGTGGTCATTTGGTTAAAGAACATCGGATCCACGAACTGCATGCCGGGTGCGAACAGCTCGGCACGAATGACCAGTGCCATAGCGCCTCCGACCAGGAACATGATCAGGGCGGTGGTCATGTATAGGGTTCCGATGTCCTTATGGTTGGTAGTGAACACCCATCTCATGATCCCTTTGGCGGGGCCATGGTCATGATGCTCATCATGAGTTGCCACTGCTGATGACATAGCACTTCACCTCATCTACTGTTAATCGATTAATGTTGCGACTTGATTTCGGACGGCTGAACCATGTCGCCCTTGTTATTGCCGAAGGCGTTCCGCTGATAAGTCACTACGGCGGCGACTTCCACCGGATTGAGCGAATCGTCGAATGCAGGCATCATGTCTCCCTTGCCTTTCAGTACGACGTTAAGGTGTTCATCCATCGAGCCGGTCGCAACCGGACTGTCCTTGATCGCCGGGAAAGTTCCCGGGATGCCTTCGCCATTGGCCTGATGGCAACCCGCGCAACTGGAGTTATAAACCTCCTTCCCTTTCGCCATCAGCTCATCCATGGTGAAAGCCTTGGTCGCTTCGGCCTTGACTACTTCAGCCTTAGTCTTCTGCTCGGCAACCCATTGTTTATATTCCTCGTTGGTCTTGGCGATTACGACAATAGGCATGAAGCCATGATCGCGGCCGCAAAGTTCCGCGCACTGCCCGCGGTAAATGCCCGGTTTCTCGATCTTCGCCCAAGCGTCGGTCACGAAGCCTGGAATGGTATCTTTCTTCCAGCCGAGGTCAGGTACCCACCAGGAGTGGATCACGTCGGCGCCCGTGAACAGAAACCGTATCTTTTTGTTGACCGGGACCACCAAAGGATTATCGACGTTCAGCAGATAATTAGGGATTGAGGCGGGATCGATATTGGCACCCAATTGGCGGGCTTCATTGCTTTTGGCATCCAAGGTACTGAAGAAATCGATGCCTTCGTCGAGATATTCATAGCGCCACTTCCACTGATAGCCGGTGACCTTGACGGTCATGTCCGCTCCACTGGTGTCATAAGCCTTGACCATCACGCTGGTTGCCGGGATAGCCATGCCCAAAAGAATGAGGAAAGGAATAACCGTCCAAACGATTTCGAGTTTTGTATTTTCGTGAAACTGCGCCGGCACCACTCCTTTGGATTTCCGGTGATGCATGATCGAGTAAATCATGAGGCCGTACACGCCTACGCCGATCACTACGCAAATCCACAGAATCAACATGTGTAAATCGTGGATATCGCGGCTGACCTCGGTGACGCCCGGCGTCATGTTAAGTGCATAGTCGGCGTGCGCTTCCCCCCATAACACTAACCCCAACCCAGCAAGCAGTCGTCTTATCTTATTCACGGAGCCCTCTCCTCAGTCTATAGAAATGCTTTGTGTCTAATCATTTGCTATCAAACAAAATCTTTCGCAATTCGCTCGCGAGCGCCGCGCGCTCGGGCTCGGCCAAAAATCGGCCGATTTCAATTTCCTTTCCATGGGAGCGAAACGACAAACGGCTTGGGTACCCTTTTATCGGCGATTCAGTCCAATCGAGCGCAACCCATGCGCGCTGAAATCGGTAGATCTGCTCCGGTGTGCCATAACCTCGCTCCAACTGAACCAAGGTCTCCGTGACCGTAATGACTTCGCGAATCCTACAGTTTCTCAGACCAAGCCTGAAGCAATAGGCCAATAGAACCCATTCCGCCCCGGAAAATGGCAACACGAGCCACGCACCCATCGATGCAAAGCTCCCTGCGATAACCGCCATCACCAAGGCGATTCCGAGCATCAGAAACGATGCTTGACGACCGTTTAGGGACGCATTCGGCGTCAGTACGAATCGTTGGCTGCCAGGCCTAGCATCCCGTTCTGACTCGATCATTCGAACTTCCGACCTCGGCACGATTCATGAGTCGGACACCAACTCGAGTCCGGGCTCAAACAGAACCAAAAACACCTGAGAAAACCGGCCTGCAGCTAGCGCAGCTTAAGCCGCGAGACTGTAACTTATGAATACAGCGCATGCAAGATTTTATCCTTTACCACAGTAGGGAAAATATCCCGCGCAACAAACTCTTTCTCACTATTAAACGGCACGACGGCCAGCAACGGCCAATCGAGCGAATGATCCAAGGTCTCGATATTTTCGGTAGACAATAAAAAATCCGGTTCGATTTGGTTGGCAATCCAGCCTATACAATTCGCGCCGGCATTTTCGATCGCACACTGGGTCAGCAAAGCATGATTCAAACAACCGAGACGCAACCCCACCACAAGCAACACAGGGAGGCCAAGCACCCCGACTAGATCGGCCACCCGCTGCCGCTCGTTCAAAGGCACCTCCCAGCCGCCGACACCTTCCACCACCACGTAGTCGGCGGACCCGGCCAATTCCTCGTAGACCTGCAGAATACGCTGAAAGTCGATTTCTCGGCCCGACTTCTTGGCGGCGATATGGGGCGAAACCGGGAGTTCGAAAACGAATGGATTGACCTGATTGTAGTCCAGCCGAATCGACGCATTCGCCTGAAGCGTCAAGGCATCCTCGTTGACCAACCGTCCATCCTGCCAAAATGCTCCGGTCGCCACCGGTTTCATGCCCGCCACTTTCAGTCCGGCGTCCTGTAACAGCCGCATCAACCCCAAGCTTATGATGGTCTTGCCGACGCCGGTGTCGGTACCCGTCACGAAGATACCGCGCGCCTTCAACGACATTTCGCGGGACCTCTGGCACACCCATAAACGACCTCGAAGGTGGCATCCAGACCACTGCCGCCCGATTGCCGTTCATAGGCCGCGATCATGCGCCGCAACGCGCCCTTGCCGGTTAAATGGCGCGGTCTGTCTAGCGTTACATTATGAGCACCAAGGCCCTTCAATTCTCGCATCAAGTCATAAACCGAGCCGTACTCCAGCCTATGGACCTCGGCGGCGACATCGATTTCCTGGAATCCCGCCTCTCGCAGGGCCGACCTCACCGCCGCAGAATCGCCGAACCGATTGACGTGGGAGTAATCGTCGACCGATGCCCATGCGGACCGAAGTTCCTTCAGCGTCTCGGCACCAAACGTGCTGAAAAGAGCGATACCGGCCGGCCTCAAGACGCGCCCGATTTCGCGAAATACGGAGTCGAGGCCGGAACACCATTGAATCGCCACATTGGAAAAAACCAGGTCGATCGAACGGTCCCGAAATGGCATTGCCTCGGCATCGCCGCATACCAACCGTCCGGCCCCCGACTCGCCATACCGCGACTTGGCGAAACGCAGCATGCCTTCAGCGATATCCAAAGCCACGAGGTCCGCCTTTGGATACAGCTCAATCAGCCGTGTCGCCAAATACCCGGTTCCGGAACCAGCATCCACGATTCTCTCCGGAGCGAGGCTCATACCCGCCAAACGGGACAGCAGCTTCTCGCCTACCCTGCGCTGCAATTCAGCGAGTCCGTCATAACGTTCCGCGGCTGCGCCAAAAGAACGACCGATCAACCGCTTATCGGGACGGCCGTCGGAGCCGCATTCGCTGGTTGGCAAAGATTCAACAGCCATCATGTCTTGCGACGAAATCCGTAATGAACGAGGCGGTCTCCGCGGGATGCGTGAGAAACGGCAGATGGGCCGCCCCATCGATCACATGCAATTCGCTTCGAGGGTTCAGCGCTTGCATCGACGCCCCGGCGGACTTGGGAACCAATCGGTCCCGCGCCCCCAGAATAATCAAGCTGGGAACGATTGATCGACGCAAGACTTCGCGCAAATCGGCCTGCCGCAGCAAATTCAACCCGCTGTGCAGCGCCGCCCCATCGGGGGGATCGCATTCCGCCACTTTCGCCGCCAACTCCTTGACCAGTAGCCTCGCGTTCTCCATGCCGAAGATTTGAAGCCCGAGAAAATGCCGGATCGTGCCTTCATAATCCTCTTCCAAGGCTGAAGCAAACTCCGCGAGCAGCGCGGGATCGACGCCCGGCCAATCGTTTTCCGCTCCGCGGTTCTTCGAGTCGGCCACGAAACGCGCACTTCCGGCCACGACGATGATGCTTTTCGCGCGGGTCGGGCATTGATCCGCAATGTGCAGCACGGGCAAAGCTCCCAGCGACCAGCCCAGCCAGTGGGCACGCTCCGGCGCGGTCTCCATCAAGGCATCGGCAAGATGATCGATGGAAAAGTCGGCGATGCTTTCGCTGCGCCCATGCCCCGGAAGGTCGACCAAAGTGACCCGAGCCTTGGCGGCCAGCATCTCCGCAAAATCCCGCCAAATACCGCTGTGCATTCCCCAGCCATGCACCATAACGAGATCCGGCCCTTGACCGAAAGTTTCCCGGTACAACAGATCTCGCTTTCTCATCCCGAATGACCTGCGGGAGACGGGAGGGCCTCGTTGGTCATACTACGATCCTCACCCCCGTTGCTGCCGAATGTTTCAAGCGGCAGATCGGCCAGCGCCCCCAAAAGCCGGTCCACCTGAGCCTCGGTATGCTCGGCGGTAAATGTGAAACGCAAGCGCGCCGTACCCGCCGGAACGGTCGGCGGCCGAATGGCGGCGGCCAGGAAGCCGGCGGACAGCAAGACCTCGCTCGCTCGCACGGCGCTTTGATTGTCGCCTACCACGATCGGCTGAATCGGGGTATCGGATTCCATGAGACGCAGCCCTATCTGCGCAGCCCCGGTGCGGAAGCGATGTACCAGACCGTTCACTCTGTCCCGCCGCCAGGATTCTTCCCGAATCAGGCGCAGGCTGGCCCGGGTTGCTTCCGCCACGGCTTGAGGCATGGCCGTCGTGTAAATATAGGTACGGCCGCGCTGGATCAGAAACTCGATAAGATCTGCGCTACCGGCGACGAATGCGCCGAAGGTGCCGAATGCCTTTCCGAGAGTGCCGACGAGCACCGGCACATCGTCCGGAGTCAAACCGAACCGAGCCAGGCTGCCGCGCCCGCCGTCTCCCGTTACCCCGAGACCGTGGGCATCGTCGATCATCAGCAAAGCGCTCCGTTGCCGGGCCAACGCCGCCAAAGCGGGAAGCGGAGCGAGATCGCCATCCATGCTGAATACTCCGTCGCTCGCTATGAGACATCGCTTTCCGGCGGAGAGCTCCAGCTCGCGCCCCAGCGCCGCAGGATCGGAATGGGGATAACGCTTGAGCCGGGCGCCCGAAAGCAGCGCAGCGTCGAGCAACGAGGCATGATTGAGGCGATCCTCGAAAACCTCATCGCCGCGCCCCGCTAAAGCGGAAATCACACCGAGATTGGCCATGTAGCCGGTGGAAAACAGCAAGGCGCGTTCCCTGCCGGTAAATTCGGCCAGTTCTTCCTCCAATGCATGATGAGCGCGACCGTGACCACAGACCAGGTGAGCCGCGCCGGCCCCGACGCCATAGCGCTCGGCTCCCTGCCGGAACGCTGCGACGACGGCCGGATGGTTCGCGAGCCCAAGATAGTCGTTGCTGCAAAAGTTGACCACACGCCGTCCGTCGACGGTGACTTCGGCGCCCTGAGGCCCTTCGACGACCTGGCGCCGACGGTAGAGCCCCCGCTTTTCGATCTCGTCGAGCTGACCGCGCAGCCAGTTACGCCACATGTACTTTCAGCAATTCCGAGCTTTCGGAAAAACGCTCAAGCGTGATCGACGCATCCGGACATCCGAATCCCGAGGCGCCGGAAAAGCCGCTTATCGTTCTCGACGGTCGGATTTTCCGTCGTCAAAAGCTTTTCGCCGTAGAAAATGGAGTTGGCGCCGGCGAGGAAACACAGCGCTTGGATTTCATCGCTCATATCCGTACGTCCGGCGGACAAACGCACCCGCGATTTCGGCATTAGGATGCGCGCCACGGCGACCGTCCTCACGAAAACGAAAGAATCCAGCCTGGACGCCCCGGCCAAGGGCGTGCCCTCCACCTGAACCAGCATGTTGATGGGCACGCTCTCGGGATGTTTCGGCAGATTCGCCAATTCGAGAAGCAGCCCTGCGCGGTCCCGGTCGCTCTCCCCCATTCCGACGATTCCGCCGCAGCACACGTTGATCCCGGCATCGCGTACGCGCTCCAGCGTATCGAGACGGTCCTGATAGGTGCGGGTTGTAATGATCTTGGAGTAATACTCTTCCGAGGTGTCCAGATTGTGGTTGTAATAGTCGAGCCCGGACTCTTTCAGCCGCTGCGTCTGGCCGTCCGTGAGCATGCCCAGAGTGACGCAGGTTTCCAGTCCCAAAGCTTTCACGCCCTCGATCATCTCGCAAACCCGCTCGACGTCGCGGTCTTTCGGACTGCGCCAGGCCGCCCCCATGCAAAACCGGGTTGCGCCCTGGTCTTTGGCCACGCGCGCCGCGTTCAGCACCTCGTCCAAAGGCATCAAATCTTCGCGCTTCAAATCCGTGTCGTAACGGGCGCTCTGCGGACAGTAGGCGCAGTCCTCCGAACAAGCGCCGGTTTTGATGCTCAGGAGACTGCTGACCTGAACCTCGTTCGGATTAAAATGTTGCCGGTGAACGGTTTGCGCCCGATAGACGAGATCGTTGAACGGCAAAGCAAACAATGCCTCGACCTCATCCAATCGCCAGTCGTGACGCAGCGGACTACCCGAAAAATACGCTTGGGCCGCTGCATTCAACTGGAACTCTTCTGCTATTTTCATGGCTACTCCGGGAAAGACTTAAACTATGGCCGGAACCGGCGACTGAACGCTGTCAACTTCAAAAACGGAAAAACGTGAACAAGTGGCCAAACATTATACAGAATTGGCTGTATCCACCCACCTGTTTGTTATGCGGCGATCCGGGCGGCAATGGCATCGATCTTTGCCGGGGCTGCCGGCAATCTTTGCCTTATAACACCATGGCATGCCCGCGCTGCGCCATTCCCATCGAGTCCCCCGTGCCGCAGGTCTGCGGAAGCTGTCAGAAAAAGCCCCCGGTTTTCCACTCGGCATTCGCCGTGTTTCGTTACGAGGAGCCCGTCCGCCACCTGATTCATTCGCTGAAATTCGGCGCCCGTTATCCTTGCGGGCGGCTCTTGGGCATTCTAATGGCGGAAAAACTGGCGGCACTGAAAGAAACGCCCTGCGCCATCATGCCGGTTCCGCTCCATCCTAGCCGGTACCGCCAACGGGGATTCAACCAGGCCATCGAGATCGCACGTACGGTTTCGCGCCGCTTGGACATTCCGCTCGATCTCCACAGCTGCCGCCGCATCTGCGCGACCGCCGCCCAAGCAGAACTTCCCGCCAAACAGCGCCGCAAGAACCTGCGCAACGCCTTCGCGGTTGAAACGCCGATCGAGCATCGGCACGTAGCCATTTTGGATGATGTCATCACCACCGGTGCAACGGCGAAGGAGCTTGCCGGGGCGTTACGCCGGGCAGGTGTTGCTAGAGTCGATGTTTGGGCGTGTGCGCGGGCTTGACCTGAGGTTTGAATAATTTTCCTTAAAAAACAATCTCCTTAGTTTGAAGCACCACAAACATGCTGCGCTTCGCTCTCTTGGATTGAGGTTTTGGCATGAGCCGATACGCTTCCCCAAATTCTTGGTGCTTACAAGGCTTCACCGTTTTGTGGAACACATTATTAAAAGCTCTTGGTTTGTAAACCATGGGAACGATGGGTAGAATTCCGGAGTTATAACATCCGCTTTTGCACTGGCCGATCTGTCATTTTGTTCGAGAAATAATGCAGCCTTGGGTATCCACAACAATCGATTCATCCTTTCCCAAGGAACGTATCGGCTTAGTCGTACTAATCGCCTTTTTCTGCGCGCTCATTCTGATTTCCCGCTTCCAATTCCTTGTCGATTTTCCTCATTTGGCACCCGCTGCCGCAGAATCCGTCGCACAGGAAAGCAATAAGTCCGATCCTCATAAAGATCGCGTACCATCCGCCAAACATCAGACGTGCGCCGACGACGACGACGATCATGACCCCGACCGTTACCTGCTCCCTTTTTACTGTTATCCGTTGTCGCGTCCTCTTGCGAAGATTCTCGCGGCCAGCGAGAACGTAACGACGGGCTGGATTTCCAAACCGACAGTCCCACCTCCGCGCCGACTCTGATTCATCATCTTCTGTTTTGATCGGCGGCAGGCATTGATCGGCCGCCGAAGCGAGCACAGCGGCTCCGATCCGCCGTGTGATCGCGCCTGTTCCAAACTTAGAAGCTTGAGGACATGAATGTTTCTGCACCGACGGCAATCGCTTTGTCTATGGGGATCGCTGGCCTTGGCCATGCTCGGTCCGGCTGTGGCCAGCGAGCCACTGACTCTGAGCCAAATACTTGACCTGACCCTCAAAAACAATCCCGAACTCGTCGCTGCCCGCGCCCAAGTCCAGGGAGCGGAAGGCGATCTGATCACCGCCAAGGCTTATCCCAACCCCGAGATTCAAATGGGAGCCGGAGAATCGGTAGCGCGGGATGCGGGGGTCTTGAGGGGAGCTCTGGGCGGCGTCGATATCGCTCAACCCATCGAACTCCCGTATGTCCGCCGCCCTCGCCGGGAAGCCGGCGAAGCCGGTGTGGAAGCGGCCAGCGCATCCTACCGCGTTGTCAGCCTCAATGTGCTGACCCGGGTCAAGCAGGCGTTCTATAACGTGCTGCGGCAGCAGGAGCTGCTTCGTATGACGGAAGCCAATCGGGAGCTCCTCGAATCCATACGCGATAAGATCAGGTTGCGCGTCGAGGTCGGTGAATCCTCCCGCTACGAACTGGTCAAGGCGGAAGCGGAACTGTTGGGGGCCACCAAAAACCGGGAAAGCGCCGCCTTGCGCGTAGAACAGGCAAAAACCGCCCTGCGCGCCTTTATCGGCGGCGCATTGCCTCCCAAGATAGAAATCGCCGGCGAACTGCCGTCCGAAATTCCTCCCCCCGACCTCGATAAACTCCGGGATAGCGTCTTGCAAAATCACCCGGCCCTAGTTCAGGCGCGCGCGGAAGTCGACCGGGCCAAGTCCCAGCTCGAACTGGAACAGGCCCTGCGCTATCCCCAACCCACCATAAAAGCCGGCGTCTATCGTGAGCCCCACCTGGAGCAATGGCGGGTCGACCTCATCGTGCCGCTTCCTCTGTGGAATCAGCGGCAAGGCCCCATCGCCCGCGCCGCCGCCGACCGGGCGCGGGCGGACGCCCTAGCGAATCAGCAGCAACTGAGCCTCGTATACGAACTGGACACCGCGATTACCGCCTTCCGCATCGCCAGTCAGCAAATCGAGACCTTCGAATCCGGCCTGCTGCGCGAAGCCGAATCGGCACTGAAAGTCGCCGAAGCCGCCTACCGCCTCGGCGAAAGAGGCATTCTCGATTATTTGGATGCCCAGCGCACATTTCAAGCGGTACGCGTCGACTACATCAACGCCTTGTTCGATAAGAACGCCGCGCTGCTCGAAATCGAGCGGCTTCGGGCTCAGGACTATCAGGATCAGCCGTTATGAAAAAACCCATATTTTTTGCGTTGCTTGCACTTGGCGTCTGGCCCGTCTTCGGACAGCAGGAGCTCCAAAATGCGGAGACGACCGCCGAGATTGCCGTCAAGGCGCCCCCATCATTACTTGAACGACTCAAAATCGAACCTGTCACATCGACGGAAATCGGCGAAACCCTTCATTTGCCGGGCCGGGTCACATTGAACGAGCACCGAGTGGCTCGCGTCGGGCCGAGCGTCACCGGCCGGGTGACCAACGTAATGGCCTTCATTGGACAAAACGTGCGCCAAGGTGAGCGCTTGGCGACCATCAACAGCACCGAGCTGAGCATCGCTCAGGCCGCATATTTGAAAGCCAAGACGCAAATGAACCTGCACCGGCTGGCGGTCGACCGGGCGCGCCGGCTGCTGAAAGCCGACGTGATCAGCCGTGCGGAGCTCACCGAGCGGGAAAGCGAATTGACGGAAGTCGAGGTGGAAGTCCGCGCCAGCGCGGACCAACTGGCGGTAATGGGCATGAGCGAGAACGCCATTCAACGCCTGTCGAACAGCGGCCAGATCGATTCGGTGATCCCGGTCACGGCTACGCTGTCGGGAACGGTCATCGAGCGGGAGATTTCCATAGGCCAAATCGTCCAGCCCGCCGATGACTTGTTCACGATCGCCGATCTGTCCGAAGTCTGGGTCGTAGCCGAAGCACCGGAGCAGAAAGCCTATCTGGTCGAAATAGGAGGCCGGGCCGAGGTGCAGATTCCGGCGCTGCCCGGACAGAAAATCACCGGCAAGGTGATCTACGTGGCGGATATCGTCAATCCATCGACTCGCACGGTGACCGTGCGCATGGAGCTTGAAAACCCGGAACGCAAGATCAAACCGGAAATGCTGGCGACCATGGTCATTCATCGGCCCCGAATCACCTCGCTCAATATCCCGGCCAAAGCCGTCGTGAGAACCGGCGACCGGGACTATGTGTTCGTGCATGCGACCGAAGACCAGTTCGTATTGACACCGGTATCCTTGGGCCCGGATCTGGGCGGACTCCGCCGGGTCATCGCGGGATTGACCGAAGGACAGCGGATAGTCGTCGATGGCGCGTTCCATCTGAACAACGAGCGTATCCGCAAAGAGCTGGAGTAGGCCATGATCGAAAACTTGATCCGCGCCGCCCTGAAGCAGCGACTGGTAGTCGTCATCATCGCGTTGTGCCTGGTCGCGTTCGGCTTCAACGCCATGCAGAACCTATCCATCGACGCATTTCCCGACGTGACCAACGTCCAAGTCCAAGTGGCCGCCGAAGTGCCCGGCAGCTCTGCGGAAGAAGTCGAGCGATTCGTGACCGTTCCTTTGGAAATCGCCATGACGGGGCTTCCAGGCCTGGTCGAGATGCGCTCGGTGAACCGCAATGCTCTGTCGCAGATCGTCCTGGTCTTCAACGACGAAACCGATGTCTATTTCGCCCGGCAACTGGTGCTCGAACGGCTGATCGAAGCGGCGGAACGCTTGCCGGAAGGCGTCACGCCCGTTCTCGGACCGGTTTCCTCGGGACTGGGCGAAGTCTACCAATACACCCTGGAGCGGTCCGACGACGGCGAACGCGCCCTGACCGAGGAGGAACTGACCGAGCGCAGGACCATACAGGATTGGGTAGTCCGCCCACTGCTCCGCGGCATCCCCGGCGTCGCCGAAATCAACTCGATCGGCGGCTTGGAGCGTCAGTATCAGGTCCTTCCCAATCCAGACCGCTTGCGCCATTACGGCCTGACGCTAAAAGACGTCTACACCGCGCTGGCCCTGAACAACGCCAACAGCGGCGGCGGCAAATTGCCGCAATACGCCGAACAATACCTCATCCGCGGTGTCGGCTTGATTCACGATGTCGAGGATATCGGCAACATCGTCCTCAAGGAAATCGAGGGCACGCCTATCTATATCCACGATGTCAGCGAGGTACGCATCGGTCATGCGGTACGTTCCGGCGCCGTGATCAAGAACGGCTACACGGAAGCCGTGGGCGGGATCGTTCTGCAGCTCCGCGGCGGCAACGCCAAGGAGATCGTCGGCCGAGTCAAAGAACGGATCAACGAAATCAACGAACAAGGGATGCTGCCGGACGGTCTTAAAATCGTGCCGTTCTACGATCGCACCGACCTGGTAGACGCGGCGATCCACACCGTGACCAAGGTACTGATGGAAGGCATTTTCCTGGTGGTGATCGTGCTGTTCCTGTACTTGGGCGACATCCGCTCCAGCCTGATCGTGGTGGCGACGCTGATCATCACGCCGCTGGTTACCTTCATGGCGATGAACCACTACGGAATCTCGGCCAACTTGATGTCCCTCGGCGGGCTCGCCATTGCCATCGGCATCATGGTGGACGGCTCGGTGGTAGTCGTGGAAAACGCCTTTCACCATTTGGGCGAGGCTAAAGAAACCGGCGAAAGCCGCAGCTTGATCGTTCTGCGCGCCGCCGCCGAGGTGGGCACGCCCGTGCTGTTCGGGGTGGGCATCATCTGCCTGGTGTTCCTGCCGCTCATGACGATGACCGGGCTCGAAGGCAAGATGTTCGCGCCGCTCGCCTACACCATCGCGATCGCCCTGTTCATCTCGCTGATCGTGTCGCTCACCCTGTCGCCGGTGCTGTGCTCCTACCTTCTCAAAGGCGGGGCGGATCACGACACGCGCATCATCGCATTCATGAAGCGACCCTACCTCAAGCTGCTGCACTTTGCCCTGGGCAATCCTTTGAAGGTAGTTGCGAGCGCCCTAGCTTTACTGGTCTGCAGCCTCTTGCTGTTTCCGTTCCTGGGAACGTCCTTCATTCCCGAGATGAAGGAAGGCTCCATCGTACCCGGCATCAACCGGGTCCCGAGCATGTCGCTGGACGAGTCGATCCGCCTCGAAAGCGAAGCCATGCGCCTGGCAATGGAAGTGCCCGGGGTGGCTAAAGCCGTTTCACAATTGGGACGGAGCGAAAGCCCGACCGATCCGCAGCCGGAAAACGAATCCACGCCTATCGTGACGCTCAAGCCCCAGGATCAGCTTCCGGACGGCTGGGATCAGAACGATGTCATGGACGCCATCCGCGAAAAGCTCAAGGTGCTGCCGGGCGTGAATATCGTGATGGCGCAGCCGATCTCGGACCGGGTGGACGAAATGGTGACCGGGGTGCGCTCCGATATCGCCATCAAGCTGTTCGGCGACGAACTGGAAGTGCTGAAGCAAAAGGCCGATGAAATCATCAGGGTGCTCAACTCGATCGAAGGCGCCGCCGACATCCGCGTCGAACGCGTGAGCGGCCAGCAGTATCTCACCATCGATATCGACCGCCAGGCCATCGCCCGCCACGGCATCAACGTGGCCGACATCAACGACATCATCGAGACCGCCATCGGCGGCCGCGTCAGTACCGAAATCTACGAGGGCGAGCGGCGGTTTTCGGCGGTAGTCCGGTTTCCTGAAAAATTCAGAAACAATCCGCAGGCCATCGGACAAATACTGCTGAAATCCCCCAATGGCGCCCTGGTGCCGCTGGAAGATTTGGCCATCATCGAGGTCGTGGACGGACCGGCGCAGATCAGCCGCGAAACTGCCCGGCGCCGTCTGGTGATCGGCGCGAACGTCAGGGGCCGCGATTTGGGCGGCTTCGTCGCGGAACTGCAAAAGGCCGTCGCCGAGCAAGTGAAGCTTCCGGAAGGCTATTACGTCACCTGGGGCGGACAATTCGAGAACCTGGAGCGAGCCATGCACCGCCTGATGGTGATTATCCCCATCACCATCGCGGCGATCTTCTTTCTGTTGTTTTTGCTGTTCAACTCCTTACGCTTCGCCGCCCTCATCATTCTGGTGCTGCCGTTCGCGTCGATGGGCGGCATCTTCTCGCTGTTTCTCACCGGGGAGTACCTCTCGGTCCCGGCCTCGGTCGGCTTCATCACCTTGTGGGGCATTGCGGTGCTGAACGGGGTGGTGCTGGTGTCTTATATTCGAGGGCTGAGGGAAGATGGGCTGTGCCAGGCGGACGCTATCGTCGAAGGCTGCAGGCAGCGCTTCCGGCCGGTGATGATGACCGCGACGGTCGCGATGCTCGGCCTGGTGCCCTTCCTGTTCGCCACAGGTCCCGGCTCCGAAGTCCAGCGCCCGCTGGCGATCGTGGTGATCGGCGGATTGATCACCTCAACCTTGCTCACCCTGGTGGTGCTGCCGACCCTGTACCGATGGTTCGAAGAAAAACGCATCGAAGCTTGAAAGAGGAGAGTCCATGAAAGAGATCAAAGCCATCATCCAGCCCCAGCGGCTGAGCAAGCTCAGAAACGCATTCCGCCAGATGCGCGGCTTTCCGGGAATGACTGTGAGCCGGGTGGAAGGTTGCAGCCAGCACGAGGAACCGGAAGTCAGCCACGGCATTCGGGAAGAATTGACCGATTTTTCGCCCAAGGTTCGGGTGGAAATCGTCGCCCCGGACGACAAGGTGGATGAGATCGTCCAAATCATCCGTGAAAACTGCCGCACCGGAAAACGCGGCGACGGGATTCTGTGGATCACGGAGACCGGAAGCTTTGAGCGAATTCGGATCGAGTAGAATCCGGCGACGTTTTCACCCGTTAAGTGAGCCGCCTCCGGTCAGGCCCGGAATTCTACCACCACCGGGGCATGATCGGACGGCCGTTCGAGCTTTCTGGGCTCGACATCGATGCGGCAGCCCAAGCAATCGTCGGCCAGCAGGGCACTGACCAGAATATGATCGATCCGCAGCCCCATGTTGCGACGGAACGCATTGAGACGGTAATCCCACCACGTATAGCTCTTTTCGGCCTGATCGAAGCGCCGGAAAACGTCGATTAACCCTAAATCGAGCAAGGCGCGAAACGCCTCCCGCTCCGGCGTGCTGCAGAGAATCCTCTCGCGCCAGGACTCGGGATCATAGACGTCCCGATCCTCGGGCGCGATGTTGAAATCGCCCAGAACGACCAAGCGCGGGTGACGCTCGAATTCGAGGCGCAGGTAATCGCGCATCTTGGACAGCCAGTCCAGCTTGTAGGCGTACTTGTCCGAACCCACCTCCCCGCCGTTCGGCACGTAAAGATTGACGATCCGGTAGTCGCCGATAGTAACCGCAAGAATGCGCCGCTGAGGATCGTCGAAGCCTGTCGGATCGGTGACCGGATCGCAACAATCGAGCTTGCTGAACACCGCAACGCCGTTATAGGTTTTCTGTCCGCTGTAAACCGAGAGATAGCCGGCCTCGGCCAGTTCCGCGACCGGAAACTCCGGATCGCTCATCTTGGTTTCTTGAACGGCAAGCACATCGGGCTGTTCCCGTCCGAGCCAGTTCAAAACGTGGGGCAGACGTACGCGCAGGGAGTTGACGTTCCAAGTGGCGATTTTCATATCACTCAGCCTTCGCCAAGTCAGCCATTTTTTTCTCCAGATTCTTCAACCGCGTCCACATCTCGTGCAAGCGCGGAAAAACCGCCATGTTTTTCAGATATTGCTGTAACGGCTGGGCGGGCCCGCCGGCGTACATGCCGGGCTGCTTGATGCTGTTGTGGAGCCCGGCGCGGTGGAGCAGCACGACGTCGTCGGCCACGGTGATATGGTCCAGGGTTCCGGTCTGGCCGGAAGCGATGACCCTTTTCCCGAACCGGGTCGACCCGGAAATGCCGGTATGAGCGCAGAGAATGCAGTCTTCGCCGATTTCGACGTTGTGGCCGATATGGCACAGGGCATCGATTACGGCTCCTGAGCGTATGATGGTGGCTCCGTAGGTGGCGCGATCGATATTGGTATTGGCGCCGATCACTACCCGGTCCTCGACGATAACCTTGCCGGTGTGCGGAATGCGGTAATTGCGACGGCGCTCGTCCTGGGCGAACCCGAAACCTTCCGAGCCGATCACGCAGCCGGCCTTCAGGATGACGTTTGCGCCGATCTCGCACTCGTAGCCGACGGTGCAGCGCGGATGGATCACCGTCTCCCGCCCGATTTTCGCCTTCTTTTCCACCACCGTATTCGCCATGATCACTACGCCGGGGCCGAGACTGACCTCGGCGCCTAGCACCACGCCGGGACCGATCACCGCATCCTCGGGCACCGCGACGCTCTCGTGAATCACCGCGGAAGGGTGAATCCGGGGCCATTCGACATCCCGCACGTCGCGGTCGCCGTAAGTCTGCTTGAGCAGCGCGATGGCCAGGCGCACATTCGGTGCGATCAGCAGAGACGCCCCGGCATCGCTCAATTCTGCGGCGATCGCCTCGGTAGTCACTACTGCGGCGGGCTTCAGTTCACGGACTTGGGGCAGATATTTCACATGATCTACGAACACCAAGTCCCCGGGCGCGCAATCGTCGACAGGCGCGAGGCGGCGGATGACTTGATCAGGTCCGCGGTGGTCGACGATCAGACCCTGAGTCCTGAAACGCTCAAATACTTCCGAGGCGAGTAAATTCATAGATAAATCCAAGTATTTAAGATTGAACGGGAATAATCCTAGAAACGGCAATCGGGTGAGCCGCAGCTTCACCCAAGCGGCGAAGCGGATAAAAGCCGGAATAGCCGGGACTCATGAAGTTCTTCGAGCCCATCGAAGCGGTCAATTGCCCTTTCTAGGATAATATGAAGCCGGAAAAAGGCGGGCAACCCCTTTCGTGGTATCGCAATGCACTTAAGTTAAGCCGTCATTCCCTGCCGGGGTGATCTTAGTCATCTTCACTAACCGGCATCGCGTGGTATCGGCCGCCTGCGCCGAACCCAGTCGAGGTCACGGCTCAAGTGGGACGAGTACGTTTCTCCGCCGATCCGATATCGCGTCGCCCGGATTGCCGGGCAACGCCGCTTTTCATCCTTCGCCGATAAAAGACCTATGGCACGACCATAGAGGGTCCGGCATGCAACGACTCTTAACGCACTTGGTCAAATCAATGAAAAAACTCGGACCAACTGTCGCCGAGCAAGCCGAAAACGGCTGGGATTTCGCCCAAGGATATCGGCAAACCGGTTGTTATTGGCGATTTAGTGTAATATTCCCTTCGATTTCTGCTGAGAAATTAAATATTTCGGTTCCGATCCGGCACTTTTAGATCTTTTTGGGTCTAAGGCGCTTTGCTTTATGCGAGAAAAGACTTTGGCCATTGCACCGCAACAGCTAAATCCGCCGGCAACCTACGCGGAATCCATTGTGGAACACCCGTACGAGCGTTTTGCCGATGAACTCGTCAGGCGCGGGAAGGTGCGCGAGGCGGAAATCCACCGCGCAAAACGCTTGGCGGCGCAAGCCGACGAACAGAAGCTGCCCGCGCTTCTGGCCAGGCTCGGCATCGTTTCCGAGCGCGATACCGCGGAAATATTGGCCGAGGTCGGGTCATTGCCCCTGGTGTCGCCCGCGGACTATCCGGACACCTCGCCGCTTCCTGACACCGTGGCCATCCGTTTTCTCAAGGAAAATCACGTAGTCGGCATAGCCGCCCAAGATAATGAATTCATCGTGGCGGTGGCGGATCCGTTCGATCACGATCTGTTGGCCGCCCTCGCCCTGGCCTGCGAAAACCCCGTGCGGCCGTATGTGGGACTGCCGTCCGAAATCGACCGAGCGCTCGAGCAGCAACTCGGTTCCGGAAAGACCCTGATGGGGCAAATCGTCGAAGACCTGGGCAGCGACGAGGAAATCGACGAAGCCGATGTGGAGCACCTCAAGGACCTGGCCTCCGAAGCGCCGGTGATCCGCATGGTCAATCTGATCATGCAGCGGGCGGTGGAATCCCGTGCATCCGACATTCACGTGGAACCATTCGAACAGCGGCTCAAGGTCCGCTTTCGGGTCGACGGCGTGTTGCGCGAGGTGGAAGCCCCGCCGGTCAGATCCACCGCGGCCGTAATTTCGCGCATCAAGATCATGGCCAAGCTCAACATCGCCGAGCGCCGCCTGCCCCAGGACGGGCGCATCAAGCTCCAGGTGCAGGGCAAGGAGCTGGATTTGCGCGTCTCTACCGTACCGACCATGTATGGCGAAAGCGTCGTCATTCGTCTCCTGCACAAGGAAAGCATCGTCTTCGATTTTTCGTCCCTCGGCTTCGAGGGAGCCATGCTCGAACGATTCCTGAACGTGCTGGCGCTTCCCCACGGCATCATCCTGATAACGGGCCCCACCGGCAGCGGCAAAAGCACCACGCTGTACACGGCGCTGCACAAGCTCAATACGCCCGAGCGCAAGATCATCACCGTCGAAGATCCGGTGGAGTATCAGCTGGAAGGCGTCAACCAAATCCAGACCAAGCCCCAGATCGGACTGACTTTCGCCAACGCCCTGCGCTCGATCGTCCGGCAAGACCCGGATGTCATCATGATCGGCGAAATGCGCGATTTGGAAACGGCTCGCATCGCCGTGCAATCGGCGCTTACCGGCCATTTGGTGTTATCGACGCTGCATACCAACGACGCCGCGGGCGGCGTAACCCGCCTCATGGATATGGGCTTGGAGGATTATCTCATCACCTCCACCGTGAACGGCATCCTGGGGCAACGCCTGGTGCGCCGCCTCTGCCCGAATTGTCGCGAGCCCTATCCCGCCATGGCCGAGATGGTGGAAGAAATGAGGCTGGCGAGGTTCGCCGATGGTCCGGTGATCCTGCATCACCCCAAAGGCTGCGAGCAGTGCGACGGAACCGGCTATCGCGGACGCCTTGCAATCCAGGAATTCTTGGTCATGAGCGACGGTATCCGCCGTCTGGTGATGAGCCATGCCCAGTCGCGGCAGATCGAGGAACTGGCCCTGCAGGAGGGTATGTACACCATGTACGAAGACGGCTTGCGCAAGGCCGTCATGGGCCTGACCACGATCGAGGAAGTTTTGCGCGTCACTTCGGATAGCTGAGGATTATGGCTCTTTACGTCTACAAGGCCGTCGATCGGGATGGAGAAACGGTGGAAGCGGAGCGCGAAGCCGCCGACGAAGCCACCTTGATCCTGGCCCTGCAAAACGAAGGATTCTTGCCGATTCGGGTAGCGCCGGCGAAATCGCGGCCGTTCGCCTGGTTGAGCCTCAAGCGCAGCAAGAACCGGATTTCCCAGAAACAGATCGCCTTGTTCACGCGCGAACTGCTGACCCTGCTGCACGCCGGGCTGCCGCTCGATCGTGCGCTGACCGTGCTGCTCGAACTGACCGCGAACGAACCGGCTTTGAACGGTTTGATCGCCAAAGTGCTGGATTCGGTCAAGGGCGGCGCGCAGCTGTCCGACGCTCTGGAAGCACAGGGCGGCGTTTTCTCGCGGTTCTATATCAATTTGATCCGTGCCGGCGAAGCGGGCGGCGCGCTGGAACTGGTGTTGGAGCGCTTGTCGGATTATCTGGAACGATCCAAGGAGCTCCGCGATACGGTCACCACCGCGCTGATTTATCCCGCCATCCTGGTCACCATGGCGGTTTTGTCGTTGTTGCTCCTGTTGACCTTCGTGGTTCCGCAGTTCACCGAAATGTTCGAATCCGCCGGCAAGGAACTTCCGGTGCCGACTCAAATCGTAATCGGCGTGGCAGAGGGACTGCAATCCTACTGGTGGGTGCTTCTGATGCTGATCGCGGGCATCGCCAGCTATTTTCGGTATCAGTTCGCGGACCAGGAGCGTCGCCAGGTGTGGGATGCCCGGTTGTTGAACCTGCCTTTGGTAGGAGACCTGATCCGCAAACTGGAAGTCGCCAGTTTCAGCCGCACTTTGGCGACCTTGCTCGCCAACGGTGTCTCCATGCTGGCGGCCCTGACCATCGTCAGGGAGACGCTCGGAAATCGAGTGATCGTCGACGGAGTCGGAGTAGCCGTGGAAAGCCTCAAAAGAGGCGGAAGCCTGTCGGCGCCCCTGATCGAGAGCGGTCTGTTTCCGACCTTGGCCATGCAGATGATCAAGCTGGGCGAGGAATCCGGCCATTTGGCCGAGATGCTGGAACGGGTCGCGGTCACTTACGACAAGGAGATCAAGATTTCCGTACAGCGTATGCTGGCTCTGCTGGAACCCGTGTTAATCGTTGGCCTAGGTCTCATGATCGCCGGAATCATCATCTCGATTTTGATGGCGATCCTGAGCGTCAATGACCTCGCTTTTTAACACGGTTTTTATACCATCCACCCGTTTACCTGATTCCGTTTTACTTATGATTCGTACTCTTATGCAAAAACATCGACATCATCATGGCCGCGCTCAGCGCGGTTTTACCCTGATCGAACTCTTGGTCGTACTGGCCATCATCGGCATGCTGGCCGGCTTGGTCGGGCCTCAGGTCGTCAAGCACCTGGGAGAATCCAAGACCAAAACCGCCAAGCTGCAAATCGAGGAACTCTCTTCCGCGCTCGACATGTACCGGTTGGATGTGGGCCGCTACCCGGCCACCGACGAGGGACTCGCAGCGCTCATCGAGCAACCGAGCAACGCCAAAATCTGGAACGGCCCTTACCTCCGCAAGAAAAGGGTCCCGGTCGATCCCTGGAACAATCCTTATCATTACGCTTCGCCCGGCCAGCACGGAAAATTCGATCTTTTCACCCTGGGGGCCGACAACGCCGAGGGCGGCGAAGGCGAGGACCAGGATATCGTAAGCTGGGAATAGAAAGGCGTGTTCTTCGAATGCCTCGGGCTTGAAAAAAAGACGCTGCAGCAGGCGAGAAATCCATTTGCGCACCGAAAACTCGATAGCCTGAGGTACCCCGTTCGCGCGGTCAAACACAAGGTTCGGCGTCCGCACGCAAGGTTCCGAGCCGAAGCCCGCGGCCCCTCACGGTCGGGCGGATTCACGTTGCTGGAGATGCTGTTGGCGCTGGCTATAGCCGCCGCACTGACGGCGGTGGCGGTACCGAACGTCACGCCGCTTCTGAACCGTGCCCAGCTGACGGCTGCCACGCGGGATATCGCGTCCGGCCTGCGCTATGCACGCGGACAGGCGCTCAGCGGAGCGCGCGAGGCAACATTCGAGCTCGACGTGAACCGCAAAGCCTACCGGGTCAGCGGTCGCCGAAAACATTTCTCACTGCCCGACAGCGTCCGCCTCAGTCTTTACACCGCCGAGAGGGAAGCCGGAGACGAAGGAATCGGCAATATCCGTTTCTTCCCGGACGGCTCCTCGACCGGCGGGCGGGTGACCTTGGAGGCGGCCGGGAAAAAGCGCCTGGTGGACGTGAATTGGCTCACCGGGGAGGTCGTAATCCGTGAAGACTAAACAACGCGGATTCTCCTTGCTCGAAATCCTGGTCGCTTTCGCCATCCTGGCTCTGGCTTTGGGCGTGCTGCTCCGTATTTTCGGCGGCGCCGGACGAATCTCGGGACTCGCCGACAAGTACGCTCGCGCGGTCGTGATCTCCGAATCGCTGCTTGCGGCTGCCGACTTGGAGACCCCTTTGCAGCCGGGCGAAACGAGCGGCGAAATCGACGCGATTTTTCGTTGGACTATGCGCGTAACCCCCTATCAAGGGGAGGAACAGATCCCGTTTGCCGAGAACTTGCCTGTCGCGCCCTATCAGGTGGATCTCAGCATAGAGTGGGAGGAAGGCGATGAACCCCGCTTCTTCGAGCTTACGACACTCAGGCTGCTGCCTAACAAAGCAGCAGGAATCAGCAGTTTTTGATGATGACCGCGCATAAGCACCGGACCAGCGCCGGCTTCACTCTGATCGAGGTACTCATCGCCACGACTCTGCTCGGCGTCATGATGCTTTTGTTATTCGGCAGTTTGCGTATCGGGGTAACCAGTTGGGACAGCGGCGAGGACAAAATGGCGCGGGCAAGCCGGCTTTTCCTCGTGGAGAATTTTTTGCGCAACCACATCGGAAGCGCTTTGCCTCTGGTCGAGATGGAAGAGTCCGAAGGCGTCGCCATTTCCTTGAGAGGCGGAGAGGATTGGCTCGAATATGTTTCGACAATGCCGCCGCAGGTCAAGGCCGGCGGTCTATATCGATTCAGATTATATGTCGCTAGGGACGGGCAACATAACGATCTGAAGGTCGCCATGCGGCCGTACGTCTCGAACCCGAATTCGCGCGAAGCCACCGTAGCGGCCGAGCCGATCGAAGATGTATTGCTGCTGGAAAATCTGGATCAAATCAAATTGTCCTACCTGCCGGAAAATCTTCAGACCGCTCAAACAAGCAATTCGACTTGGCTGCCGGAATGGCAGCAGTCTCAGTTGCCGATGCTGATTCAAGTGCAAATCGAACCGGAGCATGAAGAACCCTGGCCTCCTTTAGTGATCGCGCTGCGAACTCACCGATAATGCCTATGGCGTTTCACGCACGAACGGGACAGCAAGGCGTAGCCCTGATTTTGGTGCTCTGGATACTGGCTTTGATGACCATCATGGCGGGCAGTTTCGCGCTGTCGACCCAGCGGGAAACCTCATTGGTGACCAATTCCCGGGAACGCGCCAAGGCGGTTGCCTTATCCGACGGCGGCATACATTACGCCATGTTCATGCTGAGTTTGCCGAATGCGGCGCAGCGATGGCGCGCGGACGGCACTCCTTATCGACTGGCATTGGGCGGCGTTCCCATCGAAGTACGCATTTACGACGAGGCAGGAAAAATCGATCTCAACGCCGCCCGAGAATCGACACTACGGACTATATTGACCAAAGTGACCCAAGACGAAGATCAGGCGGTAAAATTGGCCGATGCCATTTTCGACTGGCGCGACAGCGATGACCTAAAGCGTCTCAGTGGGGCCGAGTCCGCCGAATACCGCGCCGCCGGGCTGGATCAGATGCCGCAAAACCGTAATTTTCTCGTGCTGGAAGAACTCCGCGGCGTTTTGGGAATTACACCGTCGCTATACCAAAAATTGGAGCCCTTTTTCACAGTCTACAATAACGTCGATGGCGTCAACCCGGCAAAGGCCTCGATAACTGTTTTACTGGCCCTGACCGACGGAAACAGCCAGGCGGTGGACAGCTTTCTCGCCGCCCGTGAGAGCGGAACCGGGAATACACCACCTCCTCCGCTTCCCGCCATTCCCGGAATTCGGTTCCACTCGACCGGGGATTCGGTTTACACGATTCTCGCCCGCCCGATATCGCGAAACCATTCCGATCCGCCGGCTATGGCCGTCATCCGACGGGAAGCGAGACGCCCTGGGGGAAGCCCTTTCGTTTTCCTGAGATGGAAACCGCAGACAGTCGGCGTAGCGCTCGACCAATAGCACACATGCAGTACACATGCTGAAACTCGATACGCCGATCAATCTCGATGCCGCAAGATTCTTCCGCTGGTGGAGCGGCGAATTGTCCTTTCTCGTGCCGGCGAAATTGAGAAAACTTCTCGGTGCATCCAGTGAATATCTGATATTGACCAAGGATGACGATGGCGTGAATGCGGTCTACCACAACGATGAAGAGGACCGCCCGCTCGGCTATTTCAGCTTGGACGAGAGCGGCAGCCAAAAACGGGAACGCCTCATAGAAAGCATGCCGACGCTGGCCGAGGCAAAAACAATCCTGCGCTTGACGCCAGGCCAGTGCTTGCGGAAATCGTTAAAGCTTCCGTTGGCGGCCGAAGAAAACCTGAATCAGGTGGCGGCATTTGAAATGGATCGCCTGACGCCATTCAAGAGCGATCACGTTTATTACTCGGCGCGCCTGCTGGAGCGGTCGCCGACGAATCGGCAGATCAAGGCGGAACTGGTATTGGCGCCCCGCAACAAATTGGATGCCTTGCTGGAAGAATTGGCGGTTTGGGGATGGCGACCGGACGTCGTCGATGCGGCGGGCGACTCCCCGATCGGGGCGTACGATTTATTGCCCGAGCAGTACCGGCCGCCACGCAATCCTTGGCCATACAGAATCAATTTGGCACTTGCCGCTTTGATCGCATCGCTCTTGATCACGCTGGGAGTTCTGCCGATCTGGACCAATCGATCGATCGCACTGGACCTGGAACAGGAAGTGAAAAAGGCCAGCAAGACCGCCAAGGAAGTCGAATCCTTGCGCCAACAAGTAGAGGATTTGGTGCACCAGACGAGATTTCTTCAGCAGAAGAAGCGTACCGAGCCGGCCATGGTGGACATGCTCAAGGAGCTGACCGACGTCATGCCCGATCAAACCTGGCTCAACGGCTTGCAGTACCGGGATCACCGGCTGGTCGTACAAGGACAGTCACCATCCGCTTCGGCCTTGATCGGGCTGATAGAAGCATCGCCGTTCTTTCAAAATACCAGTTTTGTGTCGCCGGTGACAAAAGACATGGCCAGTGGATTGGAACGTTTTCAAATCGCCAGCGAAGTCGTCAACGGGAGGTTTTCTGAAAAACCGGCTGCAACTGAGTAAACCGCAGCTCCTGGCCCTAGGAATCCTAGTCGGTGCCATCGCCCTGCTTTATGTGGTGGCGATTGCCCCGCTGGTCGATCTTGCCCGGGAGTACGGCGAAACCGTCGACGATTTACGGTTTCGTCTGCAACGCTATCAAAAAGTCGCCGCAGAAAAGGACGAGCTGCTCGCCAAGCTGGAACAGATCAAAGCCGCGGGACAGCAGGACGAGCGCTTTATTGCGCGCGATACTGCGGCCTTGGCTTCCGCCGATTTGCAGTCGATGGTCAAAGAGATCGTAAGCCAAGCCGGCGGCGAGCTGACCAGCACCCAGGTGATCCCCGAGCGGAAGGAAGAAAATTTCACGCGAATCGCCGTCAAGATACGTGTCAACGGCAGCACTGACGTATTGCGGGATGTTCTGCACAGCATCGAGACCTCGAAGCCCATGCTGTTCGTGGAGAACATCAATATCCGGCCGATTCGGATGCCGCGCAATCCGGCGACCAAGCAGTCCCAGCCGGTCGATAAGCTGAGCGTGGACTTTGACGTTATCGGTTACATGCAGGGCAATTAAGCCATGACCAAGTGGGCCCGCGACAATTTACTCAGTTTGATTTTGGCCGGCATTGCAAGTGTGCTGCTCATCGGCGTCGCTGTCGAATCGGCGGTGTTGAAAAACAAGCGATCGATCGCGGCGACACCTTCGGAAAAAGCCGCGAGTCAGGAAGCAACCGAGCCGGTCGACGCCGAAGATTTCGAACTGCCCGACATTCAGGAATACGAAACGATCGTCGAGCGCCCGTTATTCATGGAAGGCCGCCGCCCCGGAGCGGAAGGAGGGGAAACAACGGCTACGGCGACACCGGATATGCCTCTGACCGTGAAGCTGATGGGGATCGCTTTCACTCCGACCGACAAGACTGCCCTCCTGGTAGACGCCAAAGGCAAGTACAAACGCTTGAAGAAAAACGGTTCGATCGAAGGTTGGACATTGGTCGAGTTCGCCCCGGATAAAGTAACGCTGCAACGTGACGACGAACAACGAGAGCTGATGCTGCTCAAACCCAAACCCAAGACTGCACCCGCTCAGGCGACACCAGGACAGCCTCAGCAAGTCCCGCAGCAGCCATCACCTCCGAGGCCGGCGACACGTCCGCCTGCGCCTCCGCCTCCTCCGGCGGTTGAAGAAACAGAGGAAGAACCCGAAGTCATCGAGGAAGAGGAAACGGCTGAGGAAGAAGCCGAAGGCGTAGAGTAGTAACAATATCTTCAGCGATTAGGAATACCGAGTCTCATGAGGGCGTGAAAAATCCACTCATGAGGCTTTTTTGATGCAAAGAGGAAAGCTTCCCGTTCCGGTGTCACCAATGGCTGTAGCCATGATCAGATGGCGGTTCTTTCCTGGAGCGCATCCGGTATGCTCTGCTTCAGCTGCCTTCATGGAGGGCGGAGTCGTTGCAAGTGGTCGACGTGCTGCGTCTTATCCGGGGAGAGAAAGAAACCTTTGCTTTCACTTTTCTGCTCGAAAGATGCCGGAATGGCGATTTTTCGAGATTTTACCGAGTAGTCATTCGTGTTGAATCATGGTGATAAATCGTAGAATGCGGTTCGGGTATTCACCGCATCCTGCAAAACAATGCTTTAGATAGACTGACGACCAGACATCAAAAACGAAAAGAGTCCATGCGCAAAACAACAAATCGATTCATAGTTGCACCGCTGGTGGTTGCCTTGGGGTTCTCCGGATGCGAATACATGGGACCTGCTGCGACAAAGCCTGAATTGCCGGCAAATCTCGCCATCGATACCGAAAAGACCGAAGCGGAGATTACGCCTATCCAAACCGAACCCCTGGAGGCGCAGCCCGTCAGGCCTCCCGAGTACTACCCTGCCACCGGCGGTTTGATCGGCCCCGGAGCGCCTGCCGAAAGGCGGCCCGCTAAAGAGGGAAAATACACGCTTAATTTCGACGATGCCGACTTGGGCGAGGTGGCCAAGGTCATACTGGGCGATATGCTGAGAGTCAATTACGTGCTTAGCCCCAAGGTAGCAGGCAAAGTAAGCCTCCAGACAGCGCGTCCCCTTACCGATGCGGAGCTGATCCCCACGCTGGAAATGCTGCTCAAAATGAACGGCGCAGTACTGATTCGCGACCAAAACCTGTACCGCATCGAACCGGACGCCACGGCGACGATCAACGCTCCCGGTGCCCGGCTCGGCGTACCCAGCCAGGCGCTCCCCTCCGGCTATCAGTTGCGGGTCGTACCATTGCGCTACGTGGGCGTGCAGGAAATGCAAAAGGTCATCGAACCGATGATGCCGCCCAAGTCCATCATCCGCGCCGATGAGACCCGAAATATCCTGGTACTCGCCGGCACCGGAGAGGAATTGGAAGGCGTGCTCGATACGATCCGCCTCTTCGACGTGGATTTCATGCGCGGCATGTCGGTCGGCTTTTATCCGCTTCGAAACGTCGAACCTTCGACGATAGCGCAAGAGCTGGACAAAGTGTTGGGCGACACGGCCAAAGGACCTCTGGCCGGTGTAGTCCGCTTATTGCCCATCGAACGGCTCAACGCCATCTTGGCGGTGACTCCCCAACCGCATTATTTGGACGAAGTGGAAACCTGGGTGGAAAGACTCGACCGCTATAGCACCACGCGAGTGGGTGGAATTCACGTTTATCGGGTGCAGAACGTGGATGCCGTGGAATTGGCCGAAACCCTCAGCGGTATTTTCGGCGAGGGAGTTGCGCAGCGGAGAGCGCCCAGACCTTCTATAAGCCCGGGAATGACAGGTACGGAAATCGGTGCGTTCGGCGCCGGTGCGGCGGGCGGCATTGGCGATCAGGACGGATCTTCGTTCGGTACTACCGGGACATCGCAACCTACCCGTGGCTTCGGCTCCACGACCGGAAGCGATACGATCGGCGGCACAACGACGGGCGGTACTCGCCGAACCGGCGGATTGGGAACAGGCACCGGTATCGGCACGGGCACGGGAATAAGCGGGGTCACCGGCAGGCGAGGCGCCAACGGCACCCGACAAGCACGCCGCTCCGCCGTCGCCGAGTTCGGCGAAATGCGCATCGTTGCCGATCCCTCGAACAATGCCCTGATCATCATCGCCAAAGCCCAGGAATACCAGGAGATCGAGGCAGTCATCAAAGCTTTGGACGTGACTCCTTTGCAGGTTCTGATCGATGCGTCTATCGTCGAGGTGACTCTGGATGACGAGTTACGGTACGGACTCAGATGGTTCATCCAGCACGGCTCGGGAGCGGCCGTACTCCGCAATCCACTCGCCGAAGTGCTGCAGGAGGCGGCATTGGCAGGGGGATTTACTTATTCCTTGGTAGCCGCCTCCAGAGATATCCGGGTCATGCTCGATCTCTTGGCGAGAGATCGCAAACTGAACGTCCTGTCCTCGCCTTCGTTGATGGTTCTCAACAATCAAGAAGCAACCATCAAGGTGGGCACCCAGGTACCGATCCTGACCGCCTCATCCGTCCCGACTACTGCCGGCGCCGCGACCAACCCCATCGTCACGAGCCAAATTCAGTATCGCGACACGGGCGTCAACTTGAACATCAGGCCTCGGGTCAACGCGGGCGGACTGGTCACTCTGGACGTCGAGCAGAGTGTGGATGACGTAGGTGAAGCCTCATTCGGAGACACCCGATCGCCCTCGTTCTTCCAAAGGCAGATCAAGAGCAGCATCGCAGTCAGGAGCGAAGACACCATCGCGTTGGGAGGATTGATCAGCGAAAATGCGGAGCAGAATAGAACCGGCATCCCGATACTGTACAAGCTTCCCTGGATTGGCCCCTTATTCGGGTCGACCAGCAAAACGAAGCGGCGCACCGAACTCGTGATACTGCTCACCCCGCGCGTCGTCGAAAACCGGGACAAGATCAGGAACATCACCAACGAGTTTCGCCGCAAACTGACCGGCTTGTACGAGGCCAAGCCTGCACCGGCAGAACCTCCTCGTCCCGCGCGCTGATCGGAGTAATCGGCGGCGGTAAACGCTCCGGCGCGGTTACGCCGCCTTACTCTGCAAAAAGAGCATCCACAAATTTCCGCGCATCGAAATCCTGCAAATCATCGATGCCTTCGCCGATCCCGATGAACCGGATGGGCAGCCCGAACTGCTTGGCCAAGGCGAAAATGACGCCGCCTTTGGCGGTACCGTCGAGCTTGGTGAGCGCGATGCCCGTCAGCCCGACCGCTTCGTTGAACAGCTTGGCTTGGGAAATCGCATTCTGGCCGGTGCTCGCATCGAGCACCAAGAGCACCTCATGCGGCGCGGTCTCGTCCAGCCTGCCCATGATGCGCTTGATCTTGCTGAGTTCCTCCATGAGATTCGATTTCGTGTGGAGACGTCCCGCGGTATCGGCGATGAGCACGTCGACGCCCCGCGCCTGGGCCGCCTGCACCGCGTCGTAGATGACCGAAGCCGAATCGGCCCCGGTATGTTGGGCGATCACCTGGACGTTGTTCCGCTCGCCCCAGGTCTGCAACTGCTCTACCGCCGCAGCACGGAAAGTATCGCCGGCCGCCAGCATGACGCTGTGGCCTTGGTTTTGAAGACGTTTGGCGAGTTTGCCGATGGTCGTGGTCTTGCCCACGCCGTTCACGCCCACGACCAGGATCACGAACGGCCGCGTCTCGGCCGGAATGTCGAGCGGAACGCTGACGGGCCGCAGGACATCGTATAAATACTCGCGGAGGCTGGCCGCCAAGGTGCCGACATCGGCTAGCTGATCCCGCTCCAGACTTTCCGTCAGATGGCGAATAATGTCCTGAGTCGCCGTCACGCCGACGTCGGCCATAAGCAACTGGGACTCGATGTCTTCCAAGACGTCGCGATCGATGGCCTTCTTGCCGAGCGCCAGCGTACCCAGAAATCCGGTCAGACCGCTGCGGGTTTTCCCGAGCTGGCTTTTGAGCCGAACGAACATGCCCTCCGGCGTGGGCCGCGCAGGCACCTTTTCGACGGGAACCGGCGGGACGACCGGCGGCAAGACCTCGGCAGGCGGCGCGACACCGATGCGCTCGACGGCTTCCTCGCGCGCGGGCTCTTCGGCTTCGACTCGGCGCGGCAGGCGGAGATAAAGATAGGCATGGAGCACATTCAGCCAAAGCAGCGCGGCCACGGCATGGTGCGCGACCGCCACGGCGACCGGCAGGCGCAGCAGCACCGCTGCGATCCCCAAGCTGATCTCCGCCAGCAGCAAAAAGCTGAGGAGCACACCGGCCTTGCTCAGGTGGGGCACCTTACGATTCGAGGTAATGCCCATGGCCAACAGGCTGAGGACCAGAAATACTGCGACGGCTCCGATACGGTGCGCCCAATGGATGGCGATGCGGGCGTCCAGCGGCAATCCGCCTCTCTGATAGTCGGGACCGGTACCCCGCCAAAGCGTAAAGCCGTCGACGTAATCGGCATCCGGCCACAGCGAACCCATGCACGTGGGGAAATCGGGGCAGGACAGCGCAGCGTAATTGGACGATGTCCATCCGCCCAGAAAAATCTGTGCGAACAACAACAGCAAAGAAAAACCGCTCAAGCGGCGCAGCCAACGGGTGTCCCCGACCGGCGGAATCTGCGGACTCACCGTGCGGTATAACCAATACAACAGGGCAAGCGTCACGAACCCCGCCATCAGATGGGCCGTGACGATCGCTGGCATGACCAGGAATTTCACCGTCCACATGCCGAGTAGCGCTTGTCCGACCACCAGGGCAAGGCTTGCGTAAGTCAATGCGATCGCCTTGCCCCGGTTTTCCCGCACCCGGAATACGAGTCCCGCCAGTATCAAAACCGAAACGCCCAAGGCTCCGGCAAGATAGCGATGAATCATTTCTTTCCAGGCTTTGGCCGCGTCGAACGGCGTCTGCCGCAACGCCTCGGCGATTTGCGGCTCTTCGACGATCATCTTTCCGTAGCAGCCGGGCCAATCCGGACACCCTAGCCCGGCATCCGAAATGCGGACATAGGCTCCCATCGCCATGACAAAGAAGGCGAGAACCAGGGAAAAAAGCGTTAGATTTCTGAACATAGTCCCACTTTGTTATTGTCGTTTCGAGGTTCCAGCACGACGATCCGGAACGATTAAAGGTTCTGCTTTAGAGCATTTCTCACCACCGTAGGTCGGCAATCCCTTGCCGACGAAAACGGTTTGTCAACCCGCGGCGTCGGGAAGGGGCTGGCCGGCGCTCCCGGCCAGGCCGTTTGCGATTGGGAAGGGATTCCCGACCTACCAGGGCGCTAAACCGCATCGGAGAATGTTTCGAAGGCTTGGGCATCCGATTCAGCCGATCTGGGATGCGCGAAGCAAATGCTTTAAATCCTTGAGCATGCCGTAAGGATCGAACCCGGAGTCGTACCATAGCGCGGCATTCCCGAACGGATCGATCAGAATCACCATGTCCTCGGTCAAAGGCTTTCCGACGACGGCGGCCAATTTCTGCGATAACGCCCCGCTCGTCACCGCCACCAGCAAGGTTTCATCGTCATTGAGCACGGGAGCGAGATCGGCGGCGGCGGAATCGTTTCCGAGCAGCAGCAAACGGCGCACCCTCGGAATTTCCTTGTTCAGCATGAGCCGGATCTGCTTGGTCTTATGAATCGTTTCCGCGCAAGGGTCGCCGCACCTATCCGGAATCACGTGGAGCATCACCCAGCGACCTTTGATCTCCGACAATAGCTCGCTTCCACGGACGGGGTGCGCGAGCAATTCGCCGTAATCGATAGGGCTCGGCGGCTGGATCAGGCTGCCGTAGTTGCTGCGCTTGGTGATCAGCTGCGGATTCTTGGCGTAGTACCAAGCCAGCCCGAAAGGAATAATGGATATTAGGGCGATAAAAATGATCAGGGCGCGATTTCGCCACAGAGAGTTCTTTGCGGTAGACATGGGAAGAATAGGTGAAAAATTAGGGAAATTATTGCCTTCGAGGCTGTAATTTGACGCCGTGGCGAACATATAACACCAGGCCGATTAACGCGAACAGAAACCATTGAAGCGCGTATCCCAGGTTCTTTCCGGGATCGAGGTGGGTTTCCTTCCGAGCCCGGATGTAAGCTTCGTCCACCGTTTCATCCGCCAGAACCTGATAGGGAAGGACCGTGTAGCCCAACCGCTCGCCGATGCGTTCAGGATCGACGACCTGGACCACGGCCGGCCAGCCAGCCGCGGGTATTTCAGCGCCTTCGAGCCTTAAACCAACGCCCGGAAAGCGGTCCACCGAGCCGGCGATTTGTACGCTAGCCTGACGAATATCCACATCGGGCAGTTCGGCTCGGCTTGCACCCATGGGTATCCAGCCGCGGTTCACCAAGACCGCCGAGTCCGTTCCGGCAATGCGCAGAGGAGTCAATACGTGATATCCGGGGCTCTGCTGGTGGACCTGGTTATCCAATAGGAATTGATGTTCCACGTCGTACTCCCCGGAAACGATGACTCGCCGGTATCGAACATCCTCCAAGTTCGGTTCTTCGGCACCCAAGGTCAGCGGTTCATCTTGCATCCGCTGCTGATGCAATGCGATCAAGCTTTTTTTTTCGTCGGCTCGATGCAACTGCCAAACGCCTAAGGAAATGAACAGGGGAAGGACCATGATCGCTATCAGCGAAGCAGTCAGCCCCGGTTTGAAGCTATAATCGCGCAATCGCCACCTCCGGGTGAAAACATCCGGTGCCCGCACCACCTCAAACTAAAAGACAATCTAGTTGTGAAAGTTCTCATCATTCTGCTCCTCCTGGTCATCGTCGGAAGCCTAGGCACGGCCCTGGTTTATCTCGTCAAGGACCGCACCCGTTCTCCCCGAACGGTCAAAGCCTTGACGGTGCGCATCGGCTTATCCATCGGCCTGTTCATCTTATTGCTATTGGCTTACCGCTTCGGCCTTCTGCATCCCCACGGCCTTCCTAAAGTCCAGCAGGGAAACCAAGGGCAAACCGAAGGTTTGCGGCAGCCTTAATCGCCGGAGCGGATGCGCAACGCGTGTTCGCCGCGCGCATTCTCGCATCGTCTCAACAACACTATGATACCCGGCGCAGGCATGAATTAGGGATTTCGCAGTCTATGGATTTTGGCTGGCCGTAGACTGTAGGGTGGATTAGCGGAGCGTAACCCACCGATTCGAGGTCGCTCGGTGGGTTACGGCCTCACGGCCTAACCCACCCTACGCCAGAAACATGAATCGGAACCTTGTTTCTGCCACGTCCCAGAGGGAGAGATGAATGCCTACCGATAGATTACAGGTGATAAGACACCACCCGCTCGACTTCCGCTTTTGATCCCAAAATCACGGGGACGCGCTGATGGATGCCGGCAGGCTCGATGTCCATGATCCGCTGGCGCCCGGTCGAACTGGCCCCTCCCGCCTGCTCGACGATGAAGCTCATCGGATTGGCCTCGTACATCAAGCGCAGCCTGCCTGGCTTGCTGGCGTCGCGGGTGTCGTAGGGATACATGAAGATGCCGCCCCGGGTCAAAATGCGGTAAACCTCCGCGACCATAGACGCCACCCAGCGCATGTTGAAATTCTTCTCCCGGCCGCCGTCCTTGCCTTTGAGACATTCCTCGATATAACGCCTGACCGGTTCTTCCCAATAGCGCTGATTGGACATGTTGATGGCAAACTCGGAGGTTTCCTCGGGAATCCGCATCTTGGGATGCGTCAAAACGAATTCCCCCACATCCCGGTCCAAGGTAAAGCCGTTCACGCCATTGCCGGTCGTCAGCACCATCAGGGTGGTCGGACCGTAGGTACAGAAACCTGCGGCGACCTGCTTGGTCCCCGGCTGGAGGAAATCCGCCTCGGTGGGGTTGTCCCGGCCTTCGGGCGCCCGAAGGATGGAAAAGATCGTACCGACCGTCAGGTTGATATCGATATTGGACGACCCGTCCAGAGGATCGAAGCAAATCAGATATTTGCCCCTCGAATAACTCGGCGGAATCTGGATGATTTCGTCGTTTTCCTCCGACGCCATCGCCGCAAGATGGCCGGTCCACTCCAGCGATCGGATGAAAATCTCATTGGAGATCACGTCCAGTTTCTTCTGCGCTTCGCCCTGGATGTTTTCCGAACCCGCGATACCGAGATTGCCGGCCAGACCGCCGCGATTCACCTCGTGCGCAATCGCTTTGCAGGCGGTCGCGATATCGCTGAGCAGCATGGTGAACTCGCCCGTGGCGTTCGGATTCTTGCGCTGCTCGTGGATGAGAAATCGCGTCAGATAGTCGCCGTTCATGTTTTCTCCCTCATGACGAAAAAAGCAGGAATCGACAGCCCCGAACGGCGGCCCGCACGTTATACGGTTCCGACTCGGGCAATCTTCAAGGCGTTGGTACCGCCGCGCACGCCGGTAAGATCACCTTTGGTCAGGATGACCAGGTCGCCCGGCTTGACCAGATCGCGGCTCAGGAATTCGTTGATGATCTCCCGGTTCAGCACCGCGTGGTCGGATGTCGTGCTGTAAAAGCTGATGGGATAAACGCCGCGATAGAGAGTCACTTTGCGGCAGGTCTTTTCGTGCTGGGTCAATGCGTAAATCGGGATGCCGGAACTGATGCGCGACATCCACAGCGGCGTCGATCCCGATTCCGTCTGCGCGCCGATCGCCTTAACCGGCAAGTGATTGGCGATATACATGGACGCCATCGCGATGGCTTCGTCGATGTAGTCGAACGTCTCGTCGATACGATGGGTGGACTGCCGAACCCGCGGGTGCAGTTCGGCCTCCTTGCATATCCGGACCATCGCCGCGATCGCCTTGTCCGGATATTTGCCGCTGGCCGTTTCGGCGGAAAGCATGACCGCATCGGTGCCATCGATCACCGCATTGGCCACATCGAACACCTCCGCACGAGTCGGCATCGGGCTGTGGATCATGGATTCCATCATTTGCGTGGCCGTTATGACCGCACGGTCCCGGCTTCGCGCCAGCTTGATCAGATCTTTCTGGACCCACGGCAACTGGGCATCGCCGATTTCCACCCCGAGATCGCCGCGCGCCACCATGATGGCGTCGGATGCATCGACGATGGACTCGATCACGCCCGGCTCCAGGGCCTCGGCGCGCTCGATCTTGGCCACGATCCCCGCCTCTCCCCCGGCGGCGCGCAGCAAGTCCCGCGCTTCACGGATATCCGAGGCGGATCGCGGAAAGGATACGGCGAGGTAATCGGCATCGATTTCGGCGGCCGTCCTGATATCCTCCCTATCCTTGTCGGTCAACGCGGCGGCGGATAAACCGCCGCCCTGCTTGTTGATGCCCTTGTGGTTGGACAACTCGCCCCCGAGGACCACCCGGCAGACGATCCGCGAACCTTCTATCCTGTCGACGCCCAATTCGATGCGACCGTCGTCCAGCAACAGAACGTCGCCAGGCTTCACGTCCCTGGGAAGATCGGAATACAGGCACCCGACCTGACGTTCGTCGCCTTGGTCCGGGGGGAGAGCCGTGTCGAGATCGAAGCGCGCGCCTTCCCGAAGATGAACCTTGCCGTCCCCTTGGAAACGCGCGATCCGGATTTTGGGTCCCTGCAAATCGACCAAAATGCCGACATGCCGATTCAGCTTGCGGCTGATCGCCTTCACCGCTTCGGCGCGCTTCTTGTGGGTTTCGGCGTCGCCATGGGAAAAATTGAGCCGGACGACATCGATGCCCGCTCTTATGGCCCGCTCCAAAATGGCCGGATCGTCGGTCGCCGGTCCCAAAGTCGCTACGATCTTGGTTCGTCTCATTTAATTAATCGTTCGTGTCTAGCTAGCTTCCATCAAAGCCACCGTGGCATCCAACATACGGTTGGAGAAGCCCCACTCGTTGTCGTACCAGGCCAGTACTTTGACCATGTTGCCCTGCATGACCTTGGTGAGGGTCGCCTCGTAAATCGAGGAGCGGGCATCGTGATTGAAATCCATGGATACCAAGGGCAGGTCGTTGTAACCGAGAATCCCCTTCAACGAGCCTTCCGAGGCCTTGCGCATGATCTCGTGGACCTCGTCCTTGCTGGTCTTGCGCGACGCGACGAAAGTGAGATCGACCAGCGAAACGTTGATGGTCGGGACTCGAATCGCGAAACCGTCCAGCCGGCCGGCCAATTCGGGCAGTACCAATCCGACCGCCGCCGCGGCGCCGGTCTTGGTGGGAATCATCGATTGCGTGGCGGCCCGGGCGCGACGCAGATCCTTGTGGTAAACGTCAGTCAGCACCTGATCGTTGGTGTAGGAATGGATCGTAGTCATTAGACCGTGCTGAACACCGATCGCCTCGTGCAAAGGCTTGACCAGCGGCGCCAGGCAGTTGGTCGTGCAGGAGGCGTTGGAAATCACCGTGTCGGTTGCCTTCAGAGTCTGGTGATTGACGCCGTAAACGACGGTGGCGTCCACGTCTTCTCCCCCCGGTGCCGAGATGATCACTTTCTTCGCCCCCGCCTCGAGATGGACCGATGCCTTGGCCTTGGAGGTGAAGATACCGGTGCACTCGTGGACGACATCTATGCCCAGATCGCGCCAGGGCAACTTGGCCGGATCCCGCTCGGCAAACACGCGTATCCGGTCGCCGTTGACGATCATGTAGTCGCCATCCACCGAAATTTCTCCCGGAAAGCGTCCGTGTACCGTATCGTATTTGGTCAAGTGCGCGTTGGTATTGGCGTCGCCCAGATCGTTAATCGCTACGATTTGAATTTCCCCGGTCCGTCGCGACTCGTACAACGCCCGCAGGATATTTCGCCCAATACGGCCATATCCGTTGATAGCAACTTTTATCGTCATAGTTTTTCTCCAAACTCAAAGGGTAACGGTGCTGATGAGATGGTCTTTTATGATTCTTGAATTGGACTGACCTCGTCCGGACGCGTTCACGCTGGCACTTGGAACGGAGAGTGAGAACTGACTCGACATGCCGGGGCTTTCCACTAAATTCATACCAGAAGTGGGACGCCAGCAGTGCTTACATCCCGGCTTTCTTGACAAGTCTGCCTTTCGAATATAGCAAACTCACACTTTGTATTCCAGATGATTGAAACTGGCCGGGCTAAGCGTTAGCGTAAGCTGGAACCTATTGCGAGGGCGGCGAGATGTACACGAAAGAAATCTTTTATCGTACCCGAGAGCTCAAGCGGGAAAGGCGCAATCTGGCCGCCGTCGTTTACAACCGGTCGAGAACCCTGCTTTATCGAAGCGGCGAAAAGGCTTTGTTCGTCCCTATCCGCAGCATGCAGTATCTGGCCGTGATCGATCCGGAGGAAACCGTCTTTCTGGATGGCGCCGTTTCCCGCAGCAATATCGTGCTCGCCTGGCAGAATTTTCGATCTTCGGAGCGCAGCGCCCTGGACCAGCCGGTCCCTTACGACGCGGTTTATTACACCGAAGACTCACTGAAGATCATGCCACGCATCCAAAGCGAATTTCCGCGCGCACTACAGCAGATGGACCGGAAAATGCGGAGTGCTTCCACATCGGAAGCCAAGATCGTTCCGTTGAAATAGCTTTCCGACCGCCAAAAAATACCGCTGCCAGCATATCCCCGATGACGAACTCTTACGGAATGTCCGGGCTTCCTCCCGCAGCTCTCAAAGCTCGCATTCGACCGGAGGAACTGCCCTTCGCCACAACCGAGGACCTGGAATCCTTTCGCGGCATGCTGGGACAGAGCCGGGCGCAGACCGCCATCGCCTTCGGCGTCGCCATGCAAAGACCGGGCTACGACATCTACGTGATGGGCGAAGCCGGAACCGGGCGGCTTTCGCTGGTGACCCATTACCTCAAAGCGCGAGCCAAGGAGCGGCCGTCTTCGAGCGACTGGGCCTATATCAACAATTTCGACGACCCGCGCAAGCCTTTCGCCCTGCAACTTCCGCCGGGCCAGGGAAAATCCTTGCTCGCCGATATCGAAATGCTGGTCGACAATCTGCTCGCAACCTTTCCGGCTGCCTTCGAGAATCCGGCTTATCAAAGGCGCAAAACGGCCATAGATCGGGAGGTCAAGCAACGTTACAACCAAGCGGTCGACAAAGTCGAACGGCGCGCGAAAGACCTTAAGATCGCCCTTTTCCGCGACGGCGACACCGTAGTGTTCAGTCCCTTGGTTAACGGCAAGCCCGCCGACGAAGACGACTTCGCCGCCTTGCCGGATACCGAAAAGTCCAGCTTTCACAGCCACGTCCGGGATTTGGAGGACTATCTCAACGAACTCCTCTCGGAAATGCCGCAATGGAAGCGCGAAAGCATCAACCGGCAGCGACAGCTCGATGCCTCCACCATCGACGAAGCCATAGAGCCCCTATTGGCCGGCCTGCATCAAAAGTATGCCGACCTGCCGGCGATACTCCAGTATCTGGCCGACATACGCCGCAACCTGCCTCGCGTGGTCGCGGAACACTTGGCCGAAGACCGAGGCCATGAGGCGCATGAAGAATCAACACGACGAGCCGTTCTGATCACCCAATACGCCCCGCGGCTGCTGGTCAGCCACGGCCCCGATATCGGGGCGCCCGTGATCTACGAGGCAAATCCCAATCACCCCAACCTGTTCGGACGCCTCGAATACATCAGCGAGCAAGGCACCCTGACCACGCATTACCGCCTGATTTATCCGGGCGCGATGCACCAGGCCAACGGAGGCTATTTGATCATCGAGGCCGAAAAGTTGCTCGCCGAGCCCCACGTCTGGCCGACCTTGAAGCGAACGCTCAAGACCCGGCAAATCAAGATCGAGCTTCCCGCCGAAGAGCAACCCTCCGTCGCTCCGACACTCGATCCGGACGTGATCCCGCTGTCCGTCAAGCTCGTTCTGGTCGGCTCTCGCGAACTTTACTACCTGCTCCAGTCCATGGACCCGGAGTTCAACGAACTGTTCCGGGTTCTCGCGGAGTTCGACGACGATATCCCGCTGACGTCCGCATCGGTGCTGGATTTTGCGCGGCTCATCAAAACCCATGCCGAAGCCGACGGGTTCAAGCCCATAACGGCCGATGCCGTCGCCCGGCTGATCGAGTTCAGCGCACGGGAGGCGGAACACCAGGAGCGCTTTTCCGCGCGCGTGCACGATGTGTTCGAACTGGTCGCCGAGGCGGAGCAATTCCGTGGGCAGGAAGGCGCGGAGACAATCGCCGAACGGCATATCCAAAAAGCCTTGGCCGCCAAGGAAGAACGGCTCGGACGCATCAGCCGGATTCTGCTGGAAGACATGATGAACGACACCATTCTGATCAACACCGACGGCGACTCGGTCGGCAGGATCAACGGCCTGACCATACTGGAAATCGGGGACGTGCGGTTCGGCATGCCGGCGCGCATCACCGCCACCATTTATCCCGGCAGCCGCGGCGTAGTGGACATCGAACGCGAGGCCGAACTGGGGCAGGCCATACATTCCAAAGGCATCATGATTCTTTCCGGGTATCTGGGCCACAAATATGCCACGGAATTCCCCTTGGCCATCTCCGCCAACATCGCCCTGGAACAATCCTATGGCTATGTCGACGGCGACAGCGCGGCCCTCGCCGAAGTTTGCGCCTTGATTTCCGCTCTCACCGGGATACCGCTCGCACAGGCCTTCGCCGTCACCGGCTCCATCAACCAATACGGCGAGGTACAAACGGTGGGCGGCATCAACGAAAAAATCGAGGGCTTCTTTCGCCTGTGTGAAGCGCGGGGGCTTACCGGCAGACAAGGCGTCGTCATCCCGAAAGTCAACATCCGCAACTTGATGCTGAAGGATGACGTCGTCGACGCCGTCCGCCGCCGCGAGTTCGCCGTTCATGCGGTGAACTCGGTGGATCAGGCCCTGGAACTGCTGACCGGGCAAAAGGCCGAGGACATCAATCGACTCGCCGTGGCCAAGCTGCGGCAGATGGCCAGGCACGCGGAGCGGAAATTCTAAAGAGTTTCAAGTCGAGAGCCGGCGAGGGCTGCCGCCCCTTCGACACGACTCAGTGTAGCGGGCACATTCGTCGGCAAAGGATTGCCGACCTACGCTAAGTCTGATGTGGACCGGGATAAGCCGCTAGTGCATTTTTCACCGCGGTTTAGTGATGCGGATCGGGAGAGTCGTAGGTCGGCAATCCTTTGCCGACAAAGACATCGAAAGGGGTTCCAGACCAACTCAATTTTGGAACAACGGTCGGCCTTATCCGGACCTGCATCGCTTCGTGTAGCGCCTTACCCCTTGGTCAAAGCCAAATATTTTTCGTATAGGGAATCGCGGTCTTCCGAGTAATCCGGATCCTTTTGAATGCAGTCCACGGGGCACACTTCCATGCATTGCGGCTTATCGAAATGCCCGACGCACTCGGTACAGAGCGCCGGATTGATTTCATAAATTTCTTCGCCCTGCGAAATGGCGCCGTTCGGGCACTCCGGCTCGCACACATCGCAGTTGATACATTCGTCGGTAATAATCAGAGCCATAACAATCTCACTAAAAACGTGTTCCAAAAGCGTCGCGAGCGGTCCGAAGGCAGGCCCCGTTCGGGGCGGCTCCCACTGATGGGAGCCGCAACACAAGGCCCGGAGTGTGCATTGAGTACATGACGAGTGCTCGCCGCTTCCTGCCGGCTCGGGCTACGCCTTGTGCTCCGCACGTCCCAATCCGCTCCCGGCGGATTTGGTCCCACACCTTCGCAACGCCGCTCTCGAACCGCGTAGTAGCTTTTAAGGCGCGTCTGGAAAACTAGCGTACTTTGCGACTAACGCTTCCCGCACCAGTTCCGGCACGAAACTCGACACGTCCCCGCCTAGCTTCGCGATTTCGCGAATCACCGAAGACGAAATGAACGCGTACTTTTCGCTGGGCGTCAAAAACATCGTCTCCAATTCCGCGCAAAGATGGCGGTTCATGCCGGCCAATTGAAATTCGAACTCGAAGTCCGACACTGCACGTAATCCGCGCAGAATCACGGTGGCGCCACACTTTTTCGCGCAGTTCACCAGCAGGGTATCGAAGCCCAGAACTTCGACGTTTCCCACCGCCTGCAACGAAGCTCGCGCCAATTCCACTCGCTCGTCCAGGTTGAACAACGGCGTCTTGTTCTTATTCTCCGCCACGGCGACGACCACTCGATCGAAGATGCGGGCGGCGCGCGTCACCAGGTCGACATGGCCATTGGTGATGGGATCGAATGTTCCGGGATAGATCGCGGTAATGATCATGGGAAGTGACCGGAAGAGATGCGTTCGCACAAATGGTAGCCGACTTCTCCCGCCCTGCCGTCGCGCAAAGTCCGCCAGTTTTCCGGAAGACTCTCGAGCCGAAAACTGCTCTCGGTTTCCACATAGATTTTAGCGTGGGATGAGAGCCAACCGTTCTCTTCCAGCGCCCGGCAGCACGGAATGACCAAGCCCTGGTGGAAAGGCGGGTCGAGAAAAACCACATCGAACGGCTGCCCCGCACCCTCTAAGAAACGCCCGACTTCCGCTTGGACGATTTCCACCGCCTCGGCGTTCAATAGCGCACGATTCCGTTCGAGAGCTCCGCACACTAACGCATCCCGTTCCACTTGCACGACCTTGGCGGCGCCGCGCGAAGCGGCTTCGAATCCCAGCGCGCCGCTACCCGCGTATAGATCGAGACAGCGAGCGCCTTCGATGTCGTTCCGCAACCAATTGAACAGCGTTTCCCGGACCCGGTCCGGCGTCGGCCGGAGTCCGGGAGCATCGGGAAACTTGAGCTTGCGGCTGCGGAAACGGCCGGCGATGATGCGGAGCTCATTCTTCACTTCGCCCCGCCGCCGACCAGCACGGTCCGCATCTTGCCCGGATCGATCCGGGACCGGAAAGCGCGCTTGATATCCTCACGGGTCACCGCCTCCACCTTCTCGGTAAACGTGGCGAGGTAATCAAGAGGACGGTTGTAAAACGCGACGTTGGCCACCTGCAGGGTGAGTTTCTGATTGCTGTCCAGGCGCAAAACGAAACCGCCGATGATATTTTTCTTGGCGGCTTCCAGTTCCTTATCGGTCGGTCCGTTCGCGGCGAAATCCTTGATGGTGTCGAGAGCGACGCGCAAGGCTTCCTCGGCCTTATCGTTGCGGGTCTGGAGCCCCATCTGGAAAGGCCCGAGTTCCCGAAGCGGCATGAAATAGCTGTAGGCGCTGTAGGAAAGCCCTCGTTTTTCGCGGACTTCCGTGCTAACGCGGGAAACCAGGCCGCTGCCGCCCAGAATGTGGTTACCCACGTAAAGCGGAAAATAGTCGGGATCGGTCGCTGTCATCCCTAGAACTCCGGCACGCACATGAGTCTGCTCCGACGGGAACTGCTGTTTGATGATTTCGGCCGACTGCAGCGGCGCGGGCGCAGGCAACGCTGGCGGAGCCGAGCCTTTTTCGAGGCCCGACAGCAGTTTTTCGGCGACAGCTTCAGCCTCGGCCCGTTTCACATCGCCCACGATCACGACGATGGCATTGCTCGCCACATAGTGGCGTTTATGGAAATCGACCAGATCCTCGCGGGTCAATGGCGCCACTGTTTCGGCAAAACCCTCCTGCGGATGGGCATAAGGATGGTTACCGTACAGTACTTGGAAAAACGCGATCTCGACGAGTTCGTCCGGTTCCTCGCCGCGCTGCTTGATCGCGAGCAGCGTCCGGTTTTTCTCCCGGTCGAAGTCTTTCTGCTCGAAACGGGGGTGAGCCAAGACTTCCCGGGCCGTATCCAAGGCGACACCGAGCTTCTCGGGATGGGTCAGGCTGCGCAGCGACAAATAGGCCGAATCGCGCGAAACACCGGTTCCCATTGATGCTCCGACGCTCTCGAGCCGCTGGGCGATGGCATCGGCATCCCATTCTCCCGCGCCGGTGTCGAGCATGCCGGACGTGAGAGCGGCAAGGCCGAATTTTTCACCGTCGCGGGCACTGCCCGCGTCGAACACGACCTGAACGTCGAGCAGCGGCAAACCTTCGGTCGGCACGAAATAGATCCGGCCGCCCTGCGGCGAGACCCAATGCTGGATTTCCGGCACGGCGTAAACCGGCGCGCTGATCAACAAGAACAGAAACACGATCCATCGGGACATGCGCTTAACGAACATGATCACCTCCCATCGGTGCGGCTTCTTCCGGCGCCTTCGCGCCTTCGGGCATGGGCAACGGCTCCAGATAGGCCACGCTCAGCCGATCGTCGATCAGGTATTTCCGGGCAACCTTTTGAACCTGCTCGGCCGTCACGGCGTTGACCTTGTCCACATACTCCTGGACGGTTTTCCAACCGAGCCCGACGGTTTCGGTCATGCCAAGCTGCATCGCCTGATAAAACATGGAATCCCTCTGATAAATATGATGGGCCAGAACCTGCGCCTTGACCCGCGCCAGTTCCGCGGCGGAAACCGGTTCGTCCTGAAGGCGACGGATTTCCTCGCCCAATGCTTTCTCCAGTGCCTGCAAGGTCTTGCCTTGGGCGGGCGTCCCCTCCAGGGTAAACAGATTGGACAAGCGCGAATAAAGGTTATAGCCGGCTCCGGCGGATGCCGCCACCTGCTGCCCGCGCACCAAGCGGCTGGACAGCCGCGCGCTGTTGCCGCCATCCAGAATCCCGGCGGCGACTTCGAGCGCGTAAGCCTCCCAATCCTCTTCGCCTATCGTTCGCAAGGCGGGGGTCTTGTAGCCCATCACGAGATACGGCAGCTTGGCCGGCAGACGAACCGTCATACGCCGCGCCCCGAGTTGCTCGACTTCGCCTCGCGGCTTGATTTCCGGCAGTTTGCTGGGTTTCAACGGACCGAAGTATTTCTTGGCGAGTGCGTAAACCTCCTGCGGATTCACGTCGCCGACGATGACGAGGATGGCGTTGTTCGGCGCGTACCAAAGTCCGTACCAATGATTGAGATCGCCCACCGTCAATCTGCTGACGTCGTCCGGCCAGCCGATGACCGGATTCTTGTAAGGGCTGTTGGTGTAGGCAACCGCCTGAAAATGCTCCTCCATTTTGGCGCGCGGCTGATCGTCGGTGCGCAGCCGCCGCTCCTCCAGGACGACTTGTTGTTCCTTCTTGAATTCCTTGTCGGACAGGAGCAGATTCCGCATGCGGTCCGCTTCCAGTTCGAAGCTCACGGGCAGCCTGGTTTTTTCCAGGGTCTGAAAATAGGCCGTGTAATCTTGCCCGGTGAAGGCGTTTTCTCGACCTCCGTTTGCTGCGATAATACGGGAGAATTCGCCCGGCGGGTGTTTCTCGGTACCCTTGAACATCATATGCTCGAGCATGTGCGAGATGCCGGTGATACCGCCGTATTCATAGCTTGCGCCCACTTTGTACCAAACCTGCGTAACGACTGCCGGCGCACGGTGGTCTTCCTGGACCAAAAGCTTCAACCCGTTATCCAGCCGGAACTCGTGAACCGCAGGCTCAGCAGCGTGAAGCGACAACGGTAATACCAGCAAGGCCAGACGGAGTCCGCGAAACTGCATTTGACGCTCTCCTGAATGTGTTGAGGATTGAACGGCAGGTTGCCGAACCAGCCGGTATTGTAAACGAAGACCGTAGCGAAACGATGAACTCGACGACTGATATCGAATCCACGAATGCCGTTTCCTGGCGAACCTATCTCGCCCTGTGCAAACTCAAGGTAGTCGGCCACATCGTGTTCACCGCCGTGATCGGCATGTTTTTGGCCGTTCCGGAACTCCCTCCTCTGGCGGTTTCGTTGTGGGCAAGCCTCGGCATCGGTCTCGCCGCCGCGTCCGCAGCCGCTCTCAACCACTTCCTGGACCGCCGTGCGGACGCCGAAATGGCGCGCACCCAGAACCGCCCCCTGCCCTCGGGGCACGTTCAGCCGAACCAGGTGGTGATCTTCGCCGCCACTCTGGGCACGCTCTCGATGGCGATTCTGATCCTGTTCGTAAACGCGCTAACCGCGTTTTTGACCTTTCTTTCGCTGATCGGCTACGCCTTCATCTACACCGTCTATCTGAAGCGCGCGACTCCGCAGAACATCGTGATCGGCGGCGCGGCCGGCGCGGCTCCGCCGGTGCTCGGCTGGTGCGCCGTGACCGGCGGGGTGCACCCTTACGCCCTGCTGCTGTTCCTGCTGATCTTCACCTGGACCCCGCCCCATTTTTGGGCCTATGCCATCGCGAAGCGCGACGATTACGCCAAGGTGAACATCCCCATGCTGCCCGTGACCCACGGCGTGGAGGTAACGCAGCTGCACATCCTGCTCTACACCATATTGCTGGTGATCGTAAGCCTGTTCCCGTATCTCACCGGCATGAGCGGCTTTCTTTATCTGGGAGCGGCCGTGGGGCTCGGAATCGGATTTTTATACTACGCGATTCGCCTCAAGAAAGAGGCAGACAACAAGCTGGCCATGAAAACTTTCGGCTATTCGCTGGTCTATCTGGTCGGGATATTTTCGGCCTTGTTGATCGATCATTACGTTCCGCTCATTGCGGGCTTGACTCGGTAGTATTGTGTAGGTCGGCAATCCTTTGCCGACGGCGTGTCGGAAAGGGATTTCCGACCTACGACAGCTCTCCACAGACCCATTTGCCGCCCAATGCCTTACTACCCGGTTAAAAAGAAAATCGTCCCCCGCGGATCGGATCAACTTCCCGATCGAGCCTTTTCCCATCTCCCGCCGCTGCTGCAACGCATTTACACCGCGCGCCGGCTGATCGTCGCCGAGGAACTGGACCGCTCGCTGGCAAAACTCCCCTCGCCCTGGCTGTTGAGCGGCATGGAAGCCATGGCCGATCAACTGACGGAGGCGATTCGAAAAAATCAGAGCATTCTCGTCATCGCCGATTACGACACCGACGGCGCCACCGGCTGCGCGGTGGCCGTCCGGGGACTGAGGTTGCTCGGCGCGGAGCGAGTCTCTTATCTCGTACCCAACCGTTTCGAATACGGCTACGGTCTGACGCCGGAGATCGTCGCGATGGCCGCCCAAAGTACTCCGGACGTTCTCCTGACCGTCGACAACGGCATCTCCAGCCTGGAAGGCACCGCGGCAGCCAAAGCGTGCGGCATGCGGGTCTTCATCACCGATCATCACCTGCCGGGGTCGGAGCTTCCCGGCGCGGACGCCATCGTCAACCCGAATCTGGCCGGCGATCCTTTCCCGAGCAAATATCTGGCCGGCGTCGGCGTGATGTTTTATGTTCTTTCCGCGGTGCGAATCCGACTTCGAGCCGCCGGCCATTTCGCTCGAACCGGTGCCGAAGAGCCGAATCTCGCGCAACTGCTGGACTTGGTGGCTCTGGGCACGGTCGCCGACGTGGTGACGCTGGATCACGTCAACCGCATCCTGGTTCATCAGGGACTTCAGCGCATCCGCTCGGGACAAGCCCACGCAGGATTGCTGGCGCTGCTGGAGGTTTCCGGGCGCAATTCACGCATCATCACGGCAGCCGACCTCGGCTTCGCCGTCGCGCCCCGGCTCAACGCGGCCGGCCGGCTCGAAGACATGACCCTCGGCATCGAGTGCCTGCTGACCGACGACGCGGACGCCGCCCGCGCCATGGCCGTCCGGCTCGACCAGCTGAACCGGGATCGGCGCGAGATCGAGGAACAGATGAAGCTCGACGCGCTCGCTCATCTCGAAGACCTCGATACCTCCTTGGCGACTAAGCCGGGACTTTGCTTGTTCGACGATTCCTGGCATCAGGGCGTGGTCGGCATACTGGCGTCCCGGATCAAGGACCGCGTGAATCGGCCGGTGATTGCTTTCGCCCGTACCGACGGCGACGAGATCAAAGGCTCCGCGCGCTCGATTCCCGGCGTGCACATCCGCGACGTCCTGAGCGATATCGCGACGCGCTGCCCGAACCTGCTGCGGAAATTCGGCGGACACGCGATGGCCGCGGGCCTGAGTCTCCACCGGGACGACCTGGCGCACTTCACCGAGTTGTTCGAGGAAGAAGTGGCTCGCCATTTGGCCGACCTGGACCTCGACCACGCGATACACAGCGACGGGCCGCTCGAAGCCCACGAAATGGCGCTGGAAGTTGCCGAACTGCTGCGCCAAGCGGGCCCCTGGGGCCAAGGCTTTCCCGAACCCTTGTTCGACGGCGAATTCGACGTGGCGCAAAGCCGCATCGTCGGAGACCGCCATCTCAAATTTCTCCTCAAGATCCCGAACTCGGACAAGCTGATCGACGGTATTGCCTTTTTCGTCGACGAACCAGCCGATTGGCTGGCCTGCCGACGCCTTCGAGCCGTCTATCGGCTCGATATCAATGAATTTCGCGACGGCCGAAACGTCCAATTACGTATGGAGTACATGGAAGGTCGCGACTAAAGCGACGTTTGCGATTGGAAGGGGCCGATTAAAGGCCCGTTTGCGATTGGGAAGCGGCGAAACCTGAGTACGGCACAGCCTCTCCCACGGGTTCACCGAAACGGGAGTCTTTTAAGGGAGTTCATGAGTCGGATACGGATATCCGCGGCCGAATTCTCGGCTTCGCGTCGGCTTTCGCCATGTACGGCTTCAAGCCCGCTTTTGCGAGATTATTGTCATGACGCACGGTCCGACAACCTGGATGTGGGCGCAAGCCTGCGAACTGCTGGAACAGGCGGAGCGGCTCCATCGGCGCTTCTTTCAAGTCCATAGACTTATCGCCTCCCGGCCGACGTGGGAACCGCCCGTCGACATCATCGAAACCCGCGATGCGATCACCATCACGGTCGTATTGCCGGGTGTGCCTCCGGAAGCCATCGATGTCGCCGTAACCGAGGACCTAGTCGTCATATCCGGCGAAAGGTCCTTGAAGATCGCCCCGGATAGCGCCGTCATCCATCGCCTGGAAATACCTTACGGCCGCTTCGAGCGGCGCATCCAATTGCCGCCTTGGCGCTTGCGTCCCGGTGACCCGATTTACGCAAACGGCTGTCTGACCATTCCTCTTTTTAAGACGGATTGATTGCCGCCATGAAAACCGAACAACGATCAGACAAACACTCCGAGTCCGCTGTAATCCTACCTCCGGATACCATCGCGATCATTCCGGTGCGGAATATCGTGCTTTTCCCGGGCGTCATCGTTCCCATCAGCGTCGGGCGGGAACCCTCCATTGCCGCGGCCCAGTATGCGCTTCGCCGGGACACCTCGGTCGGAATCCTGCTGCAGCGGGACCCCAAAGTAGACGTACCCGAGCCGGACGAACTTTATACGGTCGGCACCCAGGCCGCCATCCTGCGCTACGTGACCGGGCCGGAAGGCTCGCACAACATTGTCTGCCAGGGCGAGCAACGCTTTCGTATCCTCGAATTCCTGGAAGGGTTTCCGTTTCTCGCAGCCCGCATCGAGCCGATCAAGGAACAAGAGATCGAAACGCCCGCCATCGAGGCCCGTCTGCTGCAATTGAAGAACCAAGTGGCCGAAGTACTGGCGCTGCTCCCTCAGGCACCGCCGGAATTGTTGAACGCCGTTCAACAGGTATCCTCGGCACACACGCTGGCCGACCTGGTGGCTTCGTTCATGGATTTGGCGATCGCCGAAAAGCAGGAAATCCTCGAGACGTTCGACGCTCAGACACGGCTCGACAAAATCTCGAACCTTCTTCGCCATCGCATTCAGGTCCTCCGCATCTCCAAGGAAATCAGCGACCAGACCAAACAAACCATGGATGAGCGCCAGCGCGAATTCCTGCTTCGCGAACAGCTCAAGACGATTCAAAAGCAACTGGGCGAAACCGACGAACGCACCGAGGAAATCGGCGAACTGTACGAAGCCATTGCCAAGGCGAAAATGCCCGAAGAGGCCGAAAATCAGGCGATGAAGGAGCTGAAGCGGCTGGAACGGATGCCCGAGGCGAGCGCCGAGCACTCCATGGTGCGCAGCTATCTGGAATGGCTGGTCGAACTGCCCTGGTCGGTCGAGACCGAGGACCGCCTGGATGTCGCCGAGGCGCGGCAGGTCCTGGATGAAGATCACTACGGCCTCGAAAAAATCAAAAAGCGGATTCTCGAATATCTCGCGGTACGCAAACTGAATCCTGCGGGAAAAAGCCCGATCCTCTGTTTCGTCGGGCCGCCGGGCGTCGGCAAGACCTCACTGGGGCAAAGCATCGCCCGGGCCACCGGCCGCAAATTCGTACGGGTCAGCCTGGGCGGGGTTCACGACGAGGCCGAAATCCGGGGACACAGGCGAACCTATATCGGCGCCTTGCCCGGCAACATCATCCAGGCCATCCGCAAGGCCGGCGCGCGCAATTGCATCATGATGCTGGACGAAATCGACAAGCTCGGCGCCAGCTTCCACGGAGATCCGTCCGCGGCCCTGCTGGAAGTGCTCGATCCCGAGCAGAACAGCACCTTCCGCGACAACTATCTCGCGGTTCCGTTCGACCTCAGCCACGTCATGTTCATCAGCACGGCGAACATGCTCGACACGATTCCCGGTCCCTTGCGCGACCGCATGGAAGTGATCCACCTGCCCGGCTACACGGCCGAAGAAAAGCTTCAGATCGCCCGGCGTTATCTCGTTTCCAAGCAGGCCGAAGCTTGCGGCCTGGACCCCGATCAATGCGAGATCACCGACGAGGCGCTCACCGCCATCATCCGCGACTATACCCGCGAAGCCGGCGTAAGAAACCTGGAACGGGAAATCGGCGCCGTGTTCCGCCATGCCGCCGTCCGCATCGCCGAAGGCGAAATCGAGCGCCTGACGGTGACCCCCGAGCTTCTGCCGACCATTCTGGGCCCGCGGCGCTTCGAAAGCGAAGTCGCGATGCGCACCAGCGTGCCCGGCGTCGCCACCGGCCTCGCCTGGACCCCGGTGGGCGGCGACATTCTCTTCATCGAAGCCAGCCGCGCTCCCGGCACCGGCAAACTGACGCTGACCGGACAACTGGGCGATGTCATGAAGGAAAGCGCCCAGGCCGCCCTGAGTCTTGCCAAGGCCCGCTGCGCCGATCTCGGCATCCAGCCCGAAGTATTCGAAAAAAGCGACATCCACATCCACGTCCCCGCGGGAGCCACGCCCAAAGACGGCCCCAGCGCCGGGGTCGCCATCTTCGTCGCCCTGGTCTCCCTGCTCACCCAAAAGGCGGTCCGCAACGACACCGCCATGACCGGCGAAATCAGCCTGCGCGGCCTGGTCCTGCCGGTCGGCGGCATCAAAGAAAAGGTGCTCGCCGCCCTCGCCGCCGGCATCACCCGTGTCCTCCTGCCGGCCCGCAATCAAAAGGAACTGGAGGAAATCCCCGCCGAAGCAAAGGAGAAACTGCAATTCATCTGGCTGGAACAGGTGGAGGACGCGCTGAAGGAAACACTGGGCGGGTTGAATGGCTGAGCATACCGATCCATGCGATCGCCCAAGTAAAGGAAGCTATGAACAAGTGGATTCCGTTCATGGTTCGACAAGCTCACCACGAACGGAATCAATACGTTACCGTTCGTCCTGAGCCTGTCGAAGGACTTAATCAGAGCTCGTAGGATGTGCTGAACGCAGTGAAGCGCATCGTTCGCAATGCCGAGATGACGATTTGTGTAGAAACCCTCGTCTCTCGGAGAGGGTGGCCGGCAGGCCGGGTGAGGGCGACTCGTCCATAAACCAAGTGAGCAAACCGACATCCCATTGGTATTTCAAACACTCACCTCCCAAACCCCCACCCCAGAGTCTCGTTCCGATACATGACGTAAGCATTCGCTTACAAAAATTTCAGCCTTTTCTGACATACAGGCATCCGCACAGGCTCACCTAGTGAGCCACTACGCATGCTATAAGGTTTACATTGCATGGGAGATAAGAGATGGCCGCTGATCGTGCTTATTGGAAATATTGGGCAGTAATTCGACGCGAATCCGGTGATCGGGCGAATTATCACCTTTTGCCATATCACTGCATCGATGTAGCGGCAGTTGGAACCCTATACGCCACTCCGCTTCGGATTGATAAGGAACCAAATTAAGACTAAATCCAGTCCTCCTCTTTAGAGCGGCTGTCGGAGTGGTTTACGGCTCGTGGGAGCGGGCTTTAGCCCGCGATAATCGCCTGATCGCAGGCTAAAGCCCGCTCCCACACTAAGCCCATTTGCAATCAATCCTTACGTACGAATGGAAACTGCTTTAATCCGGAACCCACCAATGAAATATTCCAAACAGATCAAGCCCATTAGCCATCTCAAGGCCCACGCCGCCGAGGTCATACGCCAACTCACCGAAGAACGCGAACCCCTGGTAATTACCCAGAACGGCGAAGCCAAGCCGGTTATCCAGGACGTCAAAACCTATGAGGAAACGCAGGAAACATTGGCGCTGCTGAAAATTTTGGCGCTCGGAACCCGGCAGATCGAAGCCGGCAACGTGCAGGAACCGGCCGATGTTATCGGCCGATTACGCAACAAGGGACGAGAGTGATGGTTCATCGCGTTCTTTTGACCGCTGATGCCGCCGATGACCTCGAAGATCCGTTCGACTACATTTGCACACGGGATTCACCGGACGCGCCGCTCACGTGCTGGACGAAATCCAGCATGTTTTCGATAGCCTCGCGGAATTTCCCAAGCAGGGCGTCTACCCGAGAGAGCTATCGGCCCTCGGCATTCATGAATACCGCGAATTATTCTTCAAGCCTTACCGAATCGTTTATCGAACCATCGACGATACCGTCTATGTCATGCTGATCGCGGACGGACGGCGCGACATGCAGATCTTGCTGGCGCGGCGGTTATTGGGAAAGCGTTGTTAGAAGAAAAGTACGAAGCGATTTTGCTAGTTTTTGGTTAATGGGGGATAAGAAATGGAGAAGAGGTTTTGGAGATATTGGGGAAAAGCCCGTAAAGAAGGAGAAGGCGGGACACCTTACCACCTCTTGCCGTATCACAGTCTGGATGTGGCGGCGGTAGGTGTGACTTTTCTGCGTCGGACGCATCGCTTACGATCATTTTTGGCCAATTTTCTGGGCTTGGACGAAACAATCCTTGTTGCTCTGTTCGGTTTTTTCTTAGCGCTGCATGATCTCGGCAAGTTCAGCGAGAGATTCCAAGGACAACGGCCGGATATACTGAAAAGATTGCAAAGCAAGACCAGCTCGAATAATTACACAGTTCGCCACGATTCCTTAGGCTTTGCCTACTGGCAACAATGTCTCTGGCCCCAATTGCAGCCACTTTCCGCTTTTGCCACGTTCTCCAATCACACGCTGGAATACTGGGCTTCGGCAGTCATGGGGCATCACGGCAAGCCACCTATACTGGCCAAATCGGTCGGACAGGGGTTTATTTTGACCGATCATTTCTTTGCCGAGGATCGGCTTGCCGCCGCCGAATTCGCCGAAGACGTTCGGCATCTATTCTTGACGGAACACCTAGAAAAAGCTCTAAGCACGCTCGATCCAAAAACCTTCGCCAAAGCCAGCCGGGCGCTTTCGTGGTGGCTGGCGGGTCTTGCGGTGCTGGCGGACTGGTTGGGATCGAACCAGGATTTCTTTCCCTACCGTTCGGACGAATGGCCTCTGGAGAAATACTGGGATTCCACGCTAAACCAGGCAGAATCAGCGGTAGCGGCGACTGATCTATTGCCGATTGCCGTAGCACCGTCGCAGCAGCCGGAAACCTTGTTCGAGTTCCTGAAAACCGGCCTGACGCCTTTGCAAATGGAAGCGGACCGGGTGCCGCTAGCGTCGGGGCCGCAATTGTTTGTATTGGAAGATGTAACTGGGGCAGGCAAAACCGAGGCCGCCGTCATTCTCTCGCAGCGTCTGATGGCGGCGGGCCTGGCCGATAGCGTGTATTTCGCACTGCCGACCATGGCGACCTCCAATGCCATGTATGTGCGCATTGCACCGGTTTACAACCGTTTGTTCGCTGCAACGGCAAAGCCTTCGCTGGTATTGGCGCATGGTGCGGCACACTTATCCGACGGCTTTCAATCCTCGATTCTTCCTTTTGAGCATGCGGTCGAAGATGAGCGCCTCAACGCTACCGATGAATCGGCCTCCGCCCGCTGCAATGCCTGGTTTGCCGATAATCGGAAAAAAGCCTTGCTGGCCCATGTCGGCGTGGGCACTGTCGACCAAGCCCTGCTGGCGGTATTGCACAGCAAGCATCAGTCGCTACGAGTGCTGGGTTTATTCGGCAAATTGCTGATCGTGGATGAAGTCCATGCCTGCGACGCCTACATGTTGGGTTTGCTGAATCAGCTTCTCACGTTGCAGGCCCGTGCCGGCGGCAGTGCGATTCTGCTTTCAGCCACCTTGCCGTTGGCAAGCCGACAGCAATTGGCCGATGCCTTTCGGCGTGGACTGGGCGCGGGTATTCAGTCTTTACAGTCCGATGCTTATCCACTGCTGACGCAGATAAGCGACTCCCCAATCAAACCTAACGAAATACCGTTGGGCACTCGCCCCGAGGTGGCGCGCTCGGTGCGGGTTGAACTTCAGGCCGAGGAAGCATCGGTTTGGGCGGCGCTGCACGAGACGCTCGCCGCCGGCGGTTGCGCCTGCTGGATACGCAACACGGTGGCCGACGCATTGGAAACCCATGCCCGCGTTCTGGACGACGAGCGCTTCGATCCTGCGCGCGTCCATCTTTTTCATGCCCGCTTCACCACGGGCGACCGGATATGCATTGAAGACGCTATGCTCCAGCGTTTTGGCAAAGACTCCGGTCCAACGGAGCGGGCGGGACAATTGGTCATTGCCACCCAGGTGGTGGAGCAATCTCTGGATGTGGATTTCGATCTGCTGGTCTCCGATCTCGCGCCCATAGACTTGCTCATTCAGCGGGCCGGGCGTTTGCAACGCCATGCGCGTGACGAGCAAGGCAACCTTTTACCCGCCCGTCAGCCGGATCGGCGCGGCGGAGCGCAGCTTATCGTTTTCGGCCCCTTGCCCGACAGCGAGGTTGGCGAGGATTGGTACCAGGGCTTTTTCCCCAAGGGCGCGGCGGTTTATCCCAACCACGGTCAGTTATGGCTGACGGCCAAGCGATTGGCCGACCAACAAGGATTCCGAATGCCGGAGGATGCCCGTGCTTTGATCGAAGGCGTTTATGGCCCCGAAGCGGATCAAGCAATGCCGGGTGCCTTGTTGGGCAAGCATTTCGATGCCGAAGCAGGCCGGTTGGTGCAACAATCCGCCGTCAAACACCATGCGATTCGCCTGGATGCAGGCTATCAGGCGGACGAGGAAACCTGGTGGGAAGACCGCATTGCACTGACCCGGTTAGGCGAGGAAACCCACACATTGCGCCTTGCTCGCTGGCGGGAGGGACAGCTCTTGCCTTGGCACGAAGGCGAGGATGGCTGGCATTTGAGCGAAGTACGGGTGCGCCAGGCGCTAGTGATGGATGCCGTGATCGAAGATGCGGCGCTTCGAAATGAGCTTGAGAAACTCAAGCCATCCTTGCCCGGCAAGGGACGCTGGTCGGTGTTGTTGCCGCTGATTGAAGCCGACGGTGCCTGGCGTTGTGATGCTTTGAATGGAAAGAAACGGCGAGTTAAGGTCAGTTATTCCGAACGGTCCGGGCTGAGCGTTGAGCCTTAGTGCTTGTCTTCGCCGATCGATAGCTGATAGATAAAGGCGACGGGCTTTTGTAGCCCGTCGCCTTCCCCACGGGCGTGGGGAACGTCACATAACCGAGTAATCACCCCGGTTCATCCCCACTGCAAATAGGTGGGGGCGATTTCCTCCCAGTGGCTTACTTGAGTGTGGGGACCAAGTCTATTTTATACGAATTCTCTGGTCGCGTACTTACCTGAGTAATCACCCCTTGAGATTTCATTTAAGTGCCTCTATGATTCCTGACTCCATACGAGCCAGGAGACACATTGTGAGAGAACTGTTACAGATCATCGCTTGGTTTCAGTCGACGACAGTCAGTCAACGCTTGCCCGGTCTGTTTGCCATGACCCTGCTCGCGTTAATCCTGGCTTTGGGTGTGAGTCTGATGCTGGCTTCCAAACTGCTGATCGGATAAGGGGAATCTCTCATGCTAAATCTGATTACAGATCGCTGGTTGCCGGTACGCCGCGCCAGCGGCTTGGCAGCGGTTATTGCGCCCTATGAACTCACGCAAGGTCTGGATGACGATCCCATTGTCCGGCTTGATGCGCCGCGCCTGGATTTCAACGCCGCTCTGGCGCAATTCCTCATAGGGCTCCTGCAAACCCTCAGCCCTCCGGAAGATGAAGAAGCTTGGCGGGATCGGTGCGAGTCGCCGCCCACGCCCGAAATCTTGCAAGAGCATTTCGTTTCTTATGCGCCATATTTTGAGTTGGCAGGGGATGGGGTTCGGTTCATGCAGGATTACGACCTTGTCGAAGGCGAGCCCAAGCCTATCGGCGCCCTGCTCATCGATGCGCCCGGCGCCAAGGCCGAACGCGACAACACCGATCATTTCGTCAAACGCGGTTATATCAATGGCCTCAGTCCAGCCTGTGCGGCGATGGCTTTGCTCACCCTACAAACCAACGCACCCAGCGGTGGTGTTGGGCACCGCACATCCCTGCGCGGCGGCGGGCCATTGACTACCCTGGTCATGCCAGCAAAACACGATAATCGGCCTCTCTCGCTGTGGGAACTGCTGTGGTGGAACGTGCTGCCGCAGCCGGATTTCCTGAACGACTGGTCAGGGCCAAATACGCCGGAAGCTCTGTTTCCCTGGGCCGGGCCAATCAAAACCAGCGACGCGAAGTCGGGCTATGTCTATGCCCCGGCCAATACTCATCCGGCCCACGCTTACTGGGCCACGCCACGTCGCATCCGCCTGGATTTCCAGCACACCGAAAGCGGCCTATGCAGTCTGTCGGGCGAGCCCCACGAAACGCTGGTCACCCAGTACGTCACCAAGAACTATGGAGCGAATTACGTCGGCTGGAAACATCCGTTAAGTCCCTATTACTACGACAAGGACAAACAGCCGTTGCCTTTGCACGCCCAGCCCGGCGGCATGACTTACCGGCATTGGCCGGGATTGGCGGCGACCGGAGCCGACACCAACGGAGAAGCGGCCAGAGTGGTGTCCCAGTTCGGAAAACGTGCCGAAACCGGCGACACCGTGCAACTGTGGACGTTCGGTTACGACATGGACAATATGAAGCCGCGCTGCTGGTACGAATCGGTCATGCCCTTGCACGCCATACCGGACATCTGGCGAGAGGCGTTTCATGATTTCACGCGGCGCTTGATCGGAGCGGCGGAATTGTGCGCGGTCTATCTGCGCACGGCTTTGCGCCAGGCCTGGTTCGGCCCCGAAGAAAAAGTCGATACCACCAAGCTGGCTTATCTCGACGTAGCGTTCTGGCATGACACCGAAGCTGGTTTTTACAGGCTGTTGCAGCAGGCGGCCGCGGCTTGCCGGAGCACCGGGCTGGCACTCGAACAGCGCCAGGACTTGGCTTTACGCTGGTATCGTGATTTGCGCGACCACACCCGGCACTCGTTTGATTATCACGCCCATGCCGGCGCCTGGGAACATGAAAACGCCGAGCGTATCGCTTTGGCCCACATCGAATTGCAGAAGAAGCTGAATGGCAAGAAGCTGCGCGCCGAAACGCTCGAATTGCCCAAAATCCAGCCCAAAGACGAGGGGAACGAAGACATGGAAAAGGGGAACACGCCATGAAGAATCCGTTCGAGCCGAAGCAACCCGCCAGCGAAACGTTATATCGGTGGTGGGAACAACTGGAGAATAACAAAGGCGAGCGGGCGGCATTGTCCCGATGCGCCACGATCACGGAAGTTCTGCTCTGTCCGGCTTTCTACACCATCGCCCAGCCTTTGGAGGAACAGGTCGGGCTTGACCCATGTGGGCGTGAAGGTTTGGCCGCTATCGTGGGGCTGTTGGCCCATGTCCGCGCGAACGACGCACAAAAATTGCCGCAAGCCATGGCGACCGGTGACGCCAAGCCCGCGGTCAGCGCCGCGCGCTTCCGCCGTCTGTTGGAAGCGCAAACCCTGGACGAGCTTTATCCGCTCATGCGCCGCGTCTTGGGCCTCCTGGACAAAACCGCCAATGTCCGGGATTTGGCGCGGAGCCTCTACGACTGGAACGACTCAATCCGTAAGGAATGGGCCTACGCCTATTTCGCCCAGGCCGCCAAGAACGCCTCACAATCCTAATCTGTAGCCAACAACAAGAAGGAAATCCCCCATGCATCGTTTTCTGCAATTGCACCTGTTAACGTCCTATCCGCCTTCCAATCTGAACCGGGACGATTTAAGCCGCCCGAAATCCGCCATTGTCGGCGGTGTCAAACGCCTGCGGATTTCCTCCCAAAGCCTCAAGCGCGCCTGGCGCAGTTCGGAATTATTCGCGCAAACCCTGGAAGGGCATGTGGGGGTGCGCACCAAGGAAATGGGCCGAAAGATCTATCGCGATCTGACGGCGCGGGGCGTGGCGGAAAAAGACGCCAAGGAGTGGGCCAAAGCCATTGCCGGCCGGTTCGGCGCGTTGAAGAAAACCACCGACAAACTGGCGGAACTGGACATCGAACAGCTGGCTCATTTCAGCCCGGAAGAACAAGCCGCCATCGATAGCCTGGTGCAAACCCTGGCCGCTCAAGGCTCCGCGCCGACGGAGGAACAGTTGAAGCTGCTGCGCCACGAACACCGGGCCGCCGATATCGCCCTGTTTGGCCGCATGTTGGCGAGTTCACCGGACTTCAACACCGAGGCCGCCGCCCAGATCGCCCACGCCATCACCGTCCACAAGGTGCAGGAAGAAGATGATTTCTTTACTGCCGTCGATGATTTGAACCGCGCCAACATGGGCGCGGGACACATGGGTGAAAGCGGTTTCGGCGCCGGCGTGTTCTATCTCTATGCCTGCATCAATCGGGAATTGCTGCGGGACAATTTGCAAGGTGATGACGGACTAACGAAAAAAACGCTGGCCGCGATCCTCGAAGCCATGTGCAAGATCGCTCCCGCCGGCAAACAAAACAGCTATGCCTCGCGCGCCTATGCCTCCTATGCGCTGGCTGAAAAAGGTGACCAACAGCCGCGCTCGTTGTCCCTGGCTTTCGTCGATCCGGTGGTCGGGCCGGATTTTATCAACCAGGCTATCGGCCGCCTGAACGACCGTATGGAAAAGCTGGATAAGGTTTATGGCGACTGCGCCGCGGCTCGCTACGCCTTCAATGCAGAGCAAGGCGAAGGAAGCTTGAATGACCTAATCCGCTTCGCCACGGAGTAAGAATGATGCCGGAATTTTTGCTGTTTCGCCTGTATGCGCCGCTGGCCTCCTGGGGCGATACGGCGGTGGGAGAATTCAGGCCGACCGACAACCGGCCCGGTAAAGCCGCCATTGCCGGCTTGTTGGGCGCTGCTCTCGGGATCAGGCGGGAGGAAAACGAAGTCCACCGGTCTTTGCATGACGGTTACGGTCTCGCCGTGCGCACCGATCTGCCGGGCCATTTACTACGCGATTTCCATACCGCGCAGGTGCCGCCGGCGCGGCGCAACACGGTTCATAACACCCGGCGGGAAGAGCTGGCTGCCGACGATCTGAACACCATTCTTTCCACCCGCGATTATCTGGCCGATGCCGTACATACCGTCTGCCTATGGGCGAAAGCGGAAGCGCGGCACTCCCTTGCGGAACTGCGCGAAGCACTGATCAGCCCGCGCTTCACGCTTTATCTTGGACGCAAAGCCTGTCCTCCCGCGTTACCTCTGGAAGCACAGGTGGTTAGTGCCGACAGCCTTAAAGACGCCTTCGCAAAAGCGAAATTCCAGCCTTGTGGGGAACTGGACCACAGGATTCGGCGGCAGAAAGGCGTGGATTATTACTGGGAAGACGGCGTCGAGAGCGGTTTCGGCAAGTTCCAAACGGTACAGCGCAAGGATCGGCTGATCCATCGTAGTCGCTGGCAATTCGGCGAGCGCGAGGAGTATCAGGCATTGCGGGAGGACACGTGAGGTATTTTAGTAAAGCCGTATTGGATTTGAGCCGGCGGGAGGCACGCGAGTGCCTGCTCGAACTGGATAACCCTTATCGCGAACATCAGTTACTGTGGCGATTGTTTCCCGACACAGCGCGCAGAGAGTTTCTGTTCACCCGCGCTTCCGGCGGCCAAACTGCGTATTACCTGGTTTCACCGGCGCCGCCTGCCGCCCCATCCTCGGCCTGGATGCTCGAATCCCGCGAATACCGGCCGAATCTTGCCGTCGGCGACCGGTTGGAGTTTCGTCTGCGCGCCAATCCCATCGTGGCGCGGCGGCAAGGCGAAATCCGCACTGGCGGCAAGGCGCGGACTCACCGCCACGATGTGGTGATGGAGGCTAAACGCGCGTTGAACTGGAAAACCCTGCCCGAGAATGATCGCCCGCCGTTAGCCGAAGTCATTCAGCGAGCAGGTACAGCGTGGCTGGCGGCGCGAGCGGCTAAATATGGATTCCACCTCGACACTGAATCCTTGGAAGTTGATGGTTATGAACAACATCGCTTTTTGAAAAAAGGCGATAAGCCGGTCACATTTAGTACGCTTGATTTTCAGGGCGAACTGACCGTGACCGAACCCATAGCTTTTGTAGAGCACGCTTTGTTTTCCGGCATCGGCCCTGCCAAAGCCTTCGGCTGCGGTTTGCTGTTAGTACGGCGCTTGGGATAAATTGTTCCCCTACTTGTGGGCATATTTGGAGAAGACATCATGCACACCTTTACGATCCGCGATTTGCGCGACCGGACCGGCGAACTGGTACGCGATGCCGAAGCGGGCAAGCTTTCCGTCGTCACCAAACATGGGCAGCCGATCTTCGTAGCCGTACCCTTCGATGACTTCCTGTTGCGCGAGGGTGTGAATGTGGCCTTGGCGGTGAAACTGTTCGATGAGGAAGCACTGTCGCTCCGTGAAGCCGCCAAGCTGGCTGGCATGACGCTGGCCGAATTCATGGAAGAATGTTCGGCGCGTGAAATACCGGTGGTGCGTTATTCGCCGGAAGACCTGCGTCAGGAATTGGCGGACATGGATGACGTGTCTCGTCGCTGATAGCGGTCCGCTCATCGCGCTCGCCAAACTCGGTCTTTTGGATTTGCCCGTTCGATTGTTCACGCGCGCGGTGTTGCCGTCCACGGTATTCGCTGAATGCCTTGCCCAAGCACGGCGGCCCGACGCACAGGCGATAAAAACATTCGTCGAGGGAGGGCAACTCGACGTGGTGGACGATGCGGCCTGGCCCGAAGGAATTGCGGTTCCGCGCCTGGATGCCGGTGAAACCGCCGCCTTGGCGCTTGCGCATCAGTTAAAAGCCCACCTGCTTGTGGACGAATTGCGTGGACTCCGTGCTGCGCGGCGGTTGGGTGTGCCGATCGTGGGGGTCTGCGGTTTACTGCTGCTGGCGAAGCGGCAAGGGTATATCGACACCGTTGCGGTACCGATGGACGTGCTGCGCGCCCAGGGCTACTTTATCGCCCCCGATCTGCGCGCGGCCGTACTCGCCGCTGCGGGCGAAGACTGAGGCTGATACGCCATGACAGACCTTCTCCCTCCCCTCAAACCCATCGCCATGAAAGAGCGCATTTCGCTCATTTTCATCGAATACGGCGAAATCGACGTGCTCGACGGCTCGTTCGTGGTGATCGACAAGACCGGCGTGCGCACCCACATTCCGGTGGGCTCCATCGCCTGCATCATGCTGGAACCCGGAACGCGGGTGTCGCACCGGGCGGCGGCGCTGGCGGCGCGGGTCGGAACCTTGCTGGTCTGGGTGGGCGAAGCCGGGGTTCGGCTCTACGCCTCGGGGCAGCCGGGCGGCGCGCGCTCCGACCGTCTTCTGTATCAGGCCAAGCTCGCCCTGGACGAGGACGCCCGGCTCAAGGTGGTGCGCAAGATGTACGAGATTCGCTTCAAGGAAAAGCCGCCGGAGCGGCGCAGCGTCCAGCAGCTCCGCGGCATCGAGGGGGCGCGGGTGCGAAAGTTGTACGAACTGCTTGCCAAGCGCTATGGCGTCACCTGGAAGCACCGCAACTACGACGCCGACGAATGGGGCTCCGGCGATCTGCCCAACCGTTGCGTCAGCTCCGCCACCGCCTGTCTGTACGGCATCACCGAAGCCGCAGTGCTGGCAGCGGGTTACGCGCCGGCGGTGGGTTTCATCCACACCGGAAAACCCTTGTCATTCGTCTACGACATCGCCGACCTTTTCAAATTCGACACCGTCGTGCCGGTCGCCTTCAAGATCGCCTCCCAGCAGCCGGGCGAACCGGAACGCGCCGTCCGCCTCGCCTGCCGGGACGTCTTCCGGCAAACCAAGCTCCTGCAGCAGATCATCCCCACCATCGAAGACGTGCTCGCCGCGGGCGGCCTGGAACCGCCGGAAACCCCGGAAGACGCCGTCGGCCCCGCCATCCCCAACCCCAAGAGTCTCGGCGATGCTGGTCATCGTGGTTGAAAACGTTCCTCCCCGGCTGCGCGGCCGCCTGGGCGTGTGGCTGGTGGAAATTCGCGCCGGCGTTTACGTCGGCGATTTGTCGAAGCGTGTGCGCGAGATGCTCTGGACGCAAGTCGAAGCCGGCCTCGGAGACGGCAACGCCGTGATGGTATGGTCCACCAATACGGAATCGGGCTTCGACTTCGTAACCCTCGGCAAGAACCGGCGCATGCCGGTCGAACTGGACGGCCTGAAACTGGTGTCCTTCTATCCTCCCGAACCGGCCAACGGAGAGGGAAATAATGCTCTTTAACAACCCGGATTTTTCATTTTCAAAGCGGCGAATCGCCGGTAGAATTTCGACCGGTATTTTTTGCCAGTCCTAACAATAGGTTAGAAATGGTCTGTTCCCCACGTACGTGGGGATGAACCGATGCCCTGCTCCTTTTTCCGAGCCCGGTACGCCTGTTCCCCACGTACGTGGGGATGAACCGTCACTACTAATTCTGCGGGGGATGTCATCAATCTGTTCCCCACGTACGTGGGGATGAACCGGGATTCGTTGCAGGTTACGCCTCAGAGTATACCTGTTCCCCACGTACGTGGGGATGAACCGCTCTTTCCCCCGGTAAATATCCCTACCCTGCTCTGTTCCCCACGTACGTGGGGATGAACCGATTTGTCTCGAAATATTCTTGTGTAGTGTTGCCTGTTCCCCACGTACGTGGGGATGAACCGTGTCTTTCCGCCGCGCTCATGATTGAGTTCGCCTGTTCCCCACGTACGTGGGGATGAACCGAGATGCGAGACAGGATACGCGGAGTAAGAGCACTGTTCCCCACGTACGTGGGGATGAACCGAGCGTCGGCCCAAAACCACCGATCCTTGATCACTGTTCCCCACGTACGTGGGGATGAACCGTAATAGCAACAGCTAACTACGAACGGGAGAAACTGTTCCCCACGTACGTGGGGATGAACCGCTCAGAGAATCTTTGATATCCGACAGGAGATTCTGTTCCCCACGTACGTGGGGATGAACCGAGCACGGCCCTGGACCATTAACCGGGAACTTGCCTGTTCCCCACGTACGTGGGGATGAACCGGGGACTTTTGCGACGATTTACGCCGGTTATGGCTGTTCCCCACGTACGTGGGGATGAACCGCCCCCGAGCAAGTCAACACCCCGCCTGGAGCGCTGTTCCCCACGTACGTGGGGATGAACCGTTGCCACTCTTTGCAGCATGGAATAATCGAAACTGTTCCCCACGTACGTGGGGATGAACCGGAAAAACAGGACACAGGCCGCTGCGCAGCGGCCTGTTCCCCACGTACGTGGGGATGAACCGTCACAATGCGGGGCGCGCCAGCGGGCGCGTCTCTGTTCCCCACGTACGTGGGGATGAACCGGTCGCGGGGAAGCGTTTTACCGAGCAGCGTCACTGTTCCCCACGTACGTGGGGATGAACCGCCGAAAAAGCCGGGATGAGCCTGAACGAGGCGCTGTTCCCCACGTACGTGGGGATGAACCGTTCAGGCGGTACCTGAATAATCATTGGAGAATCTGTTCCCCACGTACGTGGGGATGAACCGGGGTCGAAAAACAGATCGCAGTTGACTATCTGCTGTTCCCCACGTACGTGGGGATGAACCGGAAAGGGGCTGGCCGTAAACCGAAGCCGGCATCTGTTCCCCACGTACGTGGGGATGAACCGGCCGTTGCCGAGGTCGGCACGTTCGGCGCGAACTGTTCCCCACGTACGTGGGGATGAACCGCGCCCGTATAAGTTGCCTAAGCGGGTATTCGACTGTTCCCCACGTACGTGGGGATGAACCGGCCGAAATCATCTGGCACTCCGATGGCAATATCTGTTCCCCACGTACGTGGGGATGAACCGGCAGACCAAATCACATCATGATCAGCGAGGACCTGTTCCCCACGTACGTGGGGATGAACCGGTGGAAAAGACGGCGTTTACATTTCCATAGTCCTGTTCCCCACATACGTGGGGATGAACCGCCCGCAATTCGTTGAACGTGATGAGATCGTCGCCTGTTCCCCACATACGTGGGGATGAACCGATTGTCAGCCCGCCCGGCCCCTTGCTTTCGAGCTGTTCCCCACATACGTGGGGATGAACCGGTCCGGCATCCGAGCGGCGGAATGACCTATCGCTGTTCCCCACATACGTGGGGATGAACCGCCGATGGCAATAGCCGCTAAGCCCAACATAGCCCTGTTCCCCACATACGTGGGGATGAACCGCCCAGTGCGAATACCACGATTACCCCAATAGCCTGTTCCCCACATACGTGGGGATGAACCGAATAAAACGACGGTTACGCCTCAGGCGGATGGCCTGTTCCCCACATACGTGGGGATGAACCGGTCAATCCGCTGAAAACTGCGCCAGCAATCGACTGTTCCCCACATACGTGGGGATGAACCGTATGCGGAACGCCTGCAAGCCGAGGACCGCAACTGTTCCCCACATACGTGGGGATGAACCTGGTAGTCCGTTCCAGGGCACCGCAAGTACACTTCCCTGTGGCCTCAGCCAGCCCGCCCATCCGGGGCGGGCGTTCGCGGCTCCTACGCCCGCCGCTCACCCCCACATGCGTGGGGATGAACCGGATAGTCCGTTCCAGGGCACCGCAAGTACACTTCCCTGTGGCCTCAGCCAGCCCGCCCATCCGGGGCGGGCGTTCGCGGCTCCTACGCCCGCCGCTCACCCCCACATGCGTGGGGATGAACCGGATAGTCCGTTCCAGGGCACCGCAAGTACACTTCCCTGTGGCCTCAGCCAGCCCGCCCGTCCGGGGCGGGCGTTCGCGGTTCCTATGCGCGCGGCTCGCCTCCACGTACGTTGTTCTACCAGTTCAAGCGCTGCGCGCTGTCCTTGATAATATTCGTTTCAATATGCCTACAGCCTGCTGTTTTCGGTTGATCTTCATATATTTGCCCGACGCGTCTCCGCTCATGTTCGCTCAGAGCAAAGAGTGCACGCCCATATTCAGACGCGATTTCGCCTTTGTTCAAACTCTTGAACTTGGAAACCGCCTTTCACCGCTCGGATCGACTCAAAAAGTCTCATGAATCCCGAGTGTTCCGGCTTTCAGCTTCCTCAACGTTTGAGGGGAGCCGCTACGCACCCGATCCTGGTTGCGGGAGACTACCCGGTCGCGGCTGTGCGCCGGCACCGCTCCCCGTCTCGCGCTTCTTCGACGGGGCTCTGGGCATACCCTTCGACTCGGGCTCAGGACAGGCTCGCCATCCGGCCAGCCCGCCGCACACTCGGGCACGTCCAACAGCCATTTCTAGGTTGAACGCACGGGTACGCTCCACGAATGTCTGGATGCGGACGAGATAATTGTCGAGAAATTTCTGTCGGATTTCCCGGCAACTCGAAACCCGGAGCGGTAAGATTCATAAATTTGTTAAATTCCGCAGGAAAAGCGGTAGAAAGATGGTGCGTCACCTTAAACGCCTTTTTTTGAACGGCTATGTATTGGCGGTATTGGCGACGTTCGCCGTAATGCTGATATTAAAGACTCTTCAGCCGATCTTCTGGGGGGCGCCTCCCCTGCTTCTTTTTCTGGTCGCGGTTCTGTTCGCGACTTGGCTAGGCGGGTTTCGAGCCGGGTTCCTTGCCACCGTGTTAAGCGCCGCCGTAGGGGCCTACTTTTTGGAAGAACCTGTCGATTCGCTGTTCATCGTCGAAGAAAGGGAGAGACTCCGCGTAGTGTTGTTGTTGGCGGTTGGCACGCTGATGAGTCTGGTGGTCGCGCGTTTGCGAACGATGGAACGGCGGGCGCTGCATGAGGTACTTGAACGAAAGGCTCAGCTCAGGACCGAAATCGCCGAACATCGGCAAACCGAAAAACGGCGATCCGAACTGGAGGAAAAGTTGGCCAACATCGTGGCCACGGTGCCGCTGGCCATTTGCTCCTTTCGATTCAAACCCGACGGCACCATTTGCCTTCCCTACGCCAGCCCCAGATGGACGGAAATTTACGGCATTCCGCCCGAGAACTTAGCGGATGATGCGGAACCCGCCTTCGCCCTGGTTCATCCCGACGATCTCGAATACTTGCGCGCTACGATCGCCGGATCGGCGCGCGCCCTGTCCGATTGGCAAGCCGAATGGCGCGTGCGACACCCGATCAGGGGCGAAATCTGGATCGAAGGAAGCGCCGTGCCCAAACTCGAACCGGATGGCAGCATCCTCGCGCACGGCTTCATCCGCGACATCACCGAGCGCAAGAAAGCCGAAGAGGCGCTGCGCCAAAGCAACGAAGAACTGTCCGTCCTGTTCGATGCGGTTCCGATACCCGTATGGATTGCCGACGACGTCGCTTGCGGCACTGTAAGAGGCAATCCTGCCGCAGCGGCTTTCACCGGTGTCGCTGCCGAATCGAATGTCGGCGAGACGGCAGGGCGCCCATCCGAATCAACCATCCGCAGCACCGAGGCTCCGCTCACGCCCGTCGAATCGACCTTGCGCCGGGCGATCGCGGCAGATCAGCCGGTCGAGGAAACCTCGCTGGAGTTCGTTTTTCCCACGGGCGAACGTCACTACCTCGCCGGCCGGGCAACGCCGCTGTTCGATAGTGGCGGCTCCCCGCGCGGCGCTGTCGCGGCCTTGGCCGATATTACGCCGCTGGTGCGGGACTTCGTGCAAAGCGAAACGCGGTTTCATGCTTTCATGGACAATAGTCCGGCCGTAGCCTGGATGAAAGATACGCAAGGACGATATGTGTACATGAGCAAGGTTCGTGACGACCGCCTCGGAGTGCGACCGGAGGATTGGCTCGGAAAAACGGATTTCGAACTTTGGCCGCGAGAGATTGCAGAGCAGTTCCAAAAGAACGACAGGGAGGCCTTGATCAGCGGCAAGACGGTCGAGACCACTGAAACAACCCCCGATCTCACCGGGGAACGCCGCTGCTGGTGGGTTTTCAAGTTTCCGTTCGAAGATCCCGCGGGGACCCAATTCGTCGGCGGCATCGGCATCGACATTACCGAGCGCCGGCGCGTCGAGGAAGCGCTGCAAGCCAGCGAAGCTCTGAATCGCGCCATACTCGACTCGCTGCTCGAGCACGTAGCCGTAGTCGACCGGGAGGGAAACATCCTGGCAGTCAACCAAGCCTGGCAGCGCTTCGCGCGCGAAAACGGTCCGCAACCCGGAACACCGGTCCCGAATACGGATATCGGAGCGAATTATCTGAAGGTGTGCCGCACCAGTTCCGGCGGAGTTTCGGACGATGCCCTAACGGCATACACCGGCATTCTGAGCGTGCTGAAAGGCGAGCGGGAAAGTTTCGCGATCGAGTATCCCTGCCATGCCCCGGATCGGGAACGCTGGTTCGTCATGCAAGTCACCCCGCTCGGAGCGCCGCCCGGAGCGGCGGTGATTTCGCATACGAACATCACCGAGCGCAAAAAAGCGGAGCAAATGCTCCGCGAAGCCGACCAGCGGAAAACCGAATTCCTCGCCATGCTCGGCCATGAGCTTAGGAACCCTCTGGCTCCGATCCGCAATGCCGTGCAGATCATGCGCAGGCTCGACTTGGACAATCCAAAGATACTCTGGGCTCGCGACATGGTGGACCGGCAGGTGGACCACCTGGCTCGGCTGGTCGACGACCTCCTGGATGTGTCGCGGATCGTTCAGGGCAAGCTGACCCTGCACAAGACTCCGCTGGATATCGCCACGGTCGTACGACAGGCGATCGAGACCAGCCAATCGTATATCGACGCCCAGCATCATACATTGTCCGTTTCGATGCCCGATGAACCGATGCCGCTCGAGGGCGATCCCGTGCGCCTGACCCAAGTGGTGTCCAATCTGCTCAACAACGCGGCCAAGTACACCCGGCAGGGAGGGCGAATCTGGCTGACGGTTACCCGCGACGACGGCGACGCGGTGATCTCGGTGCGCGATACGGGAGAAGGTATTCCCGGCACCTTATTGCCCTATCTATTCGATATTTTCACCCAAGGCCAACGTACCCTGGACCGCGCGCAAGGCGGGCTGGGCCTAGGCTTGACCATCGTTCGGAAAATCGTGGAACTGCATGAGGGAAGGATCGAGGCGAAAAGCGAAGGCCCCGGCAAAGGCAGCGAGTTTATTGTCCATCTCCCCCTTATTTCCGCACTTCCATGACTTTATAGCCGCCGGCTTCGGCTAGCGTTTTTTCATGCTCGGCGTACGTCCGAACCAGTTTTTCGTAAGGCAAATGCCGATTGGCGACGACGTAGAGACGGCCGCCGGGCTTGAGGGAAGCCAGAGCCGCGCGGATGAATGCCTGGCCCAGGCCGGGCTCCGCCTCCCGGCCGGAGTGAAACGGCGGGTTCATGACGACGAAATCGAGCCGGTCGATGGGCAACCCCGCAGTGACGTCGTGCCAATGGAAATGTAGCTGAACACCGTGGGCAAACGCGGCGAGGTTGCGCCGGGCAGCTTCCAGCGCTTTCCATTCGGCCTCGAACAGGTGCAGCTCGGCGACGGAGCGAGAACGAGCGAGCAGCATCCGGCTCAAATAGCCGTAACCGGCGCCGAGGTCGGCGCCACGTCCCGTCAGATCATCCGGCAGATACTCGGCGAGCAGGCGCGAGCCGGGGTCGATGCGGTTCCAGCTGAATACGCCGGGGCGGCTCACCAGATCCGTTCCCGGAATCGGCTGAAGTTCGCCGGCGCCAAGCCAGGATGCCAGCAGCGCTTGGTCGAGCCGGGCCGTTTCCTTTGTTCCGCAGAATACCCGGCATTTATGCTTGCTGAACGATCGAACGACGCCGAGCAGTTCCGCGCAGCGTTTTTCCAGCGAGGACGCGCCCAGGTCATTGGCGGCGGCAACCACGAGGGTCCCGCCCTCGCTCAGCAGGGAAACCGCCCGCGCCATGTGGTAAAGGGTCTCTTCCTTGTGCTTGGTCGCAAAAACGATGCAGAGACCGGACGGCGCATCGGGATCGGCGACGACTTTAAAGCCGAGCTTGACTAGCGCATCTGCTTCCGGCTTGTAAGTTTGCTGGCACAGTATCGAGTGTCCGTCCAAGCGCCGGAGATAGTCTCCCGGTATGGCGCGAAAAATCAGAACATCGCCTTTGCTTTCGACGGCGTGTTGCTCGAGAAATTTGTCCAGGGCCGAAGCTTGGGGATTCATGGGTGTCGGTGTGAGAGAGAACTTTCCGCTAGTTCCCAAGCCGGAGCTTGGGAACTAGCGCATGTGTCGGCAAAGGATTGCCGACCTACCAAGCCCGCATCGCTAGAACAAGTAGGTCGGCAATCCTTGCCGACAGCTGTGTCGACGACGGATTTTTCATTTTTGCCCGCCCGATTGGTAGTATACAGGCATACGGTCCCATCCCGTTTCCACAAGAACTCATGTCCAGCCCGGTCAAACTCCCTTATTTCGACGCCCTTTTGAATCTCCTGGATCGTGGCCATCCGGCCGTCGATCAAGCTTTCGGACGTCATGTCCACTGGGGATACTGGCCAGACCCCAAGCAGGCGGACGTCTCGCCGGAAGATTTCGCGCTAGCGGCCGAACGGCTTACCGAATTGGTCTATATGGCGGCCGAGGTCGATGACGGTCAGCGGATATTGGACGCAGGCTGCGGCTTCGGAGGCACGGTCGCAAGCCTCAACGGGCGATTCCGGGACATCGACGTTTCCGGTCTGAATATCGATCGGCGGCAGCTGCGGCGCGCGAGCGAACGCGTTTCGGCCGAGCCCGGAAACGTCTTGAACTGGGTTCAGGCCGACGCCTGCGTCCTGCCCTTCGCCGACCGCAGTTTCGACACGGTTCTGGCGGTCGAATGCATTTTTCATTTCCCGAGCCGGAAAAGGTTCTTCGAAGAGGCGTACCGGGTGCTGAAACCCGGCGGGCGGTTGGCCTTGTCGGACTTCGTCCCGACACCGTTATTGCGCCCCGCCATGACTGTCGCTTCCCGCTGGCCGGCCTCGGCCGGTTTTTACGGGCGCTGCAAGTTTCACAGCACCTTGCGGGACTATCGCCGCCTGGCCGAGGAAACCGGATTCATCGTTCGGCACGAACAGGACATTACGTCCCACACTCTGCCCACTTACAATTTCGTGCGGAAGCTGGCCAAGGACATGTCGGTGAAAACGGTGTCGGCGATCATCGAGACGCTGTTTGCCGAATGGGCCAGCCGCCTGGGGCTTCTGCGCTATTTGGTGCTGGCTTTCGAGAAACCCGGCTAAGGAACTATTCGGTCGAGGCGTCAAGTTCCGATTCCGGCGTAGGGTGGGTTAGGCGCGCATTATTCCATTCGGCATTCGAGTGAACATTACGTAGGGTGGGTTAGCGGAGCGTAACCCACCGATTCGAGGTCGCTCGGTGGGTTACGGCCTCGCGGCCTAACCCACCCTACAATCTGCGGTCGTTTTCAAGCAGAACGGAATGTCCTTGGCGAACGACTCCCAAGGAACTGTTCCGACCTCAGGCGGTCCGATCGAGCGATCGACATCTTGAGAACTGTCCGGCTCCATTAGTTTTTCACGATTTGGTTCAATCGAGCATTTATTATCGGCTCGATATGGTTTAATAACGGGTTAACAGTCTTAACGAGCTTCAATCGATTCCATGAATTGGCAACAGTTTTTTTCCATGGGCGGCTACGGCTTTTATGTGTGGACGTCCTACGGTTTGATGTTTGTCGTTTTGGGCCTCAATCTCTTCTGGGCGGTACGCCGGAAATCCGAGGTGATGAAGAGCATCGCGCGCCGGGCGAAGCAGGAGGGTAGACGGTCATGACCCCGCGCCGCCGCCGCATGATCGTGGTCGGGCTGATTCTGATCGGGGTCAGCATCGCGACTTTTCTCGCGCTTACCGCATTCCAGAAGAATCTGCTGTACTTCTATACCCCTTCGCAGGTCGCCGCCGGCGAAGCGCCCAAGGGTTACCCGTTCCGTGTGGGCGGACTGGTGGTTCAGGGCAGCGTTCAGCGCGAACCCGACAGCTTGACCGTACGCTTCTCGGTCACCGACGGAACCTCGACGGTTCCCATCCATTACACCGGAATCCTGCCCGATTTGTTCCGTGAGGGTCAGGGCATCATCTCGGTCGGGCAGATCAACGCGGAAGGCGTGTTCGAGGCCAGCGAAGTGCTCGCCAAGCACGACGAGAACTACATGCCGCCGGAAGTCGCCGACGCGCTGAAGCAAAGCGGGCAGGTGTCCACCAGTTATAAGGATTACCAGAAATGATCGCGGAACTGGGGCATATCGCCTTGATCATGGCGCTGTTCATGGCGCTGTTGCAGTCCGTGTTTCCGCTGCTGGGCTCGGCCCGTGGCGTACCGGTCTGGATGGCGGTGGGGCGCGCCGCCGGGCGCGCTCAATTCTTCTTTCTGGCCGTGGCCTTCCTCTGCCTGATCGGGAGTTTCGTAAGCCACGATTTTTCCGTGCTCTACGTGGCGCGGAACTCCAATACCGCCCTGCCCCTTTATTACCGCATTTCGGCCGCCTGGGGCGCCCACGAGGGCTCGATGCTGCTCTGGGCTTTGATCATGGGGCTGTGGACGGTGATGGTGACGATCTTCAGCCGCAGCCTGTCCGAGGAATTCCTGGCGCGCGTCTTAGGTGTCATGGGCCTGGTCAGCGTCGGCATCCTGCTGTTCATTCTGCTGACCTCCAATCCCTTCGAGCGCCACTTCCCGCCGCCCGCCGACGGCAACGATCTCAATCCTTTGCTGCAGGACATCGGCATGACGGTTCATCCGCCGATGCTGTACATGGGCTACGTCGGGCTCTCGGTAGCGTTCAGCTTCGCCATCGCGGCCCTGCTCGGCGGTTCCCTGGATTCGGCCTGGGCACGCTGGTCGCGGCCCTGGACCCTGATCGCCTGGGTGTTCCTGACCTTCGGCATCGTGCTCGGTTCCTGGTGGGCCTATTACGAACTCGGCTGGGGCGGCTGGTGGTTCTGGGACCCGGTGGAAAACGCCTCGTTCATGCCCTGGCTGGTCGCGACCGCCCTGCTCCACTCGCTGGCGGTCACCGAAAAGCGCGGCGCTTTCAAGGCCTGGACCGTGCTGCTCGCCATCTTCGCCTTTTCGCTGAGCCTTCTCGGAACCTTCCTGGTCCGTTCCGGCGTCCTGACCTCGGTGCACGCCTTCGCCTCGGACCCGGCGCGAGGACTGTTCATCCTGGTCTTCCTGGCCATCGTGGTCGGAAGTTCGTTGCTGCTTTACGCGGTCCGCGCGCCGACCGTCAAGGACCGGGTCCGCTACGGCTTCGTGTCCAAGGAAAATCTTCTGCTGCTGAACAATGTCCTGCTGGTCACGGCCGCCGCGAGTATTCTGCTGGGAACGCTTTATCCCCTGATTCTTGACGCCTTGCAGCTGGGCAAGATTTCGGTCGGTTCGCCGTATTTCGCCAGCGTGTTCGGCCCGTTGATGGCGCCCATTTTTCTTTTGGCCGGCATCGCACCGATGTTCGCCTGGCGCGAGGCCGACCTCGGCAAGATCGGGCGGCGCGTGCGCCACGTGTTTCTCGGAAGCCTGGTGCTGGGCGTGGTTTCCACCGCGGTTTTCTGGGACGCCAAGGACATCAAGACCATGGCGGGACTCGGCATGGCGTTCTGGCTCGCGGCCAGCGCGCTGTTAAGCCTCTGGAACCGGGTCCGTCTGCGCGGAACCGCGATTCAGGGCCTCAAGACGCAGTCCCGCAGCGTGTACGGCATGACCCTGGCCCATATCGGCATCGCGGTATTTCTCACCGGCGTCGTCCTGTCCGACCGCTACAGCGAGGAAAAGATCGTGCGGCTCGCACCGGGCGAGTCTTCGACGTTGGGCGATTACACGTTTACGTTCAAGGGTGTGACCGAGGTGCAAGGCCCCAATTTCATCGCTCAGCAAGGCGATTTCCGCGTGCAGCGGGGCGACCGGGAGGCGGCCGAACTCCGGCCGCAAAAGCGCATTTACCGCGTGCAGCGCAATACCATGACCGAAGCGGCCATCGATCCAGGCCTCACCCGCGATCTGTATGTCGCTCTCGGCGAGCGGATGGATGCCGGTGCCTGGAGCGTGCGGCTCTATTACAAGCCGTTCATCCGCTGGATCTGGCTGGGCGGATTATTGATGATGACCGGCGGCCTGTTCTCCGCCGCGGACCGCCGCTACCGTTTGGCGACCCGCCAGGCGGAAGCCTGGAGCGAGTCGGCGGAAAGCAAGCCGGCGTGACAGTAAAGATCACTAGCGTTGAGCATGGGGAATCCACCCGTTTGTAGTGACGTAGGGTGCGGTGAGGCACGAACCGCACCGATTTTGCCGCCATGGTTCCGGTTGAGATTCGTCGGCAAAGGATTGCCGACCTACCTCGCTGCTGCGCGGGTTCCCGCGCTCCGGCTTGCTGTCGTTCGGGAAGCGAACGCTTCCAGGGTGGCGTTCCCAACCGGAAGATTGGGAACGCGCGTATACTCGCCAACTATTTTTTCCGATTTATAGATAGTACGTCCCTTCTCGTAACCGCATCTTCATAACCCATCATGCGCTATCTCATTCCATTGGCCGTGTTCGCCGTCATGGTGATCTTTCTCGGCATCGGTCTGACTCTGAATCCCAAGGAAGTGCCTTCGCCCTTCATCGGCAAGCCGGCGCCCATGTTCGCCCTGCCCCAGGTGGCGGATGCCGGCAAGACCCTGAGCAGCGACGATCTCAAGGGTCAGGTCAGTCTGGTGAATGTTTGGGCGTCCTGGTGCACGTCCTGCCGGGAAGAGCACCCGGTGCTGCTGCAACTCGCCAAGCAGAACATCGTTCCCATCTACGGCCTTAACTACAAGGACGAGCGGGATAACGCCCTAACCTGGCTGCAGCGCTTCGGCGATCCCTATACCGCGAGCGCCTTCGATCCCGAAGGCAAGACCGGCATCGACTGGGGCGTGTACGGCGTGCCGGAAACCTTCGTCGTCGATCGCGACGGCATCATCCGCCACAAGCAGACCGGACCGATCACGCCCGAAATCCTGGAAAAGAAACTACTCCCCCTGATCCGCCAATTACAGGCCAAGTCTTCATGATGCATCGGTTACTGCCGTTCCTGCTGATTCTTCCCTTTACCGTTCAAGCCATCGAAATCCGCGAGTTCGACGATCCGGCCAAGCAACAGCGCTACGAGCGCCTGATCGAAGAGCTTCGCTGCCTGGTCTGCCAGAACCAGTCCCTGGCCGATTCCGATGCCGATCTGGCAAAGGACCTGCGGGACGAGGTCTACACCATCATCCAAAGCGGCAAGAACGAAGAGGAAGCGGTCAAATTCCTGACCGATCGCTACGGCGATTTCGTGCTCTATCGCCCGCCTTTCAAAATGACGACGGCTCTTCTGTGGGTCGGGCCGTTCCTACTCTTGGCCGGCGGAGGCGCTTTTCTATGGCGACAGGTGAGACGCCGCAACACGGGCGAGGACCTGACGCTTACCGATGAAGAAAAGAAGCGCCTGGAGCGGCTTCGAAACAATCTCGAAGGGTAAATATCGATGACGGGTTTCTGGCTTTCGGCCGTACTGCTTTTGATAGTGGGCTACGTCTTTTTCCTTCCCGCGCTCCTCGGCAAGACCGGCAGCGGGCGGATAAACCGGGCGCGGCTCAATCTCCTTCTGCACCGGCAGCGGCAAACCGAACTCGCCCAGGAAGCGGCAAGCCCCGAGGATCTGGAGCGCCTGACCGCGGAATCCGAACGGAATCTGCTCGGGGATCTCGAGGCTGCCGAAGAGACGAAAGCTCAGTCGAGCAACCGCGGCCGCTCGGCCGTCCTGGCCACGCTCGCGATCGTTCCGGTACTGGCCTTGACGCTTTACCTCGCGCTGGGCCGCATCGACCTGATCGGCGCACGTGCGCCGAACAACATGGCCGATGTCCAGGACAGCATACGCCAGCTGGCGGAAAGGCTGGCCAAGCAGCCGAACGATCTGGAGGGCTGGGTATTGCTGGCCCGCTCGCTGCAAGCGACCGATCAGCCGGACAAGGCGGTAACGGCCTATGAATTCGCCCTCAAGCTCGCCCCCGAGGATCTGGACGTCAAGGCTTTGTATGCCCAGGCTCTCGCGGAAACCCATCAGGGCAGCATGGCCGGCAAGCCGACCGAAATCGTCGACGAAATCCTGAAGAAGAATCCCGATCACCAAACCGCGCTCTGGATGGCGGGAATCGCCGCCGCCGAACGGAAGGACGCGGCCAAGACCGTGGAGTATTGGGAAAGACTGAAAAAGCAATTCGGGCCTGGCAGCGAAGAGGCCAAGCAGATTGAGGGATACATCGCCCAGGTCCAAGGACTCCCCGCCCAAACAACGCCGTCGGAACCCGCCGCCGCAACGGGCGCGGGCAAACAGATCCGCGTTACGGTGACCCTGGCGGAAAATCTGAAAAGCCGGGTTGCGCCGGACGATGCCCTTTTCGTCTTCGCCCGTGCGGCCGAAGGCCCCCCCATGCCTTTGGCGGTCGTCCGCAAGCAGGCAAAAGACCTGCCGGTAAAAGTCGTGCTGGACGACTCCATGTCCATGATGCAGGGCATGACGCTCTCTACCGCCGACCGCATCGTGATCGGGGCGCGCATTTCGAAGAGCGGACAGCCGAAAGCCGAGGCCGGCGACCTGCAAGGCTTGACTGAAGCCGTGGCGCCCGAGGATAACGGCAGCTACAAGATCGTCGTCGACCGGATCGTCGGCGAATAGACTGGGCGCTAACCTGCTCCCGGTTGCGACACCGCATCCAGTTCTGAACGGCGGATCATGGAGGATCTTGTGGAGCGGGCTTTAGCCCGCGATATCGAATGGCATTGAGTCGCGGGCTAAACCCAGCTCCCACTGTTGTAGGTCGGCAATCCCTTGCCGACGTAAGCCGTTGGCCGCCCGTCGGCGTCGGGAAAGGATTCCCGACCTACTTTGGGGCAGGTCGCAGAAATCGTAGTTGTAGGTCGGCAATCCTTTGCCGACAATGGGTCTCTTCAAACCGCACGCCCCGGTCTCACCGCCGGCACTGGACCTTTAGCGAATTGATATTGCGGTGGAAATTCAGGTCGCCCAGATGGTGTTCCTTGGTTCCGGGCCCGAAACTGATCTTCAAATCCTGGGCACTCCCGATGTCCTTTTCTCCCAAAGCTTGAAGCTCTTTCTGGTGATAGATCGGTCCCTGGGGTGTATCCTCGAAATTTTCCTGCCGAAAGGCATAAATCTCCGCATCCGGACCAACAACCAGGCTTTCGATGCGATTGCTCCAGTCCTCGCCGCTCAGTGACTTGAGGTTGGACAGTTCGACGGGTCCTTTCAAGCGAACGTGGGAACCTTGGTAATCCGCCTTATCATAGAGATCCAGCCAGCATTCCTTCGCAGCTGCCGCCCAACTCGCGGACCACAACAAAACAGCCGCGAAAAGAAAAGATGTGAACCTGCCAAGCCTAGGAGCGAACTTGGTATACATGGCAAACTCCCTATATTTCGAAGGTTGGTCTGCAAACAGCCGCAACGGACCGTCGTTTGCGCCCTTCCTTGGCATGCAGCCCCGCAAACTTGGAGTCCTTCTGAATGTTACGAGTTCCTAAATCTTTGCCAAACCTCGGTCCGTCAACTTGGATCTGCGGCTCAGGTCCAGATTACGCTTGAGAACCCCGGTCGGCAAGATTCGATAATCAGTCACATCGTTCGCGGTGTGGGCATAAGACTGGCCGGAACTCCCGAACTAGAGAACGTCTGCCTGAAAGGTGGAGGTCGTAGGTCCGCAATCCTTTGCCGACGAACGCACTCGCCGACCCTCTGCGCCGGGAAAGGATTCCCGGCCTACCGAGCGACGCCGGTTCGTAGGTCGGCAATCCTTTGCCGACAAACGGGATCGACGCGCAAGACGGTGGCTCACAAGCAGCCGCCACCAAACGCTCTAGCGGAAGAACTCCTCCAACCGCTCGAACACTTCGTGATCCGCGCCATGACGCCGTACGCTCAGGACATCTTCCAGCTTTTCCAATTGCTTGACCATCTGCGCGAGGCGCGCGTCTTCATTGACCAGCAGCCAGATTCGGCTGGTCGCGCCGGCACCCACCGGCATGCAGAGGATGCCCTCGACATTGTAGGCGCGGCGCGAAAACAGGCCGACCACGTGGGACATGACGCCGGGATGGTTGACGACGTCGAGCTCCAGCACGGTCCGCGCCGACGTCCGTTGTTCGAATAAAGACTGTCCGTCCATGATTCAGCCTCCGATCATCTCTATGTTGGCAGCACCGGGCGGCACCATGGGCAATACCTGATCCTCGACGTCGATCCCGGCGTGGATCAGGCATGGGCCGCGAGTGGTCAGCGCTTGGTGCAGGACCTCCTTCGGGTTCTCCGCCGTATCGAGATCGACGGCGCGCAGGCCGAAGCCTTCGGCGATCCGGACGAAATCCGGCGCGGCACGAAACCGCGACGCATAGATGCGCTTGCCATAAAACAGCGTCTGCTGCTGGTGCACCAAACCGAGAGCGTTGTTGTTCATCAGCACCACCTTGATGTTGACGTCCTCCTCGGCGGCGGTCGCCAGCTCCTGCACGTTCATCAGAATGCTGCCGTCGCCGGAGAAACAGACCACGGCCGCGTCCGGCTCGGCGAGCGCCGCGCCGATCGCGGCCGGGAGGCCGAAGCCCATGGTGCCCAGGCCGCCCGAGGTCAGCCAGCGGCGCGGGCGGCGCAGAGGATAGCTTTGTGCCACCCACATCTGGTGCTGGCCGACGTCGGTTGTGACAATCGCCTCGTCGTCGAGGTTCTCGGCCACGGCGCGTATCAAGCCGTAATGGGTTCGCGGGTCGGCTATGCCGGGCGTGACGAGGGGAAACATCCGCTTCAATTCGGCGACGCGGGCCAGCCACGAGTCGCGGTTTTGCGCCGGCACTCTCGGCAGCAGTTCTTGCAACACGGCCGCCGCGTCGCCCCGGATGCCGACGTGGGCCGTCTTGATCTTGTTCAGCTCGGCCGAATCGATGTCGATGTGAATGACCTTCGCGTGCGGACAGAACGCCGCGACCTTGCCCGTCGCCCGGTCGTCGAAACGGGCACCGACGGCGATCAGCAGATCGCATTCGTCCAGCGCCAGGTTAGTACAGCGCGCCCCATGCATACCGAGCATGCCCAGCGACAGCGGATGGTCCACCGGCAATGCGCCCAACGCCATCAAAGTCATCACGGTCGGCAGCGACGATTTTTCGGCCAGGGCCGACGCCGTTTCCGACGCCCCCGCGTGCATGATGCCCCCGCCGAGGTACAGAATCGGCCGCTCCGCCGCCTCGATCAGATCCGCCGCCCGCTGGACGAGCGCGATATCGACCGGCGGAGCCGGGTCCGGCGCGCCGGGTTCGGGCCATGCGTTCACGTCGATCGACTCCGTCTGCACGTCTTTGGGAATATCGATCAACACCGGCCCCGGACGTCCCGAAGCCGCGATGCGGAAGGCGTTCGGTATCACCTCGAGCAGTTCCGCCGCCGAGTCCACCAGAAAATTGTGCTTGGTGATCGGAATCGTCAGGCCGTAGGTGTCGACCTCCTGAAAGGCGTCGGTGCCGATCATCCCGCGCGGCACCTGGCCGGTGATCGCCACCAGCGGGATCGAGTCGAGCTTGGCATCGGCGATAGCGGTCAGCAGATTGGTCGCTCCGGGTCCGGACGAGGCCATGCACACCGCGGGAACGCCGGTAACCCTCGCCATGCCTTGGGCAATGAAGCCCGCGCCCTGTTCGTGCCGGGCGAGGACGTGGCGGATTTGCGCGGATTTCGACAAGGCATCGTAGATCGGCAGATTCGCGCCGCCCGGAATGCCGGCAACGACGCGCACGCCCTGCCGCTCGAGGAGGCGAACGGTGAGTTGGGCGCCGGATAGTATCGTCATGGGGTTCTCCTTGGTAGAGCCGGAGTCCGGCGGAGGCCCCAAAAAAGAAACCCCCGTCGGCTTGCGCCGGCGGGGGTTGTTGAATCAGGTCGTTTACTTACTCATCTCCAACCCACGACGGCGCGCGCATCACCACTTGCACGACGACGACCACCACGAGGGCGACGATGCGACGAATGGCGAAGTGACGGAGATTCATGGATCGGATCGGGTACGAGTAAATATTCAGAGCGTGTCGAAAGGTTATTCTGGCTCAGCGAGGCCTTTTCGCGCAAGCCGTTGTTACAATTTCACTGCCACAATGTGACCGCTTCGGTATAACGGCAAACAAAAGTGAGCGGAAATCACCAAACCGGAACCCGAGAGTTTGGTTTTTACGCCTAAGCAATGAACGGTCGTTTTTACGATAATCGCGTTTCCCGTTCGACGGAACGCATTCAAGCCTAAGCTTAACGAGGAGGGGATCATGAAATTTTCCGATACCATCGGCATCGGCCTGCTGGCCTCGCTGCTGATCGGCACGCAACCGGCACTTGCCGCCGAAACGACGGGCCATGTTCACACCGAAGCGGGGCATTATCCCAAGGACACGGCTGCCGCCCAGGCTGTCTACGTCGATAGCGAACCGCCCCTGTGGGACAACCTCGGCACGCTGAGCTACAAGATCACCACGAGCAACACCCGCGCCCAGCAATATTTCGATCAGGGTTTGAGACTCGCCTATGCCTTCAACCATCTGGAGGCGCAACGGGCCTTCCGCATGGCGCAGAAACTCGATCCCCAGTGCGCCATGTGTTTCTGGGGCGAAGCCTTGGTGTTGGGACCGAATATCAATGCGCCGATGGAGCCTTCCGCGGTCGGCCCGGCCTGGGCCGCGATCGAGCGGGCGAAAGCCCTTGCCAAGCACGCGAGCCCCAAGGAGCAAGCCTTGATCGAGGCGCTCGCGAAACGCTACGACAAGAATCCGAAGACCGACCGGAAGCGCCTGGACCAAGCCTACGCCACGGCGATGGGCAAACTCGCCCAGCGTTTCCCCGAGGATGACGAGATCGCCGCGTTGTACGCGGAAAGCCTGATGGATCTCGCGCCCTGGGACTACTGGGCTGACCAAGGCCGCAAACCCAAGGGGCGCACGGCGGAAATCGTAGAGGTCCTGGAGCGAGTGCTGGCGAACAACCCCGACCATCCCGGCGCGGTTCATTATTACATCCACATGATGGAGGCTTCCGACCGGCCCGAACGGGCGGAACCTTATGCGAAACGCCTCGCCGGTCTGATGCCGGGCGCGGGACATCTGGTCCACATGCCGGGACACCTTTACTACCGGCTGGGCCGCTATCGGGACGCTCTCGAAGCCAATCGCGCCGCCATCGAAGTCGACGAGGCCTATTTGAAGGAGACCGGCGCAAAGGGCATCTACGCGCAAGGCTATTATCCGCACAACGTTCATTTCCTGATGGTTTCGGCGCAGATGGCGGGCGACGGCAAAACCGCTCTCGCGGCGGCGGAGAAACTCGCCGGCGTGCTGTCCGACGAGACGGTCCGTGCGGTGCCGTGGGTACAACCGGTCAAGGCCGCGCCATACTTCGCCCACGCCCAGTTCAGTCCGCCCGAAACGGTCCTGAAAATGGCCGATCCGGGCTCGGAGTTCCCGTACGTACAAGCCATGTGGCGCTATACCCGTGGCGTTGCGGCGGCGGCCAAGGGAGCGCCGCAGGACGCACGGCTCGAACTCGACGCCTTGACCGGGATCGCCAAAACGGCGGATTTTTCCGGATTGACGGAAGCCGGCGTCCCGGCGGCGGACATCGTTCGGATTGCCCAGGACGTGCTTTCGGCGCGCATCGCCCAGGCCGAAGGCGATCTCGGAAACGCCGTCGCCGCCTTCGAGAGGGCGGCGGCGCTTCAGGAAAAGCTGACCTACATGGAACCGCCCTACTGGTACTACCCGGTACGCCGTTCGGTAGGCGCGCTGCGGTTTCTCCAGGGCGATCTGGCGGGGGCGGAGCGGGAGCTCGATATTTCGCTCCGAGAAGCGCCGAATGACGCCTGGGCGCTCTGGGCACTGACCGAGGTGTATCGAAAGCAGGGCAAGGACAGCGCCGCAGCGGATGCGGAACGGCGATTGACCAAAACCCGTGCCGATAACGGCGAACCCATCGGGATGGACCGGCTTTGACCGCCCCATGGGCTGGCGGAATTCCAGTCGAAAAAATGCTTCGAAACGATGATGCCGTTCTATGAGGAAGATCTCGCCTATGTTCATCACGTCGGCTTCCCCGATCTGGTGGATGCCGCCGGCGATGAGTTGCTGGCGCTGTTCCGCGCCACGGGTCTCGATTCCGGCCTGATAATCGATCTGGGTTGCGGAAGCGGAACCTGGGCGAGGAAACTGCTGGAGCACGGATATTCGGTTTTGGGCGTCGATGTTTCCGCGCCGATGATCGAACTGGCCCGGCGTACAGCGCCCGAAGCACAGTTTCAAACCGCATCGCTGTACGATGTGGACTTCCGCCCTTGCGCCGCGGTCACGGCCCTGGGCGAAGCCCTGAACTATTGTGCCGACGGAGCGCCGTCGGAAGCGCGCCTTGACCGCTTGTTCCGGAACATCGCTTCCTGTCTGCCGAAAGGCGGCGTTTTCGCATTCGACATCCTTGTCCGCTCGGACGGCGAACCCATGCACTATCGCTCCTGGCGCAAAGGGCCGGATTGGGCGGTGTTGGTGGAAGTATCCGAACAGCCGCAAGAAAACCTGTTGATTCGGGACATTACCGTGTTCAGGAAAGGCGGCCACGGCTACCGCCGTTCCGAGGAGCGGCACCGGATCGGCGTTTTGGACGGCGCCCAAATCGAACGTCTTCTCGCCGGCGCCGGTTTCGAGGTGACCGTCTCACCCCATTACGGCCGCCATCCTCTGGCTCAACGACGCTTGGCATACATCGCCTACAAGAGATCGGATGAAGGACTGCGTCCTGAAGGATAGGCACGAGAACCGAAGAAACCAAGGTATCTTCAAGCACGCAGCGACCGTTTGTGCGGCCGGCAAATGATGCTGATTTGGCGGCCCAGACGAAGTCCAATAATCCATGGTCCGCTGAACGTAGTCCATAGATTACAAATATCGGGAAATATTCCCGCAAAAGCATGAATCTCGCAGTTTGTCCCGAATATCCCTGGTGTATTTGTCGATTGCCATCGAATAATTACGTTGTATGCCTTAAGCCTTGCGGGATTTCACAGGACAGACGATTAATGTCAAATAAGACAACAGATTATGATGATGTCATGCGCATTGAATTGTGGCATTTAACCTGCTCCCCACATAATGCGGTTTGTCGCGCATTGATATCCGCCATGGGCGCCCGGATACCTACGCATTAACGATACATTTGTTAATGCACTGATACTCGCTGCCTCTTTCCCGTGACATGCCTGTAAATTGGCATGTGTTCCCAGGTAAATTACGCTTTGCTTCCACCGTTCCCCGGTATTTTCAAATTACAGCTTGTTAGTCTCGGAATACCCCTGCTCACTGGCACGGTATCTGCTTTAGCAGCTTGACTTGCCCGATAAGAACGCCAGTTTTCGAGCCTTATTGTCATTGTCATTTCGGCGGTTCTTATCAGCGACGACTGGCGGTTGGGCGCATGCCTGTCCGTTGGCCCAGGATGATATCGGTCTCAGGGACGAGACGCCTTCGCCACCTCCGCCGCGAGGCGGACTCGGAAAGCCGCGGGTCTTGGTATTCAAGACGGCCGGGCCGCCTCTCCTGTGAGAGTTATTCAAGGGCTATGGATTTCTCGAGCCTGCCGCACAACCTCTCGATGTTTCAAATCACAGGAAAAAATCCATGCAAAAATTTGGGGTCAAGAAAATGCAGATCCGACAGACCATTCTCGCAGCGGCTGCCCTGATCATGGCCAATTCGGCCGATGCCGGTGTGTTGCACGGGGGAACTTTTAGCGTTACCTATGACAACCCGAACAACCTGTTGGAAGGACTAACCATCGGTCCTGGCGGGTTAACCGAATATTATGTCGCGAACTTCTTTCCCAAGGCGGTGGCCGATACTTACTCGACCATTGCGGATATCATAACGGTGCCCACCAACACCTACCCCGCGCCGTCAACGCTCGAATACGTCGTCAATCCCGCCGATCTGACCGGCACCGGAATTCCAACGGGCGCCGGCGGCCGCGCCAACAAGCCCACCACGTCGACCTGGGACGCCAGTCAGGATGCTTTGGTCGACTCGTCCGCCTTTATCGCCAACGGCCAGATCGGGTTGAACGGTGTCGTGATGACCCGTGGCAGTTTCACGGGTACATTGACGTCCGGAGATTACACCTTCGAATACAACGCGAATCGAAATGACGGCGTCAACAGCGGCTGGACCTTGTGGAACAACACGAGCTTCAGAACGTCCACTTACGATGCCCGCAACATCAGCGTTACCACCAATGGCGATGAATTGCTCATGACCGGGGAACTCTGGTGGTCACCCAATATGACCGCTTTCCTGTTCGGCGGCGACGGCTCGAACTCCGCCGGTAAAGCCGCTACCTTCACTCTGGTTTCGCCTGCCGTGGTTCCGGTGCCGGCAGCGGTCTGGCTGTTCGGCAGCGGCTTGTTAAGCCTGCTGGCCGGCGCCCGCCGAAAGTCGGTCCAGGCGGCTTTATCCGCTTGATCGCCGAATAGAGGCCGTCGACCCGGGCTGCCGAGCCGCCCGGGGAGCCGTCTATCGCGTTTATCCGGCCAATCGGCCGGATAAACGCTCCCACCTTCGACCTGTTACGGACTTATCCTCATGACTACACGCCACCGACTCTCGCGATTCGGCAAAACTCTTGCACCCTGTTTGACATTTCTAGCCGCATGGTTGGCATTCCTTCCGGCAACGGCGACCGCCGCCACCGTTTCCGGCGGCGCATTGATCATGAACCTGGACCGGGATGCGCTGGCCGCCGCTGTCTCCTTGGACGCGACCGATGCGCCTTCCATATATCTGGAGGAATTTTTCGATGCACAAGCCGCGGCGGTGCGCAACAACGCGCAAATTTTGGAAGATCATATTGTGCCGGGCGTCGGCGAAATCCCGGCCACGGGTCTCGAATTCGCCGTCAACGGCGCTACCGTCGACGTCCCGGTCGGCCGGAGAACCAAGCCGACCACGTTGACGTTCGATCCGGGCGATTTCGCGGGCAGCGTCACCGGCGCGATCGGTCTTGGCGGCGTCAGCCGTTTCCGGATCGATACCGGATCGCCGAGCAACCGCATCGTCTCCGGAGACTACACGTTGGAATTCGATGCGGCCAACATCGATGCCGATACCGGCCAATCGGGCTGGACGCTCTATAACCATTATTCTTTCCGATCGGAATCCTTCAACTTGTTCAACGTGGCGATGGGGCTCGACCCGAATTCGTTCACCCTGTCGGGCGAACTCGGGGTGGGGCCGGGATGGGAGCATTTTGGCGGCACCGTGGGCGCGATCGTCGGCGATTTCAGTTTTCAAACCACCGTCGTACCGGTTCCGGCCGCGGTGTGGCTGTTCGTATCGGGTCTCGCCGGATTCGGCCTGTTCGGCAGATCCCGGAGTTACCGCGCATGATACGGTCCGGTTTACGCAATCCACATCCGGGACGGCATGCCGCGGTGTGGTCCGGATGGATACTGGCGTTCGCATGCGCCGACGCCGCAGCGACGCATTCCGCTTTTGGTCCTTACATCAGCATCCAGGTCAACGTCGACGCGGCCGGTCAAAACATTACCGGCGATGCGGCCAACGAGCCCACCATGGCCATCAATCCGCTGGATCCCGGCAACATCGTCATCGCCTGGCGTCAGTTCGACTCCGTGCAGTCCTCCTTTCGCCAAGGCGGCTGGGCGCATAGCCAGGATGGCGGTTCCAGCTGGACCTTTCCGGGATCGTTGACGCCTGGACAGGGCCGGAGCAATCCGGTCATCGATGTGGATGCTCAGGGGAACTTTTACTTTCAGAGTCTGCGTTTCGACGAGCAAGGCATCTATATCGAAGACATTCAAGTCATCAAGTCGACCGACGGCGGGCGCAGTTGGCAAGAACCGGTATTCGCCCACGGACGAGGCGGCGACAAAGGCCAGATCGCGGTAGACCGTAGCGGCGGAATCGGCGATGGCCATGTCTACGTCAACTGGCGCGAAACCGGCGATGACTACTGTTTCACCCGTTCCATCGACGGCGGAGCGAGCTTCGAGCTGCCGGTGGGAATTCCCGGTAACCCGAGTTTCGGCACCATGGCGGTGGGGCCGGAAGGCGAGTTGTATATCGCCGGACGGCTCGAGCCCAGTGAATGGGACGAAGAGACCCAGAATCGAAACCACTACCAGCACATTTTCTCGAAGTCCTTGGACGCGCGAGATCCGGATTCGATACCCACCTTTACGACGCAGATCCTGGATATCGGCGGTCCCGCGCCTTTATTCAATTTTCGAAACAATCCGAATCGGTACGGTCCCATAGGCGACGTTCAAGTCGACGTCGACCGATCCAACGGGCCGTTGCGCGGCAAGGTCTATGTGCTGGCGACGGTGGATCCGCCCGGCGAAGACAATCTGGACATCAAATTCGTCCGAAGCAGCGACGGCGGCGAGACCTGGTCGGCGCCGATCAGGGTCAACGACGACGAACCCAATAAAGATTCGTGGCAATGGTTCGGCATGATGGGGGTAGCTCCGAACTCGCGCATCGATGCCGTTTGGTACGACACGCGCGATAGCGGCAGCTATAACGTCTCGCGGTTGTATTACGCGTATTCATGGGACGGCGGCGCAACGTGGAGCAAAAACGTTCCGGTCAGCCAGCCTTTCGATACCACGATCGGCTATCCGCACGCTTCCCAAAAGATGGGGGACTATTCGACCCTGGTTTCCAGGAGGGACGGCGCAAGCGTTGCCTATACCGCAACCTTCAACGGCGAGCAGGACGTGTACTATCTGAACGTGTTTCCGGACTGCAACGAAAACGGCGTGTCGGACGTTCTGGATATCGAACAAGGCCGGGCCGGTGACGCCGATGCCGATCATATTCCCGATTCGTGCGAAACGACCCCGCTGGCCGGCGATCTGGACGGCGACGGGGATATCGATCGCCTGGATATCGACCTGATCCTCGCCGTGCGGAATCAATCCGCGTCCGGTCCGGACGATCCCCGCGATATCGACAAGAACGGTACGATCGACGCGCTCGATGCCCGCAAGCTGACCTTGTCGTGTACCCGTCCTCGGTGCGCAGCCGAGTGAAGCATGGATACCTCGCCCTATCCATCGACGGAAACTCGGAAAACCCGGTTTCTGCCCATGGTTCGCGTCGTCGACGAGCGATCGTTCGTCCTGAACTTGGCCAAGAACCGGATCGGAGTTTCCCGAAATCTTTCCCTCAAGGAACTCGTTAACAGGAAACTATCAAGATGCTCGACCGTTACTGTAAGCCTTTAATAGCTGCGCTGTTGCTGTCCGCATCGGGACTCGCCGAGTCCGCGATCACACTGGGGGTCATGCCGGTGGGCCGAACCGGGTGGTCGGTCGCGGTCGGCATCACGATATCCGGACTAGGCGCCGGCGAAGCGCCCTCGCTAGGCAGCTACGATCTGGATCTCAATTTCGATAGCAGCCATTTGGAATATGTCGGTACCAGTTTCGGCGATCCGGTGCTAGGGGACGAACTGGATGTTCTCGATTTCGGGGCAAACGTCACTTCGGTCGGGTCAAGCGGTAGCGGGGTGCTGAACCTGTTCGAACTGTCCTTTGATTCGCCGGAGGACTTGAATACCCAGCAGGCCGACAGTTTTACCCTGGCGGTAGTTAATTTTAATTTCCGGCAAGCCGGCAGCAGCCCATTGAGACTGGTCGTCAACGCACTCGGCGACGCGGACGGAAATGCGTTGACGGCCAGTGTCTCGTCCGCGACGGTTTCCCCGGTTCCGCTGCCTTCCGCGTTATGGCTGATGGCCATCGGTTTGGCCGCGGTTTTTCGCGGCCGGGCGCATACAACGAATTGATCGGCTCTCAGCACCGAAGGTAGGTGTTTATTAACCCGGCCTATAAATATAGGCCGGGTTAATCCGGGGCAGGGATGCCCCGGCGCGGCGACAAGCCGCGTGAGCCCAGGCCGGGCGTGTACCGGCTTGGGCGGCGGCCCGAAATACCAGGAGGGTATTTACGGGCCTGATCAATAAAGGACTGCACGGTTTGTTTCCGAGCCAGCCGGGCAACCCTGAATCTGCGCGCCCGCCGGTAGCCGAATCGGCACCGGGCGTCACAGATGGACCTGGAGAACAGGCTGGACAAGAACTACCGGGAACCTGGCTCCGGAGCGGATGCGCGGGGCATGAATCCCGTAGCCGGCGTGCGCCTGGAGTTATGAGCGGCCGGCCTGACGGCGAGAACGCCGGAATTCCCCGCCCAAAGGCGGATAGGGAAATCCGGCGTCTTCGTGACCGCTCCCGCGGAGATGCGTCGGCAGCCTGCAAGCACGTTTCGCCGGGATATTATCGGCGAAGCTCCGCCATACCGAGTTCGCTCGGCTCACGCCGGAGAAACGAATCGCAGGGCTATGGTCACCAGCCGAGCTGAAGCTCGGGCGGATGTCCGGCGTCCATCAGGGATGCGCCGCCGTCGGCGAAAAGTATTTGGCCTGTAATCCAGCCGGCGTCCTCCGAGCAGAGCAAAGCCACGGCATTGCCGATGTCGGCCGGCGTGCCGAGCCGGCCCATGGGGGTCCAGCCGCGGGTATGCCAGCGCCGGATGGCGTCCTGTGCCGGTTCGGGCAGGCTGTTCAGCACGCTGTCCTCGATCCAGCCGGGACTGACCGCATTCACCGTGATGCCTCGCTTGGCCAAAGCCACGGCAAAGTAGCGGACGAGCGACTCCAGCGCCGCCTTGGCCGAACCCATGGCAACCCAGGGTTGCAGGCTCCCGGTGCGGCCACCGGGCGAGTGGGTTATGGCGACGATTCGGCCGCCGTCGCGCATGAGCTGCACTGCCTGCCGCACTGCGACGAGAAAGGCTTTGACCTGGGAATCGAAGGCCGAATCCCACTGTACGGGAGTGATTTCGAGGGGCGGATAGAAGAATTCGGCGGCTTCGGGCCGGGCGTTGGCTACAAATATGTCGAGCCCCTCGAATCGCTCGCCGACTTCATCGAACATCCGGGCGATTTCGGCCGGGTTCGAAATGTCTGCCTGGACGATGAATCCGTCCGCGCCACGCAGGCGTACTTCGGCCAGGGTGTCATCGGCAGCCTTCCGGTTGCGGTAATAATGAATGGCGACATCGGCGCCCTGAGCGGCGAGTTTGAGAGCGATACCCTTCCCGATGCCACGGGAACTGCCCGTAATCAGGGCTTTTTTGCGATAAGACATGGTGACCTCCGAACGATAGAGACTGCGGGTCGCTCTAAAAGCACTGTTTAGAGCTCTTAGAGCTTTCCGCCGCGGTTTGAATTCTGAGGATCGTTTTTCTATTATTCAAATCGATTGTTATGATTGAAAACATCAACGAAATCGATTTTAGAAAGGCGGACCTGAACCTGCTGCCGGTATTCAGCGCTCTCCTGAAGGAACGGAGCGTGACGCGGGCGGCCGGCCGCCTATATCTCGGCCAGCCTGCGGTGAGCGCGGCGCTGATGAGACTACGGGAAATGTTCAAGGACGAGCTTTTCCTGAGAACGGCGAAAGGCATGGAGCCGACTGCCAGGGCCTTGGAACTTGCGGAACAGCTCGGTCCGGCGCTCGAAATCATCCATCGGGAAATGTACGGGACTCCGCGCTTCGATCCGGCCACCGCCGAGCGCAGCTTCCGCCTCGGCATGCCGGATAGCATCGAGGTGGCGCTCTCCCCGAGCCTGATCGAGCGCATCCAGCGCGAGGCGCCCGGTGTGCGTGTCGCGATCCGTCTCGCGGGGCATGAACAGGGAGCGAAACTACTGGACAACCAGGAAATAGACCTCGGCGTCTCGCGATTCACGGACGTGGCGAGCTGGCACCGCCAGGAGAACCTTTACCGGGAAGGCTATGTGTGCCTGTTCGACGGCGCGCGGCTGGGCATACCCTCGCCCATCGGCCTGGAAGACTATCTCGCCCTGCCCCATCTCCTGATGTCCTTCTCCGGAGGCTTCGAAGGCGTCGTGGACGAAGCGCTCGCGCGCCGAAATTTGCGACGGCGGGTTTTACTTTCAACCACGCGCTTCTCCGCCCTGCCCTTCATCCTCAAGGAGGCCGACGCCATCGCCACCCTGCCGGCGTCCATGGCGCGGCGCTGCGCAGAAGCGTTCAAGCTCACCCTGAGCCCCGCGCCGATCGAGATCGAGATCTTCACGGTTTCGATGCTCTGGCACGCCCGCCACGACCGGGACCCCGGCCACATCTGGCTGCGCGAGGCGGTGAAAAGCATCGTGCGGGTCGAGGCGAATCCGTCGATAGACGACACCCATCGAGTTCAGGGCACGTAAAGCCGGTTTGAGAACCAACACCGACGCTCCCCTATGCAGTGAATAGATATTGTTGGTTTTTACCCAGGAGAAAACCCATGCGGACCGAATTCGAGCATGGCGTGATCCGCGATTGGTCGGAGCACGACAAGGCCGATCTCGTGGCGCTTGCCAATAATCGCAAGATATGGCGGAATCTGACCGACCGATTCCCCCATCCCTACACGGAAAGAGACGCGAACTGGTGGATAGCTCATGTCGCCGGGATGCCCGTCCGCACCTCATGGGCCGTCGAAGTGGACAGCCGCGCCATCGGCGGAATCGGCATCGACCCGCGGGAGGGCATTTATGCCAAATCCGCCGAATTCGGCTATTGGCTCGGCGAGCCGTATTGGGGACGAGGGATTGCTACGGCCGCGGCCCGCGCGCTCGTGCCGGAAATTATGTCGCGATTCGGCCTGATTCGCCTGGAAGCCCGCGTGTTTGCGTGGAATCCGGCCTCCATGCGGGTGCTGGAGAAAGCCGGGTTCAAACGGGAAGGGGTAATGCGGCGTGCCGCCTTCAAGGACGGCGTCCTTATCGACCAGGTCCTCTACGCCTATGTCGAGGAAAACATCGACGTATAATCGGCCTGCCGTTTCCTTCTCCCGAATCCATCATGCTCAAACCGAACCAAGACATGAACCTGAACCCAAGACGTCTTCTTCTCGCGACCGCCGCCATCTTCGTATTCGCATTGCTCTGGAACGGTCTGGTCCACATGGTGATTCTCCGCGACGCCGATGCCGCGTTGGCCGGTATCGCCAGGCCGGAGGCGGAAAGGAGCTTGTGGCTGTCGCTGCTGCTCACGGCCGGCATCGCATTGCTCTTCGTCCTGAGCTACATTCGCTGCGCACGGAACGGCGGCATCAAGGAAGGGCTGGTTCACGGCCTGTCCTTCGCCGTTCTCGCGGGACTCTTGGTGGATCTGAATCAATACCTGCTGTACCCCGTTCCGGGAAGCCTGGCGGCACAATGGTTTCTGTTCGGCGTGGTCGAGTTCGCCGTTTACGGGATTCTGGCCGGCTGGCTTTACCCGAAAACATCGTAGGCTGCCCACGGGTTTCCTCACTTCCGAAGCGTCTGGCCGCCAGCTCCAGCTTCATGGGTATACAAATCACCCCTGAAACGTCGACCGCTGCGGATTGCCCATTCATCCATCGATTCGAGCAAACGGCCCGCCGCCTCTTCGGACAGCTCATGCGCGATGAACCTGCCGGTAAGAGCATTTTCATACCTACTGTACGGGAACTCGCGAGTAGGTCGGGAATCCCTTCCCGACGGTGAAGTTGGGCTAACGGGTTCGTCGGCAAAGGATTGCCGACCTACGAATGCTTGAAGCAATTCACCCGAGCCGAAGGCGCCAACGACTTCCGCCAAGCCTGTTTTGCCGTACGAGCGAGATGAAAACGCTCAAGCTCGCGAAGAAGTGCGCTGAGCTGATAAACGGCGCATCCTTCAGAGTCGCAGCTCTAATTTCCATCTACCTTTGCCCTTCAGCCAAAAGCGGCTCATTTTTTCGCTTCCACCTGGAGCCGCACCATGGCGACATGGACCCGTCCCGCGGTGTCGGGAGGATTTCCGGCCAGGTAGCGCTCGGCGACAACGTCGATGAAGAGCCCCCGCCGCTCCGCCGGGACTCTCGACGTGTAGGGATGCCAGGCGGTGCGCAGCCAACCGATGAAGGCTTCGCGGTCGGCGTGCGCCATGTCCTTGTCGGTCAGCCGGACCCGCTCGGCGTCGAGCCCCGCCTCCCCTAGCCAGCGGCGATAGCTCTCCGCGTCGTGGAACCCGAATGTCGGCTCGAACCGTTCGAAATTCTCCCGCCACACGGGATCGTCCGCCACGGCCTCGAACGCCGCGATCAGCGCGGCGGCAGAGCCCCGGCCGCCCATCTCCATCCGGCAGCGGCCGCCCGGCTTCAGCGCACGGGCGATGCCGGCCAATACCGGCTCATGATCCCGGACCCAGTGCAAAGCGGCATTGGAATAGACCACGGTGAATTCCTCGTCGAAAGGCAGCGTCCGGGCATCCGCCTGCCGGAACTCGAGGTTAGGGTAATCCGACGCCGGAAACCGTCTTGCTGCATAGCCGATCATGTCTTCCGAAAGATCGACGCCGACCACGCCGCCGAACGGCACCCGCTGCGCCAATTCCGCCGTGATACGGCCGTCGCCGCAGCCGATGTCCAGCACCCGGTCGTCCGGGCGCAGGTTCAGGCCGCTCAACAGTTCGCGCGCCCAAGCTTCCTGACCGGCCGAATGGCGGGCATAGTCTTCCGGGTTCCAGCGATACATCGTTTTTCTCCTCGTAATGAACAGGTGTGAGCAAGAATGCCGAAAGAACGCATGGAGGAAAAACGATGTTTGGCGATGTCGCCATCGCGTCTCGCGATGGCCCGAATCAAACCGCCCCGCCGGCGAGATGATCCGGTCGCGGATACCGCCTTGGAAATCAAGCCGCGGGCCGAGCGGCCTAATGTCGCGAAGGGATTCGCGACCTAGAGCGACACGGTCGTAGATCGGCAACCCTTTGCCGACTGAGCTGTGTCGGAAAGGAATTTCCGACCTATGGCAGCTGTGGCGCCGCACAGAACCGTAGATGCCACAGCGGCACGATCGTAGGTCGGCAATCCTTTGCCGACTGAGCTGTGTCCGAAAGGAATTTCCGACCTGCGGCAGCCGGCCGCACCATAGGACCGTGGATGCTCTAAGCCGCTCCTCCGGCGAGATGATCCAGCAGCAGCCTTGCCGCAGCGGACAATCCCTCCAGTGATCGGACGCAGAGATGAAGCCGGCGCTTTGCCCAGTCATCGTTCAAAACGACCGGCACCAGTCCCAGCGATGCGGTATAAGGCGTCGTGGCGGCCCGCGGCACCACGCCGATGCCGAGCCCCGCCGCCACCATGGCGCAGACGGCGTCGAAGCTGGTAACCCGTATCTTGAGATTGAGCGGCCGGCCCGCATCGGCGGCGGCGCGGAGTAGCCGGTAGTGCAGCGAGCTGTCGCTGTGGAGCCCGACGAAATCCGAGTCCAGCGTCTCGCAAAAATCGACGCGCTCGCGCGAAGCCAGCGGATGGTCCGGCTGAACGATCAGGACCAGTTCGTCTTCGCGGAACGGAATCATCATGAGCCCGTCCTCGGCGGCTATCTCGCTCACGATGCCCAAATCGGCAAGATTGTCGGCTACGGCCCGGACGACGACGCCGCTCACGTGCTCTTCCAGGTGTACCTGAATCTCCGGATGGGCCGACAGAAACGAGGCGAGCGCCGAAGGCAGGAATTCCACGATGGCCGAGATGTTGGCGAATACCCGCACCTGCCCTCGAACTCCCGCCGAATAGCCGCGCAGCTCCCGGTCCAGTTGCCCGGCCTGATGCAGGACGGCGCGGGCGCGTACGAGCAATGCAAGGCCGGCCGGCGTCGGCGCGACGCCCTTGCTGCTCCGCACCAGCAGCGCCGTACCGTACCCCGCTTCGAGATCCGACAGCCGCTTGCTGACGGCCGAAGCGACCGTATGACAGTGCTCGGCCGCCTTGGCGATACTGCCGGCCTCGGCCACGGCGACAAACAGTTCGAGATCGCGTAGATCAAAATGCATGGATTGGTCCCGTCAACGATAACGCCGTTGCGTTAAGCCGCCACGACGCAACCGGGCTTAACTTGACGGGCTTATTGTATCGGCGTCACCCCTTCCTTCGTCACGAACTCGATGCCGGAATACCGGCATTCTCCCTCCCGGCCCTGGAGCAAGCTCAGCGCGATCAGCCACACCCGCACGATTCGGGCCGGCGGCGGGCCGCCGATGAAGTCCAGGTAATCGCGGTAAACGTCCCGTTCCTCGCTGAACCATTCGCCCAGCCCCTCGGAGCCGGAGCGGATCACCACGTGGGTTTCGCGCGCGGTCCAGGTGGGAATCGGGCAGCGGTAGGCGGTGCCCACGGGCAGCTCGGCGCTCCAGTAATAGGTGATGTCCTGGCCGTTGTCGAATTCCACGGCGATGCTCTGGTAGTCATGGGTCGGAAACGTGTCCTCGCGCACCTCCGAGGGCAGGCGATCCATGCGCCAGGCCCAGCGCAAGCGCGTGTTCGGCTCGAATGGCAGGGAAACGTCCTTCTGCAACAAACCCACATCGCGATGGGTGTGGCAGCAGATGGCCGGTTCCTTTTCCGGAGTCCGGCAGGATCGGTAGATTTCCGCAGGCCCCACGAACCACAGATAGTTCCAACCTGGCGGCGGGACGACCGGATCGGTCAAACGGTCGATTTCGGACGCGACTAGGCCGTCCACGTCGCCGAGCGCCGCCAGCCTTTTCAGCCCTTCGATCGGTTCGACCCGCCAGCGTACGATCAAGGCCGCCAGGCAACCGCTCGCCTGCTCGTAGACTTCGTCCGGCGTCGCCAACTCGCCGGTTCGGGTGGCCCATTCGCCGGGAAAATAGCTGGCGAGATACAGCCGATCCGGCTTTTCTACGGCGAAGGTATTGCTCGCTCGGGTGCCGCGGAAGATTTCGCCGTCCGGACCGATTCGGCACCATAGCTGGAAATCGGCGCCGAACCAGAGATCGGTGCCCTTGAGGCAGGTCTTGCCCACGGCAAAGGTGGTCACCCGCTCGCCCGCGGACAAGTCGATGCCGGTATCCAGCCAGGGTTTTCGATCCGAGGGAATATCGATGAAGGCGTAATCGATCATATTGTCCTTTGAGAGCTGGCTCAGCAAAGCCTCGAAGCGCGCTTGAAAGTCCGTGCGTGTCAATGTGTCGTTCATGGAAATCCTCCCGGAAAAGTTCTGGAAAACGCCGGTTCCGGTTCATTATGATGGACGGCGTATCACTATGGATTGCCGAGCCGCCAGACCGTCTCCGCCTATGGCCGGCGCTCGGGATTGTACTCACGTCTCGCCGACAGGACTTGCATAAACTGGCTATGCGCGCGCTTTATCCCGGGACTTCGCAGCTTTACATGGGACACGGACGGGTACTCTATTGCGGTCCGATCCAGCATCTGGAAACCCACGTCTATGGCGCCAACGTGCTGCACGTGGGCATCTATCGCCCGTTTCGGATCAGGCTGGCAGACGGCGAATGGCGGAGTTGCCGTTGCGCGGTGGTGCCCGCGGGGATTCGGCATGCCCTGGATATGGCCGGCGGCGTGCACGGAAAGCTGTTCGTGGAGCGAAACGGCCCCGACGCGACAGGATTCCGGAAGCGTTTTCCGTATTCGGAAACGACAGTAAGGTTTTTCGAGGATGCGGAAACGATCGAATGCTTTCGCTGGGTCCACGAGGAAGACCCGAACCGTATCGCCGTCGAACAGCGCCTGGATCGGCTGCTGAATACCCGCGATCAGCCGCCGATCGAGTTGGATGAACGCATTCGGCAGGTCATCGAGCGAATTTGCCGCGAGCCGGACCGGAATTTCTCGCAAGAGGAGTTGGCGAAGCTGGTCGACCTTTCACCCTCCCGCTTCCTTCATCTGTTCCGCCAGTGCACCGGCCTGCCTTACCGTCGATTCCGTCTGTGGAAGCGGATGGTGTCGGCCTTGGAACTGCTGCATGCCAGCGACACTCTGACCCGCGCCGCGCTGGACGCGGGTTTCGCCGACGCGACGCATTTCAGCCACAGCTTTCGCGATACCTTCGGCGTGAACCCCGCGCCCGTTTTCAGGAATATCGGCCGCTTCGAAGTGAGCCCCGAAATGGTGGATAAACGATAAGCGTCTTCGTCGGCAAGGGATTGCCGACCTACAACCGTGTCGCCCCGTAGGTCGGGAATCCTTTCCCGACGCCACCTGCCGACCGAGCGTCTTCGTCGGCAAAGGGTTGCCGACCTACAACCGTGCCGCCCGGTAGGTCGGGAATCCTTTCCCGACGCCGCATCCCGACCGAGCGTCTTCGTCGGCAAGGGATTGCCGACCTACAACCGTGCCGCCCGGTAGGTCGGGAATCCTTTCCCGACGCCGCATCCCGACCGAGCGTCTTCGTCGGCAAAGGGTTGCCAACCTACGAAGGTTTGAGTCGATCTATCCTGACTGTAGGCGCCAACGACTTCCGCCGGGCACGTTTCAGTCGTCGAAATCCGTTCCGGAATCCCAGCCGGCAAGCCCCTCATCCAGAAACCGGAAAATGGCCGGATTCCCGCAACCCGCGGCATTGAAGCGCAGCCAGGGCGAGGCTTCCTGCTGAGGTCTGAACAGAGCGCCCGGTGCCAGCATGATGCCCTGCTTGGCCGCCGCCGCGGCCAGCGACGTGGCATTCTCGGACGCATCGCGGCGAGCCCAGATGAACAGTCCGTCCTCCGCGTCCTGGTAAATTTCCAGCCCGCTGCTTTCGAGGTTTCTGACCGCCTCGCCGCGCGCCTTGCGGAGGCGTGAGCGCAGTTTTTCCAGGTGTTTCCGGTAATAGCCATCGGTAAGGAGTTCGTAGACCAGCCGCTCGTCGATTTCCGAGGTGGTCAGGCTGGTCAGGAGCTTGAGATCGGTGAGGCTCTCGGCGATTTCATACTTGCAGGCCAGGAAGCCGACCCGGAGACTTGCGGAAACGGTTTTCGAAAAACTGCTGACGAACAGCACCCGCTCCAGCTGATCGAGCGTCGCAAGGCGCGTCGCCTGTCCGGTCAACAAATCGCCGTAGATATCGTCCTCCACGATCATCAGATCGTAGCGCTCGGCCAGTTGCAAAACCCGGTAGGCCACCGCCTGGGTAATGCTGACGCCGGTCGGGTTGTGGAGCAGCGTGTTGGTGAAAAACACCTTGGGCCGGTGCTCCTCGATGAGGCTTTCCATCGCGGCGGTATCCGGCCCCTGAGTAGTCCAGGGTACGCCGACCAGCCGCGCCCCCGAAAGCTTCAGGTAACCGAACAGGGTGTAATAGCCGGGATCGTCCACCAGCACGGCGTCGCCCGGTTTGACGAACAGCCGGCTGATCAGGTCCAGGGCATGAGTGGCCCCGCGGGTGGTGACGATCTGCCGGGGAGAGCAGCCGATGCCCTGATCGTCGAGCCGCCGCGCCAGCAGGGACCGCAGCGGTTCGTAGCCGGCCGGCAGACCGTATCCGGTCAGATAGGTGCCGCTCTTGCGGGCGAGGGTGCGGAGGCTGCGCTGAATGCCCTCGCCGTCCATCCATTCGCCGGGCAGCCAGCCGGCGCCGGGCATGGCGATGTGCGGCTGTTCCTGCAAGGCGTTGCGGAGCAGCCAGAGCACGTCCATGGCCCGCTCGAGCCGGCAGGACTGATTCACCGCAGCGCCGGATTCCGAGCGTTGAGCCACGTAAAAACCCGACCCCTGCCGGGATTTCAGATAGCCCATCGCCACCAGCCGGTCGAAGGCCTGGACCACGGTGAACTTGCTGACCCGGTGCTCGTTCGCGAAATGCCGGATCGACGGCAGGCGCGCGCCGGGCCGCAAGGCGCGCTCGTCGACGCGCTGCTTGATGCCCGCCACGATCTGTTCGATCAAGGGCCGGCTGTCGTGGGGATCGAGGTTGAGGGAATTCATGATTGTTATGGCTCCGCGACCGGTACAGGATGGCCGAACGGATCGTCAACTGTATCTGTATTGTCCGCCGGCGGCAATTTATTGTACGGCCACCACGCTACGAAAACACGCTCGGGGAATCGGTTGTCATGCAGTCGAACACGTCGAAGATACGCCGCGGTTGGCTTCTCGCTATTTTGGGAATTGCCGGCTTCAGTCTGACCTTGCCCGCAACGCGCGTCGCCGTCCTGCATCTCGATCCCTGGTTCGTTGCCTTTGGACGCGGCGTACTTGCGTCTGGACTGGCGGCAATCGCTTTGCTGGTCACCCGGCAACCTTGGCCGAAGCGTCATCAGCTTCGAGGCTTAGCCTTGGTCGCATTGGGGGTCATCATCGGCTTCCCGGTGCTTTCGGCCTGGGCCATGTGCGAACTGCCGGCGTCCCACGGCGGCATCGCGCTTTCGGTCACGCCCTTGGCCACGGCCTGTTTCGGCGCGTGGTTGGCGGGCGAGCGGCTGCCCGGACGCTTTTGGATCGCGGCGCTGATCGGTGCGGCCGCGGTGCTCGCGTTCGCCTTCGAAGCCGGGGGCGGCAGCCTTCGCTCGGGCGATCTCTGGCTGTTCGCGGCGTCTTTGCTGGCCGCGCTCGGTTATGCCGAGGGCGCCAGGCTGACCCGCATTCTGGGGGGCTGGCAGGTGATCAGCTGGGCCCTGGTGCTGTCGGTGCCTTGGTTGCTGGGACCGCTGTGCTGGATCATGGCGCATACCGATCTCTCGGCGCCGTTCGACGCTTGGGCCGGGTTCGCTTATGTCGCCGTGGTCAGCCAGTTCCTGGCATTCATATTGTGGTATCGCGGTCTGGCCGTGGGCGGTATCGCAAAGATCGGCCAGATACAACTGCTGCAGCCGTTCCTGACCTTGGGCGCCTCCGCGTTATGGCTGGGGGAGGCGTTGAGCGGTTCGCTGCTCGGCGTGGCTGCCGTCGTAGTGACAAGCCTTTGGGTCAGTCAGCACTCTCCGATGCGGCAGTCGGCGGAAATCAAGCGCGAAGGCCGCCGAATTCGCCATTCAATGACATTACGGACCGAGAAAAATCAAATCTTAATGAGGAACGATCATGAAGCTTTATGACATGGAATTATCGGGTAACTGCTACAAGATAAGGCTGTTTTGTTCATTGTCAGGGGTGAACTACGAATCCATACCCGTCGACCTGATGAAGGGGGAACACAAGCAGGCGGCCTTCCTGGCCTTGAATCCGCGCGGCCAGGTTCCGGTGCTGGACGATGCCGGCACCGTCGTATGGGACTCCATGGCGATTCTGGTGTACCTGGCCAGAAAATACGGGGGCGAACGGTGGCTCCCTACCGAGGCGGAAACGATGGCCAGGGTCATGCAGTGGCTGGCCTTGTCGGAAAACGAAATCCTGTACGGGCTTGCACGGGCGCGCGCGGCAGTCAGATTCAACCTCCTCTGGAATCTGGCGCAATGTCAGGAACTGGGACGGAGCGGATTGGGCGTCATGGAGAATCATCTCGAAAAAAATCGATGGCTCGCCGCCGACCACCCAACCATTGCGGATATCGCCTGTTATCCGTACGTCGCTCTCGCTCCGGAAGGCGGCGTCGTAATGGACGAATTTCCGCACATCGGGCAATGGATCGCACGCATCCGGTCCTTGCCCGGTTACGTGGGCATGTCCGGTCTCTGATAGTCCATTCGGCATTTGAATGAACATTTATTGTGGTGGCTTAGCGGAACGTAACCCACCGACTCAAGGTGGCTTGGTCGAGCCGTTACGCCGGGAAAGGATTCCCGGCCTATTAAACCAATATTTTTCGGTTTGGCGTAGCGCGCGAAGTAGGTCGGCAATCCCTTGCCGACGCAGCCCGTCGGCGGGAGCTCTGTCGGCAAAGGATTGCCGACCCACGCATCTCCGATGCTCACCGCCAAGCCGCAATAAAAAACACTCTAGGAAGGCAAAGAATCCATGCGTATCCCCATCTATCAGATCGATGCATTCACCGATCGCCTATTCGGCGGCAACCCGGCCGCCGTGTGCGTGCTCGGTCGCTGGCTCGACGATTCCGCGCTGCAATCGATTGCCGCGGAAAACAATCTTTCCGAGACCGCTTTCCTGGTCGGCGGGAACGGGCGTTACAGCTTGCGCTGGTTCACGCCCACGGTCGAGGTGGACCTGTGCGGCCACGCGACTCTGGCCGCGGCCCATGTGGTGTTCCGGGAAATGGAGCCGGCCTTGCGGGAAGTGATCTTCGACAGCCGCAGCGGCGAGCTCCGGGTTCGCCGCGAGAACGAGCTCATGACGCTGGATTTTCCGGCGAGTCACGGCATGATTTGCGATTGCCCGGACCTCCTGGCCGAAGGGTTGGGCCGCAACCCCCTGGAAGTCCTGCGCGGTGCCATGTACCTTTGCGTTTTTGCCGACGAAGAGGACATACGCTCCTTGCAGCCCGACTTCTCGGCTTTGGCCAAGCTCGACCTCATGGGCGTCATCGTCACGGCGCCGGGCCGCTCGGTGGATTTCGTTTCGCGCATGTTCGCACCCAAGGTCGGCATTCCGGAAGATCCGGTGACCGGCGCGGCCCACTGCCTGCTGACGACCTACTGGGCGGAGCGCACCGGGAAAACCCGCTTCACCGCGAGACAACTGTCCAGCCGGGGCGGCGAACTGGAATGCGAACTGCGGGGGGAACGCGTTCTCATCTCGGGCCGGGCCGTAAAATACCTGCAAGGCGAAATACTGCTTCAATCCTTTACCGAGGAATCAACGATCCCATGACGCTTCGATTGTCCCGCCGTGCCGAGCGGCTCACCAGTTCCCTGATCCGCGACATCCTGCAAGTCACCCAGCGGCCCGGCGTGATTTCCTTCGCCGGCGGATTGCCCGCGGACGAACTGATGCCGTCCCTGGATTTCGAAGGCCTCGCCGACGACTACCGCCAGTACGGCCCCAGCGAAGGCGAACCTGCCTTGCGGAGCCTGATCGCGCAGAACCTGTCCACATTGGGGGTGGATTGCAACGCGGATCGGGTGCTGGTGACATCCGGCTCGCAGCAGGGCATCGACCTGGTCGGGAAGCTGTTCGTCGACGAAGGCTCGCAGGTCTTGCTGGAAGCGCCCACCTATCTCGCCACGATCCAGGCGCTCGGCGTGTACGGCGCGGAATTCGAAGGACTTCCGCTGTCCGCCGACGGCGTCGATCCGGATGCGTTGCGCCTGGCCATAGACCGTCGCCGACCGGCTTTCGTCTATTTGATCCCGACTTTCCAGAACCCTTCCGGGTATTGCTACTCGGACGAAGTCCGGCGCGCGGTAGCCCAGGTTCTGGACGAAACCGGCGTGCCCCTGATCGAAGACGATCCGTACCGGGACCTGGTCTACCAGACGGTCGACCGTACCCCGATCTGCGCCTATCTGGAACGGGCGCCCTGGGTTTATCTCGGGAGCTTTTCCAAGATCACCGCGCCGGGCCTCAGGGTGGGCTATCTCGCTTCGTCGCCGGAACTCTTCTCCGGACTGGTGCGGCTGAAGCAGTCGAGCGATCTGCATACCAACCGCATCGGCCAGGCCTGGCTCACGCGGTTTCTGAGCTCGGCCGGGTTCGACGAACACATGGCGCGGATGATCCGGGTCTACGGGGAACGGCGCGACGCCATGCAGGCCGCCCTCCTGCGCCATTTCGAGGGGCTCGCCGAGTGGCGGGCGCCTGCCGGCGGCCTGTTCTTCTGGCTGCGTCTGACCCGCGAGTGCGATACCCTGGCGGCGCTCCAGGCGGCCCTCACGCGCGACGTGGCGTTCATGCCGGGCGAACCGTTCTTTCCCGCAAGAGACCAGCGTTACCCGGCCTTGCGCCTGAACTTTAGCCATGCGGCTCCGGAAAACATCGAGCGGGGCATCGGCCTGATCGCGGAAATTCTGGGGGAAATCACCGACCGCGGTGGAAACCGCACGAACAGCCCGTCCTTGTCCGTCTGAACTTTTTTCATCGAAAAGGAGTTGTCTTTCATGAATCTGACCCTGGTCATCGGCAACAAGAATTATTCCTCCTGGTCGCTGCGCCCCTGGCTGTTTCTGAAACACCACGGCATTCCCTTCGAAGAGGTCCGGATTCCCCTCTATCGAGAAGACACGGCAAGCCGCATCGCCGCCTATTCGCCGTCCGGAAAAGTGCCCGTACTGGTGAACGATGGGGTTACTGTCTGGGATTCCCTGGCCATACTCGAATACCTGGCGGAACGCTTCCCGGAAACCGGCGGATGGCCGAAAACACTTTCCGACAGGGCAAAGGCCCGCTCGCTCGCGGCGGAAATGCACGCGGGCTTTCAGGCCTTGCGCACGCATTGCAGCATGAACTGCCGGCGACAGTCCGCAAGCAAGGAATTGCCCGAGGACGCTCAAAAGGATGTCGCCCGAATCGGGCAAATCTGGCAGGACTGCCGGGAGCGGCACGCGAATGACGGTCCTTGGCTGTTCGGCCGCTTCACCGTCGTCGATGCCATGTACGCACCGGTGGCCTTGCGTTTTTGGACCTATCGGCTCGATGCAGGTCCTGTAGCGCAGGACTACGTGAATACGGTGCTCGGCCATCCTGCCATGGTTGAATGGATCGAGGCCGGCAAATCGGAAACCGAGGTCATCCAGGCGTTCGAGGAATGAAAACGCGGATTTGGCTAGCGTTGCTGGCGGTTTATTTCGTTTGGGGCTCGACCTATCTGGTGATCCGCTTCGCGGTGGAAACGCTTCCGCCGTTTCTGTCGGGCGGGCTCCGCTTCCTCGTTTCAGGCGTGATCTTGCTGATCTGGCGACGCGCGGCCGGAGATGCCATGCCGACCCTTCGCCAATGGCGATCGGCAGCCATCGTTGGCACCTTGCTCCTCCTCGGCGGCAACGGGCTGGTCTCGTGGGCCGAGCAGACCGTTCCATCGGGCATTGCAGCGCTGATTATCGGCGCGGTGCCGATGTTCATGGTGATCGCCGACGCGCTCAGGCCGAACGGCGTCAGACCGACGGCCCGAGTGATCGCCGGGCTGGCCATCGGCTTCACCGGGATTTACCTGCTGGTCGGCCCTTCGGAATTCTCGGACGACCTGCATTTGGACGCTCTCGGCGTGGCGGCGCTCCTGATCGCCGGATTTCTATGGGCACTCGGCTCGATCTGCGGCAAAACCCTGAATCTGCCGAAGTCCGCCTTGATGACGACGGGCGCGGAAATGCTGGCCGGCGGTTGCGCCCTAATGGCCGCGAGCGCCATGAACGGCGAATTGAAGGGATTCAGCTTTTCGGAGGTTTCCACCGACTCGTGGCTGGCATTGGCGTATCTCATCGCCTTCGGGTCTATGATCGGTTTCGTCGCGTACGCCTGGCTCTTGCAAAACGCGCCGATTCCGCTGGTGGCGACCTACGCCTACGTCAATCCGCTGGTGGCGGTGTTCCTCGGCAACTGGTTCGCGCAGGAACCGCTGACCCCGCGCATCCTGTCGGCATCGGCGATCATCATCGGATCGGTGGTGTTCATCAATAGCACCGGCCGGTCGAGAGCCCGCAAGGAAGCGGTGGTCGCGGTGAACGAATAATCCTCTTTCCCCGTATTCCGCTGCGCTGCATACGGGCTACGAAAACGCAGATTGGAGCAATAGTCTCATGTACGAGCTCAGCTATTACGAAACCATGGCCGAATACAACGCCTGGATGAACGAGAAGCTCTACCGGGTGTGCGCCGAAATTCCCGACGAACTCCGGAAAAAGGATCTCGGCGCTTTTTTCGGCTCGATTCACGGCACGCTCAATCACCTGCTCCATGCCGACCTCATCTGGATGGGACGCTTGGCTGGGCTGCCGTTGACAACGGCAGCCCTGGGCCAGGAACTTTATTCCGCGTTCGACGACTTGCGGCGGGAGCGCGAGACGATGGACCGGGAGATTCTCGACTGGACCCGGACACTCTCTCCCGAACGTCTCGCTCAGCCCTTCACCTATACCAGCCTTTCGGACCGTAAAACGCGCACCCGGCCCTTCTGGCTGCTGGTCGCACATCTCTTCAACCATCAGACCCACCACCGAGGACAACTGACGACCTTGCTGAGCCAACTGAGGCTCGACTACGGCGTCACTGACCTCCCCTGGCTGCCCAGCCTCTGCGAATTCGATCCGGCCGAGTCAGGGTGATGCGCCGGAGGGCGTCCGTCGAGCTTCAATCGTTCCTGAATGTCGATCGCAATACGATGACCGCCCCCTTGCCGAAACCGTAGCTGGTGAGGACGATACTAGCCAGCAAAAACAGCCGAAACGCCGCCGGAAACAAACCGTCCGAGGGCGTGGGAGTATCCAGCACCGGAAACATCGCCTGCATCAAAAACAGGCTGGAATTGGTGAAGGCACCGACCACCATGGCCCAGCGCACATGCCAGGGCAGCGGCACTCTGGCGGCATAGAATCCGAAAATCAGGGCGCTCATGAGCAGGAAATCCAGATGCGCCTGCAAGAGGCGGGTGAACTTGCCCGGAAAAATGGCCGGCAGCACGGGCAGACCGAATCCCAGGCCGACCATGCACCAGGCCAGAACCAGAGCCATCAACAGCCACAGCGCGGCGCCTCTGAGCAATATCATGTTTCCCGCGAGTCCTGAATCTTGCTGCATCGTCAATCTCATCGTGAATTCCGGTTACAAATCGGTGCCGCGCAGTATGAATATTTCCGCCTTTGTCCGCTGGATCGGGACGGAAAGAAAACTTGACTGAAACGGCGGTTTTGCCGTTTACAGCCGTTTGCCGCACGCCTACTATCCGGAGCCATCGAGAAAAACGCGAACCTGATCCATGCACACAACGAATACCAAGGCCTTAACGCTATCCACAGCCGATGTGCCCAGAAGCGAGAGGCAGGGCTGGCTGCGGGAAGTCATTGGCCGGGAGTACGTCAAGGTGGAAATCAGCCCACCCGCCGACGGCGCATTGTTCAACCAGATGACGATATATCCATGGGAAGACCTGCGCCTCTCCGCTATCCGGTCCAACGCCATCGGCATCGAACGGCTGCCGGGCGAGCCGTATCGGTCCGATCAGGACGCCTATTTCGCGGTCGTGTTGCTCTCGGGCCAATACTCTCTGGAACAGCAGGGACGGGAGGTTTTTCTAAGACCCGGCGACATCACCCTCTACGATGCCACCCGGCCCCACCGCATCTACTGCCCGCGGACTTTTTCGAAACTGATCGTCTCTATTCCACGCACGATGCTGAGAGACAGAATTGCCGGAATCGAGCACTGCACGGCGCGCCGGATTCCCGGAAAAGACGGCATCGGCGCCGTGGCGTCCATGTTCCTTCGCGGGTCCGCCAGCCAGGCGGGCCGCTTGAATCCGCACGAGTTCTCCGCCCTTGCCGAACAGTCGCTCGGCCTGCTGACCCTCGCCATAAATTCGGTGCGTCCCGCGAACTTTCATCTCTCCCGCAGCCGTTCGCTCTCCCTCTACCGGGTCAAGGCGTTCGTCGAGCGGCACCTTTCCGACCCCGGCCTGAATGTCGAATCGGTCGCGAGCGGCGTGGGCTTGTCGGCCCGCTATATCAACGATCTTTTCAAGGACGAGGAGACCTCCCTGATGCGCCATGTCTGGCGGCGCCGGCTGGAAAATTGCGCGAAAAACCTGCTCGACTCGGCGCATGTAGGCCACAGCTTGTCCGAAATCGCGCTCCGCTGGGGGTTTAACGATCTGTCGCATTTCAGCCGGGCTTTCAAGCAGCGCTTCGGCTGCTCGCCGCGGGAATATCGACAGCGGGAACACTAAGAGCCTATCTCGGTAGACCGTTCGCCCCGAGTCGAAGGGTTTTTGGGACCTACAGGAATAGGCCTAAGTACATTCCGCAAATATTTGCGGGATCTCGACAGATTGGCTTGACTGGCGGGGTTGTCCTGCAGGTTGCCTATGCCGCAAGACTTCCCTGAATGTACTTATTAATCAGGCCCGTAAATACCCTCCTGGTATTTCGGGCCGCCGCCCAGGCCGGTACACGCCCGGCCTGGGCTCACGCGGCTTGTCGCCGCGCCGGGGCATCCCTGCCCCGGATTAACCCGGCCTATATTTATAGGCCGGGTTAATAGAGCATTTTCATACCTACTGTACGGGCACTGGCGAGTAGGTCGGGAATTCCTTCCAATCGCAAACGGTCGCTTTAGTCGCGACCCTTCCAATCGCAAACGGGAACTTTGGGAGCACCAAAGTCCCCCTTCCAATCGCAAACGGCGTCTTCGGGAAGGGCGTGGCCGGCGCTCCCGGCTAGGCCGTTTGCGATTGGAAGGGTCATCCCAGCGCTCCTGGGATGACCGTTTGCGATTGGAGCGCCGAAGCCGCCCTTCCCGACGCCATGCTCCGGCCGAGCGTCTTCGTCGGCAAGGGATTGCCGACCTACGACCGTGCATCCCCGTAGATCGGGAATCCTTTCCCGACGCCACGTCCCGGCCGAGCGTCTTCGTCGGAAGGGTCGCGACTAAAGCGACCGTTTGCGATTGGGAAAGGATTGCCGACCTCCGAAAGCTTGAGTCGATCTACCCTGGCTGAAGGCGCCAACGACTCCTGCCAGGCCTGTTTTGCCGTACGAGCGAGATGAAAACGCTCTAAATGCCTGCGCGCAGATTCGGCACGATTGATCGTTCCATCGAAAAAATTCGGCATCGGGTGAATGGAGAAGTGGAATTGAGTTCGCTATTGCGTCGTCCTGCCTTGCAGAGAGATCCATGAAAAAGAAACAACTTGCACTTTCGGCAATCACGCTCCTGCTTTCCGCATCCGCATTATCCGGCAGCTTTATTTCCATCCGCGATCATCAACATCTCAATATCCCATGTCTTATATTCGGGATTAACGGATTTTCCGGCGGGATTTTAACCGCGGTTCGCCTTTCCATCGGAAGACAGCTCGTAATGGTTTTTATTCATTACAGGTGGTTTTCATTTATGGTGAAAACTTCGTTTTCAAATTGGATCCCGGATTCGCCATACCTTTGAATATGCTGGAAGGTTCCATACAAGATGTCGCAAACCCGAGAGGGCTTGGTATCAATCTATTTGCGATATTACTTTTGGTGCTGAGTTCAAAACGCATTCTCATAGATCATGATTACCCTTGAAAAGCTCGAGATATACCAACGATTCGACGGCGACATCGATGGCTGGATTCGGGGCTCGCGACATCCCGATTCATCCGGCATGACCGATGCCGACTGGTCTTTGATCGATGAGCTGCGAACCGCGCTCCACATTATCGCTTCGGGGGCGGCCTCTCCGCGGTTTGCCGCGGCGACTGAACGGAAACTGCGCTTATCCGTGGCCGATGAACGAACTCGCGAGGTGTTGCGCAAACTCGCAGTGCCAAAATGAGCTACACGACCCGCGAACCGTTTCGAGTCGCGCATCGGAAGCCGGCGACAATCGACCCTGTCCTGTCGCGGAACAAATTTAGAGGGCGGATCCACGAAATTCAGGCTATTAACCGGTATTATCGCCGCATGCTCAAACTGTCACGGGTCACCAAAAGCTATGACGGCGTTGCCGTGCTTCGCGACATCGATCTCTCGATTCCCGAGGGGCAGGTGGCGGTGATCATCGGCGCGAGCGGTTGCGGCAAATCCACTCTGCTCCGGCTGGCGAACGGCCTGGTCCTCCCGGACCGAGGCACCGTCGAGTTGATGGGCACGCCGGTCACCGCCTCGACGGCTCTGGCACTGCGCCGCCGAATGGGCTATGTCATCCAGGAGGGCGGACTGTTTCCGCACTTGACCGCCCGCGGCAACGTGGCCTTGATGCCGGGCCGGCTCGGCTGGTCATCCGCGCGAACAGAGGCGCGGATGATCGAACTCGCAGAACTGGTCCGCCTGCCTACGGGAACGCTCGGCCGCTACCCGTCCCAACTCTCCGGAGGCGAACGGCAACGAGTGGCCCTGATGCGGGCGCTGATGCTGGACCCCGAGATCCTGCTGCTGGACGAACCGCTCGGCGCCCTGGACCCGCTGATCCGCTACGAACTCCAGACCGATCTCAAGACGCTGTTCACCGCTCTCGGGAAAACCGTTCTGATGGTGACGCACGATCTGAGCGAGGCCGGCCATTTTGCCGACGAGATCGTGCTGCTGCGCGAGGGCTCCATCGAACAGCGAGGGCCGATGACGGCTTTGATCGATTCCCCGGCCACCGAGTACGTCGCGCGCTTCGTGCGGGCGCAGCGCAGCCTGGTCGACGGACTTGTGCAACGGGCGACATGATCTACCGGCTGACCCTGCTCTTGAGCTTGTGGATCGGTTACGGCTCGGCTCCTGAAGCCGGGGAGACGACGGGTGTGGCCGTGGGTTCCAAGGAGTTCACGGAATCGGTGATCCTCGGCGAGATCGCCGCCCAGATCCTCGAAAGCGCAACGATCGACGTGCAACACCGAAAGCAGCTCGGCGGGACCCGGTTCCTTTGGCAGGCTTTGATCGATGGCGAGATCGACCTCTATCCCGAATATACCGGGACTCTGATCGAGGAGGTTCTGGGCGACCGGCTACAAGGGAAGCGGGACCTGGCGACGCTGCGCCGGGTCCTGGCGGAACAGGGCGTGTCGATGACCGAGCCGCTCGGATTCAACAACACCTATGCCCTCGGGATGATGACCGCTCGCGCGGACCGCTTGGGAATCACCACCATCTCCGAGCTGCGCGACCACCCGGAGCTCAAGTTCGGTTTCAGCAACGAATTCATGTCCAGGGCGGATGGATGGCCCGGGCTCAGACGAGCCTACCGCTTACCCCAGCAAGCGGTCGTGGGTCTGGATCATGGGCTCGCCTATCGCGGCCTTGCCGGCGGCCGCCTGGATGTGACCGACCTCTATACCACCGACGCGGAGATTCAATACTACTCGCTCCGGGTGCTCGAGGATGACCGAGGCTATTTCCCCGACTATCGCGCCGTGTTTCTTTACCGGGCCGACCTCGCCGAACGCCTGCCGGCCGTCCTTCCGGTACTCCGACAACTGGAAGGCCGGATTTCGGAGAAAGAGATGACCGCCATGAACGCGGCGGCCAAGCTCGGCAAGGTATCGGAGCGCAAGGTGGCCGCCGACTTCCTGCGGAAACGGCTAGCCATCGCGTCCGAAGCCGAGGTCGAGGGCCTGGCTGCCAGCCTGTGGCGTCACACGCTCGAACATCTCTCTCTGGTCGCAATCTCGCTGGCCGCCGCCATCCTCGTGGCCATTCCGCTGGGTATTCTATGCGCGCGTAGACCGCGCCTGGGAAGGCTGGTACTTGGAGCCACCGGGATTCTTCAAACGATACCGTCGCTGGCGCTCCTCGTGTTCATGATCCCGCTGCTCGGAATCGGAGCCTGGCCGGCCGTCACCGCTCTGTTCCTGTACAGCCTCCTGCCCATCGTGCGCAATACCTATACCGGGCTTCAGAACATTCCCGGTCCGCTTCTCGAATCGGCCGATGCGCTCGGCCTCCCCCGCTTCGCCCGGCTGCGACTGGTGGAGTTGCCCCTGGCCTTGCGCACCATCATCTCCGGAGTCAGGACGGCTGCCGTGATCAACGTCGGCATGGCGACCCTTGGCGCACTGATCGGTGCGGGAGGATATGGGCAGCCGATTCTCACGGGCATTCGCCTGGACGATACGGGATTGATCCTCCAAGGGGCTGTCCCTGCGGCCCTGCTTGCGCTATTGATCGAGGGCGTCTTCGAGCTTGCCGAACGCCGGCTGGTACCAAAGGGGTTGCGCGGGTGACCGGAAACCTCCCGGCGTTGCACAACCTTTCGCAGCCCGCCGGGGCTTACGACCCGCTAACCGTCTTGAGTCTCGTATCGATCTGCCGAGCCAGGTTCTCGATGCCCTTGGCGGTGAAGTTCTGCTGTTGGCCCTTGACCTCGACGATGAAGTCGCCGACGACATTGCCGGTCTTGGTATCGATCAAATGCGCCATGAGATAGACGAACAGGAAACTCGGCTTGTGCAACCGTCCGACGACGACGAACTCGCTCCCGCTATTTTTCCCGAGCTCCGCCGCTTCGTCCGAATGATCCCAGAGGTATCCGAACCCCTTGGTGGCGGCGGCTTGAGCGGCCGGGTCGGTCGCATCGATGTGATAGCCCTTGCCACTCAAATGTTCCTCCAGTAACCGTTTCAGCGAGGCCGTTCTTTCCACTTCTTCGGCAACGCCCGGATTCGAGGTGACATCGTTCAACTCGAAATCCAGAACCCCAATACTGGAATTCGCGCGTACCGGAAGGGAAACGAGGATCGCGAGAGTAAGGACTGAAATGATCTTGCTTAAGACAGACATGACTATGCTCCTATCGTAAATCCTGCTCGATGCCGCTGATCGCTGCTCAAACTTCGTGGCCGGGCACATCGATCGCTTTCGTCACATTCAGCTTTTCGAGCATGCTTGCTTTCTCCGGAAGTTGGACCGGAAAGCCCAAGGCGGACAGCTATTGCCTTCTTGGCGGCCTTTCCCGCAGGTCTTGGACGAAATAGGCTATGGCCCGGCGCCAGGATTCGTCCTTGTCACCCCGAAAATCGAAGGCGCGGTTGATCAGGGTTTGCCCCGTGGCGACGTCGCGGATTTGGATGTGCAGGCTGAGGACCAGATTGCTCATTCGGAACACCCATCCGACGAGAACCCGCTCGGCGCCGAGCCGCCGGGCGATGTCCAGCTCGCAGCCGTTGCAGGCATGCAGATAGCGGGCCGACTTCAGCTCGGCGACGAGTTCGGGAGCCGGCCCATGATCCACCACCCGGTACAACCCGCTGCGGCTCAGATCGTCCCGCAAAACCTCGGTCATGACAGCGAGCCGCCTGCCCCACTCGGCCTCCCGCGTGCTGTCGCCGAGATCGCCGGTGAGTTCCAAGTCCAGCACTGCGAGCGTCTTAAGATCAGGACTTTCGCCCGTCGACGCCCGCTCGGCCGGAGGACTGTTCTGAGACCAGACGGGGGAATGGACTAGCACCAGAACTGCAAAAATCGAGATCAGCCGAACGAACGGGGAACGATGCATCGGAATCGCCTCATTGAAATCCAGCCTTCTTACCGGGTACGCTGCTTGGGTCACAGCGAGTTCTTCGCCCAAGCTACGGCTCAGATTACAGCATAACAATTGACGTTTCGTCAAAATTTATCCATACCGTCAAAATCATGACGAAATTAACCCGAAAGCAACGTGAAATCATCGCCCGGAAGGAATTGATTTTGGACATATCGGCGAAGCTGATCGCCGAACAGGGCTTCAGCAACTTCGGGATGGACCGGATAGCGGAGTTGACCGAGTATTCCAAGGGCACCATTTACCAGCACTTCCAGTGCAAAGAGGAGGTGCTGATGCACCTTTGCATACGCGGACTCCGAACCTGGCGCGACTTTTTCGATCGCGCGCTGAAGCTCCGCGGCAACAGCCGCGAACGGCTGCTGGCCATACACCTGGCCCACCACTTCTACGCCAAGCTGTACCCGGTGGAATACGAAAGCATTTACACGGTCAAGTCCGCCGGCGTCCGGGAAAAAATCTCGCCGGAGAGCCACGCGGCTCAAAACGAGCTCATGAAGGACGTGATCGACCGGGTCGTCATCGTCATCGACGAAGCCATCGAAAACGGCGACTTGAAGCTGCCGGGGACCATGGCGCCGCAGGACCTGGTCTACGGTTTCTGGGCATTGCATTACGGCGAACTCATGTTCGAAACCTTCAACTTCCCTTACCGGAACATGGGGATCGGCGACCTGGAGAACAACGTCCGGCTGGTTTTGCGGACCCTGCTGGACGGGCTTCCCTGGGAACCGGTCTCGACCCGGCACGACTACACCGCTTCGGCGGAGCGCATCATGCGCGAAATCTTTCCCGAGGAAGCGGCGGCGATCGCGGCACGCTGAGATCGTTTTATCGTTCTGAAAGAGCAGCGGCTTCGCTAGGTGGCGCTTCGATCGCCGCCTCCGGTGCCTCCACCTCAGCCTGTGCAACCAGCCGACGGAGACGTCCCTATTCGAAATGTCCAGCAAGTTCCGCGTCCGCAGAATTGCTAGAATCCGCCGTTTAACTCCAGGAAAGCATTCATCTGCATGGGAACAGGACTTCGGAAAACGGTCGGGCGTCGCAAACATAGACCTCCGGCCAGCGGCGAAGCACGCCGCCCCTTACACCTTCCCCGCCTCTGGCAAGGCATCGGCTGGCTGATGGTCGCCGTCGTGGTCTGGCTGAGCCTGACGCCGGAACCGCCTCAGCCGCCCACGCCGTTGCTCGCTTGGGACAAGGCGCAACATGCCTTGGCGTATGCCTCGCTGACGTACTGGTTTCGACAGGCCTTCCTGCCCCGTTGGCGCTGGCCGCTGTTTCTCCTTTTCCTGGGGATCGGACTGGAATTTCTTCAAGGACTCAGCAACGTGCGTACATTCGATCCGGTCGACATGGTCGCCAACGGCATCGGCGTTTGCCTCGGCCTGGCGCTCAGCCGCACCCCGCTCGGAAGGCTGCTTGCGAAGATCGATGCGCTTGTCGGCGGCAAAGGCTAGGCCGCTCGGCGGGTTACGGCCTTACAATACTTTCCGGTCCGGTTTAGCGGTCCAAGGGAGAGTAGGTCGGGAATCCTTTCCCGACGCAACCGTCGGAAAAACGGCTTCGTCGGCAAGGGGTTGCCGACCTACTATTAGCCCACATTTCTCGCACGCCTTTGTCGCAAGGGTGTCAAGGCGCTGCACCGGCCAGCAGGGAGCCGGCGAACAGCGCAGTGCCCGAGGGGTACGGCAAAGCCCCTGGCTACTTCCCTCCCCCCTCGCCACCCTCGGTGTCGATCGTCGGCGCGTCCATGCTCTTCTCGATGGCCCTGATGGCTTCCAGTTTCTCCCGAAGAATTTTCGCCTCGTCGGTCGGGGGATTGGTCTTATCGACCGTCTTCGAGTCCGGGGCACAAACCGTCGCCTGTTTGCGGTCCGGTTTTCGTTCCGCGGCTACCGCTTTTCTCGACAGACTCCCGGCCCGCTTCAGAGTCTCCATTTGAATGGCAACCAGGTTCTGTACCCTTCCGTCCGGCATCCGCTCGGGGGGTATGGCCCCCACGGACGCCAAGATCTTGGTCGTGTCGCCGCAGGCTTCGGAAAGCGTTCGCGCAATCAGAAGGTGCAAGCGCACGCCGACGTCCGGATTTTGCCGGTAATGCTTGAGCATCCGCCGGCATTCCTCGGCGCGAGATGCGGCGGTTTTATTGGCGAACGCGGCGCCGAAGCCCAGCAGTTCGTCGATATCCGATCGCGAATAGGCATCGTGGGAAGGTGTGTAATACGAAGCCCGGTAGCGGTCCGGGTAGAATTCCGCGCAGCCGGCCAACACCGAGAGCCCCATTAAAACTGTACTGCGGACAAGCATGTTCATTCAGGCAGCCTCGACCAGCGGTAATTGAACCCGGATGCGAGCGCCTTGTTTGTCCTGCCGCGGTTCGAGAACCTCGATCTTTCCGCGCTGATTGGCGACGCACTCGCTGGCGATGGCCAATCCCATTCCGGTACCTTCGGTGGCGAGGCTGGACGCGGCCTTGCCCCGGTAAAACGGTTCGAATACATGCTTGCTTTCCTCTTCGTCGATACCGGGCCCGTCGTCTTCGACCTCCAGCTCCATGTTGCCCCCCACGGCGCGGAGAATGATTCGAATTTCGCCGCCTACGGGCGAGTAGCTCACGGCATTGGAAATCAGGTTGTCAATAATGGTTTGTAGCTGGTCCCGATCGCCGGACACCTCGACCGGCTGGACCAATTCCTTGACCGTCAAGGACTTCGCTTGCAGGCGAGGCCGGTGATCCGCGATGACGGACCTTAACAGATCCTGCATCTTAACGCTTTCGGCGACATTCTGTTCCGGTTCCTCGTGAAGCCGGTTGTAGCGGGTCAGCTCCGCCAACAACTCTTGCAGCTTTTGAATGTTCGTGGTCAGCGTCCGGCCGATTTCGCGCTGTTCAGGACCGGCTTCGTCACTCATCATCTCGAGCTGTTCCGCGCTTTCGACGATCCGGGCCAGCGGCGTCTCGATCTCGATCGACACATTATCCATCAACTGCCGTTTCGACTCTTCGAGCGAGCGCAGACGCGTCCGCAACAATTCCAATTGATCGCCGAGATACCGAAGATCTTGCGGCCCCGCCACGCTGATAGGCTTTCCGAAATCCCGCGCCGTCAGCCTTCGGATCGCTTCGTCCAACTGCCGGACCGAGCGGCTGAGCAAGGTCAGCAAGAACAGGATGACGGCAACCGAAGTAGGCAAGAGAAATCCTGCCTTGATCACCAGATCCTGCTGAACCGATCTCGACTGTGCGTAGAGCTGTTTCGCCTCCCGGTCGACCTGTTCCGAGATTTCCTGCCACAAAGCATTAGCCGCCGCATGCAAACCTTGAAATGCCTGGTCGTCGGGCAGGGCGACGCGATCGCCGGTGTCGGAGCTGATGATTTGCTCGTAAACCAAGCGCTCTTGCTCCGACAACCGGTTGATCGAAAGCGCGACTTTTTCGTCCACGCCCATTTTCAGCAGTTCGCCCAAGGCCTCCCTCAGGGAGTTCCGAACGGTTTCGTAAGACTGCCGCTCATAGGGCTGGCGCAAGGCCGGATGCGCCAAAATGACGAAGAGCTTGGCTTTTCGCTCGATATCGGAAACCATTTGTAGCGCCGAGCGGGCGGTTTTCACCTGCTCGACGATCTGATAAAAGGTTCTTTGCTCCAGCCGCGCGATGTCGCGCATGGCGAAGGCCGCATACATCACGGCAAACAGCAAGGGAACCAGAACGACCACGAACCCTATGGGGATCAGGTATTTCAGCGAGAATAACTTTTCGAATCTCATCCGCTTCAAATCAATCATTGCCGCATCGTTGGGTTCGCAAACCGACCTCGACGATGCCGTAACACTCTTGTGACCTCCCTTATGATAGGGATTTATCGTCCGGTCGTGTTGAATGGCGTGTTCGCCCCACGAGCGACTTCCTGCGCAGCGGCGTATTCTGCAAGGTGAATCGAATGACAAAGCATTTTTTTTCGAAGGGCGGATTTGCCATTGCGGCGGCAACCTGGCTGACTTTGGCTACCGGCGCCGAACTCTCGGGATTGCCGGTTCCGGGCAGCGCCGAGAATCCTGCTCTGCTGCTCGAACTCGGCAGCCAGCCGCCGTCGGCCGCAGCCCAGGACAATGCGACGCGTGTTTATAAGGGCGATGTCAGTGCCCACGAAGGAGACGCCTCGATTCAAACCGGTCCGGATGATATCAGTTCGCTGCATCCGGGATTCGGCTCGTGGAATGTCGCTTTCCGATTCAAACTGGAACCCCGGGCGAACGCGAGCCCCTACACCTTTTGGGCGCGCTGGCGGCAAGGCGGCGAACCGGAGGTTTGCGTGCAGACCTTCGAGATTTGGGCGGGACCCGATGCCTCGAAGCTCGAACAACGCGCGGTCGTGAAGCTGAAACCCAAGGGCTGGGAATACGCCTGGATCGGCGCGGAAACCCCGCTGACGCTCAAGGCCGACGATACCGTAATCGAAATCCGCGACAGCGGAGCCGGCCACGACGCCAAGATTTTCGACGCTTTTCTGCTCGGCGGCCCAGAGTCGCCGACGGCGCTTCCGGAACAAGGCACTAACGAACTTCCGGCGGTTCTTCTGGAATTGGGCAAAACGCCGCTTTGGATGTCGGCGGGCAAAGATCCCGCGATTCGGGTCCATTCCGGAACCGCTGCGGGACTCGAAGGCGCGGGCTCGATCCTGACCGAAAAAGACGAAGTCCAGGTTTTTCATCAAGGCTTCGGCGCCTGGGGCGCGAGCTTTAGGTTCAGCCTCGATCCCGCCGTTCCGCCCGGCCTCTATCGCTTCTTCGCAAGGTACAAGAGCGGCGGCGAAGTGTCGCAGGTCGCCCAGACCTTCACCGTAAAAGCCGGCGCCGATCCGAACGCACTGGCCGCTCGCGGCGAATTCGTAGTGACCAACACCTCGCCCTGGGAATACCAGTGGGTGAAAGGCGCTGCCACCGTGGCCATCTTGCCGGGCGACAAGGTGCTGCAAATAGAAAACGCGGGTAAAGCCGACGGCGCGAAGGTTTTCGATGCCTTTCTCCTCAAGATGGAAACGCCGCTCGGCGACTGGATGAGCGCCTCGGCGGCGGGAGCCCGAAACCGCTTTCTGGCGCGGACGAAGAGTGTGTCCGATCCTAGCGGACAGCTCTACGTGCTCGACGGCAAGGGCGATCATGGCGAAATTTTGTTCCGGGGATTGGCGGCCGATGCCGCACGCCAGCGGGTTCAAAAGCTCCGGGTGAACTATTCGATCGGGCCCGAAGCCGAGGACATGGCACGGCGCCTCAATCTGCCCGCGCTGCCCGCCGCGCTCGTAACCGACAACAACTACACCGTGCTCGGCGCCCTCGCCTCGCCGAAAAACGAAGCGGCCGTGGCGAAATTTCTCGCCGATCCGGAACACGCGGGCACGATGCTCACAATCCCGGCCGTCACATCAGACGCGCCTACCACGCTCCATAACGGCGTGCCCGAAGCCTGGCTGGTGGGCGGATTGCAGGATGGCCTTGCGGGCGTTTCGATTTACGGCCTCGATAGCGAAACCGTGCTGCGCCCGAATCCCGGTCAATCTTACCTCAGCACGGCGATGATGGGCGGCAAGATAAAGACCTGGCAAAAGGCTCCGGTCGCAGCCAACGGCGTCACCGTCATCGAGCCCGCCACCGATCACTCCTACGGCTGGTCGCGCGGAACCGGCTACGCTCAGCTCTATCTTCACGTCGACCAGCCGACCCAGGCGCTGCTGAAATTGCGCCAGTCCGGGATCAGAACCGCCGGATGGCTGGACGGGCAGCCCCTCTCCTTCGCCGACGATCCGAACCCGCCGGCCGACTTCCCCGCTCCGGGCGAACCGGCCAAGAATGCACTACAGGGACTCACCACCGAGGGTCTTGCGGTCACCGCCCTGCCGGAACGCGCCGAGCCTTCACAGGCCGCGCCCTTGGCGCTTGCGCCGGGGTGGCATCGTCTGCTGGTCAAGCTGGCGATGCAGCACGATAAAGGCGAGAGCTTCTTCTTTGCCGCTCGATTTACCGATGAGTCCGGAAGTCCGCTCGATTCGATCAAGACCCAGCTCGCCGATCCGAACGCCGATTTGGCGCTCAATACGATAGCCGCGAAACTCAGGCCGCTCGTCTACGCCGACGCGCCGGCCAACCTGCCCCGTCCGGGCGACCCGCTCAAGCTGCGCGCCGATATCCGCTGGCATCCGATTCTGGAGGAAACCGATCTGCCCGCTCCCCTGCCCCGCTTCCGCGCCAAGCTGCGCCTGCGTGTGACGGATTACCGGGGCAACGAGGTCGCCGTGAAAGAGATCGATGGTCTCTTCCCCGGCGAGGCCACGCTCGATTTCGGAAAAACGCCCAAAACGGGCTATTACGCCGTCTACCCTTCCCTGCACACACCCGACGGCAAGCTCATCATGGCCTATCCCGCCGACGGCTTCACCGTGGTTCGCGGAAACGCCGCCCAAATGGAACGGCTGGACAAGAAAAAGCTCTGGAACAACGACTATTACGCCTTATTCGACGGCGACAAAGGCTTCCGCCAGGAGGGCGGCTATTTCGCATGGCTGGAGCGCATGGGCATCTACAAGAGCTACGGCTCCTATCCCGGATTCCCGCCGGAGCATCAAACGAAGTGGGAGCGCGCCAAGTCGCGCGGACTGGTCTTCTTCGGCGACACCTCGGGCGACAGCCACTGGCTCAACGACAAACCGGAAGACGGCCGAGCCTTCATCGAAAAGGCTTCGGCCTATACTCGCTTCTTCAAGGCGACCAACGAGATCGACATCCGCCGGGAAGGAGAATGGCAAAAACTGCGCGACCCCGCCCATTGGGTCGAGCGGGCTAAGTGGGAGTACGAAGCGGTGCACCGGGCGCGGAAAGACGGCCATTACGTCGGCGGCAGCCTGGTGCGCCCCGGCGATACGACGGATGACGGAGGCTATGCCGGGGGCTTAAGTTCGGGAAAGTGGTTCGCCGAAGTGCTCAAGCTCGGCCTCGACAAGTACCAGGACGCCTGGGACGTCCACGCCTATCCGCAACGCCCGCCCCGCTTCGGCCATCCTATCGGCAACGGCTCCACCGAAGACGAACGCGGCGTCCTCTCGGCTTACGAAAGTCTCGGACGCAAGAACACCCTGCCGTTCTGGCTGGGCGAAGCCGGCGCCAAAACCGCCCACGGCTTCACCGGCCGCCGCTGGCAGGCGGAACAGGCCGCGAAGATGATCGCCTGGGCCAACAGCCGCAGCGACTACTTGGGGCTGGCCTTCTGCCTCGGCCACGAATACGACTGGGGCTACGGCCGCCTCTGGGACTACTCCATGGGTCACAAACCCGCCGAGGCGGCTCTCTACACCGCCGGCGCCCTGATCGACGGCTTGCCCTACAAGGCCGTGGACACCCAAGACGCCAACATCCAGGCCGCCTATTTCGGCGAAACCTTCATGATCTGGCGGACGGACGAGCAGGCGAGCGATTGGCCGCTAAAGCTCGATCCGGGCAAGGCTTGGGTTGTGGTAGACGTGGTGGGACATGCTGAAAATCTTGCGGTCGATAAGGACGGCAAGGCGGCTGTCAGGGTGTCGGCGAGTCCGTTGTATGTTTTGAGCAAGGGGGATTATGAAAGGTTGATGCGGGGGCGGTAGCTGGTTGATGGGTTTCGCTTCGCTCTACCCATCCTACATGGGCTTAACTTGAAATAAGATGCAGTATGCCTTTCCGTATTTCACAGCCATCGTTTCAGTCGCTGTATATTGAAATGCAGGTACTTGGCAATACCATTGCATCGGGTAGCAGCTTCGTAGTCATAGGTGCTGCTGGAGTGCCATTCCTCATTACGAATCGTCACAACGTCACAGGCCGAAACCAAGATTCCGGAGAACTTCTTTCAACCACAGGTGCTATACCTGATACTCTCGTCATCTCACACAATTCCAAATCCGGCTTGGGTGAATTCGTAAAGGTAAAAGAGCCGCTCTACAATGGCGATACTCCGCGTTGGATCGAACATCCAACTCTAGGCGCCAAAGCTGACGTTGTTGCCCTTCCGGTATCCGAATCAGACGGCGTAGCGTTGTATCCGTATAAAACGCGTTATGAGACTCACTTAGATGTTGAGCCAGCACAAATGGTCAGTGTTGTAGGTTTTCCCTTTGGCATGCGGACAGGACCTTCATTCGCAGTATGGGCTACGGGCTTTGTCGCATCAGAGCCAGAAATCAATCATAACGGTTTACCGGTCTTTCTAATTGACTGCCGAACTCGGAAAGGCCAATCTGGTTCTCCTGTCATTCTTTATCGGAATGGCGGCGGGATTATTACCCACGAGAACTCTACCAGTGTCATCAGTCCGGTTTGTCAGCTGTTAGGCATCTATAGTGGCCGTATAAATCCAGAGTCCGATCTTGGCATTGTTTGGAAGTCCTACGTAATTGCCGAGCTAATTGATTACGCGAATACAACTTGTAGCCCATAGCCCGCGTAGGATGGGTAGAGCGAAGCGAAACCCATCAATCCTAAAACCTATTCGAAATCCAAATCGTCCATTTCCGGACCCGCCCAATCCTTCGAGTAAATACCCAATCGGACATACCGATGAAATGAAGAATACGGCCAGTTTGACACTGCCTTTACATATCCGTGTTTCACGGGATTATGGTGAATGTAATCGACATACCGCGCAAAATCTTCGTCGTCACGGATGACGTGTTCCCAAAATCGGCGTTGCCATACTCCGCGTTCACCCTTACGGGAACGACTTTTGGAAATGCGTTCTCCCTTTTCAATCTCTCTGGAAAAGGCTGATTTAATTTGCCGCCAGCGTAGGCTGAAATCCTGTTCGCTCTTTGGCAGGGTCCAAATCGTATGGAGGTGGTCCGGCAAAATCACTACCGCGTCGATCGTGAATGGATGCGCTCCTTTGACCACACGAAAAGCTTCGCGCAAGGCACCAATATGGTCCGTCAACAGCTTGCGATGCCGCTCTGCGAGGTTAACCGTAAAGAAATATGTACCTCCCTCGACACGGAAACGGCGATAGTCGGTCATGGTTTACTCGGAGTCTTTAGAATCGTCTATGGTGTATCACAATTCTGGAATGATGGGTTTCGCTACGCTCTACCCATCCTACGCGATCTCGCCGGATGTCCCCGCGTGTCAATGAGAGCGACAGCCGCCTTTTGCTTGTCCCCGCCCCAAACTTGTCACAAAAATGAGGAACTACCGTAAATAAATTGTTCTCGAATTGAAAGGATTCACCTTTGAGGAAGGAGGGAATCATGAAGACGTTAAGGAATAACGAGCAGGGAACGAGCAGAGCGAAGAAGTATCTCCGTTCAGGCTTGTCGATCGCCCTGCCGTTGATGGGGATCTGGTCGCAGACGGCGCTTGCGCAATTGACCTGCGGCATCACGCAGCTCACCGACGGGAACACGTTCGGAGCCATCGTCCAGCAAAACAATGCGTCCATCAGCGCCGACGGCAGCCGCATCGCCTTTCATCTCGACGCGGACCTGACGGGAGGCAATGCTGACCGCAATTTCGAGCTCTTCCTGTTCGATACCAATACGAATACCGTCACCCAGATTACCAATACGACGAGCGGATCAGCGCCGGCCAACCATGCTCCCTCTCTGAACGCGGACGGTACCCGTATCGCCTTCGAGTCGACCGCGGATTTGACCGGGCAGAACCCGGAGCTGAACAGAGAGATCTTTGTGTTCGACGCCACGGCTGGCGCCTTCACGCAGCTCACCGAAAACGCCGGAATCGGCCAGGCGTATCTGCCATCCATCAACGGCGACGGCAGCCGTATCGCTTTCGAATCCAACGCGAATCCGACCGGTCAGAACCCCAACGGCAACTTCGAAATAGACCTGGTCGACACGGCGGCCAATAGCACCACTCAGATCACCAACTCCCCCGCCAGGGCCGGCAGCTTCAATGCGTCGATCAGCGCAAACGGCACCCGCATCGCCTTCGAATCCGATGAGGACCTGACCGGCGGGAATCCCGACTTCAACCGGGAGATATTCCTGTTCGACACAGCGACCAACGCCACGACGCAGCTCACCAACTCCATCGCAAGCGCGGCCGGAATCGGCAACTTCGCTCCATCCATCAATGCCGACGGTACCCGCATTGCCTTTCACTCCAACCAGGACCTGACGGGCGGCAACACCGACGGCAACGACGAGATCTTCCTGTTCGACGCGACCGCAGGCGTACTCACGCAGATCACCTATTCCACCGAGGGCGACCCTCTCCTCGAGAACTACTCCGCATCGATTAGTGGCGACGGCGCCCGTATCGCCTTTGTGTCCGGCCGGGATTTAACCGGGACCAACCCCGACGGCAGTCTCGAAATCGTCTTATTCGATATCACTACCGGCGACTTTACGCCGGTCACCGATGCCGCGGCGGGCAGCAGTATCAGTCCTTCGATCAGTTTCGACGGGAGACGCATCGCCTTCGTGTCGAGGTCCGACCTGACCGGGGGCAATAGCGACAACTTCGATGAAATATTCCTGGCCGACTGTGTAGAACCCGCGGAAACGCCACTCGATGACGGCTTTGCAGACGGCGGGAGCAATGCCGAATCGATGAGTACGACTTTCTTATCTCGAGGCCGGTGATCATCGGCGGGGATTCCGTCTCCGGGACTATCAAACGTACGCTCACGGGAGATGCGTCGAGGGGCATCTTGAGCGATTAAGAACCGCGCAGGATGGGTAGAACACTGCGTTCCCGGCTTGCCGCCATTTCAACAAGAACCTGCAACGATTCCGCCCGACTCGTGATCTAAGGGTGACAAACCGGGTGCAGACGCTTCGGCGACTTTGCGCTCGGAACTGGACATTTGTTCCGCCATAAGCGCATTCAAAGGAGGGATTACCATGCAAATGCAAGTGCCGAAAATCGATCGAGTGCTGGTGGGCGAAGCCTTGGTGGGAGAAGGCAAAGAGGTCGCGCATATCGATCTGATCATGGGACCGCGTGGCAGTAATGCGGAGACCGCATTCTGCATCGCTTTGACCAATCAGAAACGGGGCGACAATGCGCTGCTGGCGCTGGTCGCTCCCAATCTCATGGCCAAACCCCACACGGTGTTGTTCAACAAAGTCGAAATCAAGAACGAGAAGCAGGCGACCCAGATGTTCGGGCCGGCGCAGCGCGGCATTGCCAAGGCCGTGGTGGACAGCGTCAGGGACGGCATCATCCCGATGGATGAAGCCGAGAACACGTTCATCTGTGTCGGCGTCTTCATCCATTGGGAAGCCGACGACGACGACAAGATTCAGGACTGGAATTACGAGGCGACCAAACTGTCGATCAAGCGCGCCATCGAAGGATCGCCCACGCCGGCCGAAGTCATCGCACAGGAGGAAGTGGCGCATCATCCGCTGGCGGCGCACGATTAAGGAAAGGCAAGGGTTAGGGCGCCATTACATAGGATGCGCTGACGAAGGAAGGATCGCGACTAAAGCAACCGTTTGCGATTGGAAGGGACCGACTAAAGGTCCGTTTGCGATTGGAAGGGTCGCGACTAAAGCGACCGTTTGCGATTGGAAGGGCAGCTCTGATGCTCCCAGAGATGCCATTTGCGATTGGAAGTGCATCGTTCGCGATTGATGCGCTTCCTTCGTCAGCGCATCCTATAAGTCGTAGGCTCCAGGCCTCGAATGCCGAATGGAAGAAGAAAGGCAGCGTCGGAGCTACGCAATTAGAGGACGGTTTGCTGCTCGCCCCAGCGGGGTCCTTTCCTCTTCTCCGATAAATTCGGGACCGGGCGGCCGTGATCCTCGGACCATCGGCGCCCGGCCGCTTCCAGCATCGGATTTCCGCAGTGGACGAAATCCGCGGCCATCCGCGGATTCCCCAGCAAGCTCAAAGCATCGATAAGCCGGTCCTCGGTTCCGGACTCGCCTTTTTCGATCTGTTCGCCGTAGGTTTCGGCCAGCGAAGCGACACCCTTGATTCTTGCGGAGATCGCATCCGCCGCGCGCGAGTCCTTGGCCTTCCGGAGCGCTGCTGCGGCTCCGTGGCGAATTCGCCAATCCGGATTTTCCAATGCGGCTATCAAGGGGACGGTCGCACCGGGCCCTATCGTCAGCAACGCTTCCCTGACCGCCCGCCGAAACTCGCTGTCGTCGTCCGTAAATCCCGCTATCAGGGAGTCGACAGCCGGCCGGCCGATGTTTGCCAGGGCGTCCGTCACCCCGGACCGGACGCCCGGATCGTTGTTCCGCAGCGCCGCTACCAGAGCCTCCGCTGCGGACGGACCGATCGCCGCCAGCGCTTCCGTAAGCTTTGCCCGGAACCCCACTTCGCTGTCCTTGAGCGCTGCGATCAAGGATTCGACTGCCCGAGCGTCGTTCAAGCGTCCGAGCGCGACCGCGGCATCCCACTGGACCGAGGGTTCGGCGTCTTTCAAGGCTTCCGCCAGCGGTTCCACCGCGCGGGGGTCGCGAAGATTCCCGAGCGACTCCACGGCTTCGCGGCGAACCTGAGCGTCGCTGTCGAACAAAGCCCCGATCAGCGGTTCCACCGCCGAAGGATCTTTGATTTCTCCGAGCGCCTTCGCCGCTCCCCATCGGACCGAAGGCTCGCTGTCCTTGAGAGCATTGACGAGAAGCTCGACCGCCGCCCCGTCCATCTCTCCCAGCGCCACGGCAACCGCCCATCGAACCGCCGAGTCGTCGTCCCTCAAGCTGCCGATCAGCGGCTCGACCGCCCTCGGATCTTTGAGCTCGCCCAATGCCTCCGCGGCTTTCCGCCGAACCTCCGGGTTATCGTCGCGCAAGGCGGCAACGACCGAATCGAAGACCTGCGGATCGCCCGTTTCGCCCAGCTTCTCTACGGCCTCGCGGCGGACGACCGAATTGTCCTTTTTGGCGGCATCGATCAAAGCACCCACGGGCTGGGAATCCTCCGCCGCCATCCCGGCGGAAACGAACCCCCAGAAGAGCAACGTCAGCCGAACTATTCCTTGTGCCGCGCTCATGTCTCCACCGGAAAACGGAGTTATGGCAAAGCCCGACGCCAGTAGGCTCGGTGCAGGCTGAGACGCCGGTTGAGAAACAAGGGCAGCTTCCGGTGCAAGGAACTTCCCATTTTGAAGCCCAGCCACTTGAGGCCGGTCCGCAGCAGGGCGGACGGGATCAGCCAAGGTGCATTTCTTAAGAGATAGCGAAGTTCCGACAGGACGTAGCGCCGACCTTCGCCGGCCGCTTTTCCGAAGGTTTGCTGCAACCAAGGGGTGCGGGCGTGAAACACGCCGATATCGAAATAGCGCTTGAATTCGTCCGCGTAGGAATAATCATGCGAATGGTGGACTTGGGCTTCCGCGCGGTAGGCGATTTTCCAGCCCGACAGCAGCATTTTTCCGGCGACGAAGGTGTCTTCGTTCATGACGGTGTCAGTGGGAAACCCGCCCACCTCGAATAGAGCACTGCGCCGGTAAGCGGCAAACGAATTGGATATGAACGCGGTCTTGATGCCGAGCCGGCGGCGATCATCGAAGCTTCGCACCTGACTCTGCGGCGGGTAATTGAAAAGACGAGCATGGGCGCCGATCGGCCTGGAATCCCGATGAGGAAGCTGCCGTCCGTATGCAGCCCCGACCCGTTCGTCCGCAAAAGCTTCCAGAAGGCGCTCGATGGCATCGGGGCCGGCGAGCAAGGCATCCTGGGTCAGAAAGACGATGATCTCGGCTTCCGGCAAAAGGCCGATTCCGAACTGGCGGGTTCCGCCATGGTTGAAATCGGCCTTGGCGATGACATGCACGTCGAAACCGTGGGAACGCGCCAGGACAGCCGTGTCGTCGCTGGACGAAGAGTCTATGACCAGGCGGCAATCCGGCTTTCGGGTTTGTCGATCGAACGCGGCGAGCCAGGTTTTCCAGAGGCCGCCTGCATTCAGGGTTGGAACAATCAGGCCGATCTTGGTCATGAGAAAACTCCGAGTAATGCGAATGAATACGGTCTAGTGCCGGGAAAACGGCCGGGTATGGGAGCCTGTCCTGAAACCGGCCTAATTCCAGTCGGCATTCGAGTGAACATTGCGTAGGCCGCTCGGCGGGTTACGGCCTCGCGGCCTAACCCGCCCTACCAACATGAATGCCTTATTGAAAGCGATTTGGAATAAGAGCTTATTCCGGCCTGCAAAGGGCTATTTCCTGAGACGAAGCGGTCGTATTGAAGCCCTTTAGCACCCGCCAGACCTGCTCGCCAAGCTTTACCGGATCGAGATGCGTCTCGACGTACCGTCTAGCGTTTTTCGACATCCGTTCCCAGTCCGTTCGGCTCAACGACTGCGCCCGGCGCAGGATTTCGCATGCCGAATCTTCGCTGCGGTCGAAGATGAAGCCGGCGGCTATGGCTTCGACATGATCCCAAGCCAAGCCTCTGGCGACCAGGACCGGCCGTCCAGCGGCCATGGCTTCGGCCACCACGTTGCCGAAGTTCTCGCGCATGCCGCCGGTTTCCTCGAGGCCGGACGGAAGCGCGAGATAATGGCTGTCCGCCAGCAGCGCCGCGACCTCGGCCTGTCCGAGATAACCTCGATAACGGATGGCCCCGCCGGCCTGCTCGACCAGAGCCTGAAATTCCTTGAAATAAGCCCCGTCCACGCTGCGTCCGGCGACCACTAGGCGGTCGGCTTCGCGCCGGGTCCTGAGCCAGGCTCGGATGAACGCGTTGATGCCTTTTTCCTGCTGAATGTGGCCGAGAAAACAGATCTGTATGCCTTCTCCCTCGGGATAATCCGCAACCTTCACAGGCCGGCTGTCGATGCCGTTCGGAACCAGCAGGATGCGGGCATCCTCGCCGAGGACATTCCTGATCCCTTCCGCTTCGGTCTCGCTGGTGCAATGAATGGCGATCGCTCGCCGTAACGTGGGAAACGTGAGCCATCTATAGAACAGCCACTTGTGCGGTTTCCGCCGGCGGATCAGGGCGACGTGCTCGGGCATCAGACCACCGTGCACCGCAACCATGAAACGGCGTCTCAGCAGCACGCAGAAGATGGCCGCAAGCGTGGACGGCCAGGTGGCGATGCCATGGATATAGACGACCGGCGCCTTGACGCACAATCCGAACAGCTTGGGGATGGCGCCGAGCCCGAACCCCCAGCGCTTGAACCCATAAGACCGGTACAGACCGACCTCCACCGTATCGCCCAATCGCACGTCCGACGGTTCCAGCCGGCGGTCGATCGATTCGCTGGAGGATACCAGCGAAATCTTGAGCCCCGACTCCGCCCATGCCTTGGTCAAGACCGCGGCCGTTACCGATACTCCGCCATAACCTTTGGCGGGAGGAATGTGCGTCGAAACGACCCCTACATCCATCACATTATCCATGGCCGTATCTCCCATATGCGCAAAAGCCCCGCCATACGCCGATCAAATTGTTATAGGAATAAACGAACCTTTTCCGATTCATCAATACCGCGGCCACCATCATTTTTATCACGGGTGCGACAAACATTTTTCTCGCAATGTAATACAGCATCGACAAATCATATTCGTTCGTGAACTTCCGGATATAGGCGCCGACCCCTGCGGAATACAAAAGCATCCTGTCCGTGCCGACTTTATAATTGTCCTTATCGGCATGATATATCTTTATGTCCGGGTCATAAAAAGCCTTGTTTCCGGCGCGCAGCAACCGGTAAAGCAACTCGAATCCTTCGGCGCCTGGATATTTGCCCCCTATTCCGAACTCGTGATCCAGATAAAACTCGCTCCGATCCATCCTTTTCAGGTTGAAAAAGTGGGTAAACTCGACGCCCATCATGTAGAACTGGGAGAAATATCTGGGCCATTTTGAATTGACGCCTATACTGAACCGGGTTTCCGAAAAATCGTAAGAACCGGCCGATAAAATGGCGATGTTCGGTTTATCCCGGAATTCCTCGACCACTTTTTTCAGAACGTCTTTTTCATAAACGCAATCGTCGTCGGGAAATGCGATGATATCCCCTTGCGCAAAGCGGATGCCGTAATCTCTGGCTCTCGAATTTCCCTTGAAGTCCACTTTTATGTGATTTACCGGAAAGCGGGTCTTGCAGGATGCGATGACGGAATCTATTTTTCCGTCTCTGTTTTGGTCGATGACAATCAGCTCGAAATCTCGATAAGTCTGATTCTGCAATGAATTCAAGAAATAAATCAGTTCTATATCCCTTCCAAGCGTCGCTAGAATAAGTGAGCACTTCATAGCAAATACCTCCTCCTTTATTCAAGGATGACTTTCGAGCAAGGCGTCACGCCCTCCGAAGAAACCGGTTTCCGATTGGCGTCCGCCTTTGCTTGCAGGTATATGGTGGCCTCATACCAGGTGAACATCAGAGCGAACTCCAGCCCTGCGGCGCCGTCCAAAAAACCCCGCCGCAGTACGAAGTGATACAGAAATCTGGCGAATATCCTGAATACCGAGCGCCCGAGCCAAACGCTCAAGCGGCCGCGCGCCGTCATCACGGCTCCCGCGGTGGGATGCAGCCTCACTTCCTGCGCCGCTTTGCCGACATGCTTGTGCATCCATTCGATGATTTCGCCGTGATAGAAATAATGGTCGTAAGGAATGGGCGAATACGAAATACGGCAAGTATCGAGCACGGCCTCGCCATGACCGGTATGATTGGTAACGAATTTTGCGGTATCCCTGCGCACCAGTCTCGGATGATAAATCGGGTAACCCGGAGCGTAATCGAGCCGTTTCCCGCGCAGATAAAGAATCGACGGCGCCATCACGACATCGATCGAATCCGAGGCGGCGATCTGCGATTCGAACCAGTTATAGAACCTAGCCGGATAAATCTCGTCCGCGTCGACGAATAAAACCCAGCGGCTTCGGATATTGCAGCGCTGCAGCGCGAAGTTGCGCTGCTCCGCGAAGCCCGGCCAGGGATTTTCGTAAACCGTGCAGCCGCGCTCTTTCGCGATCGAAATCGTCCGGTCGGTACTCCCGGAGTCCACGATCACGACGGGGTATCGGTTGGGTATCCCGTCCAGGCAACGGGGGAGATTGTCTTCCTCGTTCTTGGTCAAAATCACGATGGTCAGCATACGATTATTCATTTCATCTCTTCCGTTGAACCAGCTACGATTTGACGGCGTATACGCTGATATACGTGCCCATTCCCAGCGAATTGACAACTTGCGAAAACGGCTTTTGCAGGTTTATCACCAGGGATTCCAGAAAAGACGACAACATCTGTCCGGCTTTGATGCGTTTTGCCAGTGCCTTCGGTTGAATTCTGGTTGTCTGTTCCATTTTCACCACCTTAAGTCCGTTATGTTCGAGCAGTAATCTCAAACCTTTTTCCGTAAAGTAATTGACATGTTCCGGCACCCATAAACAGGCATTATCCTGAGTACCGAGCAGTTTCACGTTAAACGATTCGAAATTGGGCACGGCACAAGCCAGAACACCGCCCGGCGCCAATAGTCCGGATACTTTCCTGATCGCCTGTTCCGGTCCCAAAAGGTGCTCCAGCACCTGCGACATCATGACTACCCCATAAGGTTCTGAATCCTGAAAGGAGTCGAACATGAGAGGTATCGGCTCGTCCCCGTTGAGCTCCTTGAAAACGGCATTTTCATATCTGCCGGGATTGATGCTGACGGTGCGATAACCTTCTCTTCTGAGGGCCTGCGTGTAGAATCCGAAACCCGAACCGATATCCAGCGCTCGTTTGTTTCCCGAACCGTTATACCGATCCGCATTGCGCGCCATGCGTGCGGCGTCGACCGTGATGTTGGGGAATTTCGCCTCGCGCGCGAGGATGTCCGCGACCGTCACCGGTTCGGTAAGCGCTTGGCCCGAGTATTGGTAAATGGTTTTCAGCCAATCCGCATGAGGCGGCCGATTCAGAAAACCGGTACCGCAATCGGAGCAGCGCCAGATATGAAAGGTCTCGACGCTGCTGTCCAGGGTGTACTGGTAACGCTTCCTTCGCCAAAAGCGTAGATTCTCGCTGCCGCAGGCAACGCATTCCCGCAGAATGTCTCCGTATATGGCGGAACCCGTCGATGCCAGCACCGCATCGCTCTCGTCCCAGGCGATATCAGAGAAAAAATACAGAGGTACGGGCATTTACCTAACTCCTATGGAATACGAGGTTGTGAAGAAACCTACTGCGCGGCCCGCCTCCACTCCTGCGATGCTCAACGTACTCCAATGTACGCCTGCGCTTGTCATGCCGCACGTTCCCTGTGCGGCACCCTCCGGGGGCGGCACTGCCGTGCAAATCGGCTGTCGTGCCGATTTGTCGGCGCGGAGGCGGGCCGCTCGCTACGGTTTTTCACAACTTCTGGGTTGAAATCAATTTCGAAAGGCGAATCTTCCAGATTCGGATCATCCGCTCCGTTCAACAACTCGTAGCCTCGGGCTCCGGATACAAGCCCTCCCGCCGAGCCGCGCCCATCATCCGCCAAGGCCTCGCCAGCATGGCCATGACGAAGGCCTCGATGCCGAAATAAACGGGAGCGGCCATGGCCGCGCCAATCAGACCGTATTTCTGAATCATTAAGGGTATGGCGACGGCGGCGGCGATGGCCCCGCACAAACGGCCGACCAGCAAGGGCCGCGTCCGCTTGACCGCCAGCAGAGGTTGCGAGGCCACCATCCCCAAGGCTTGCAGCGCGCAACCGGCCCCGATGATGGGCATCAGTACGGCCGCGGAGTGATAGCTCCCCGCCAGCAGCAAGCCGGCCACCCAGTCTTTCAGCACCACCAGGGCCACGACGCCCGCTATGCCCATGGCGGCCACGCAACTCAGCCAAATCCAGAAGATCTTGAACGCCTGCTCTTTCCGGCCCGCCGAGAAATGCTGGAAGTACACCGGCTGAAAAGTGCGCAACAGCACGATGGCGCTACGGTTGAACGCCTCGTTGGTCAGGGTGTATGCGGCCGCGTAGATGCCGACATCCGCCGCCGTCATCAAATAGCCGACGATATACCGGTCGCCCAGGCCGCTGAACCAGGACAACAGTTCCATCGGAATCAGCGGCACCGCATAAGCCCTGACGTCCCGTTTGAGGTTCCCCAGAACTGCCGAACGATGCCGGATCCTTTTGCTCCGTTTGGGCCTGTGAACGAACGACCAGACCGTATTTGAGGCGATACTGGCAAAGGCATAACCCAAAAGCACCCAGGCGGCGTTCGGCCCCCAGTACCACACCAACAGAATGGCGAACAGCGGCCGCAGAATGCCGTCGCTGGTCTGCCAAAGGCTGGCTTCGCGCTGCCGGCGTTCGCCGATCAACAATTGGAATCCTATTTCCCGGCGCACGGTAGCTAAAAAAAGCAGGGCAGCGACCCCGAACAACCAGGGATCCAACCCGGTCATCTGGCTGTACGCCGCCCCTCCGAACGCCAGAAAAAACACGGCGACTGTGCTTGAACGCGCGGCCAGACCGCGGACGACCCGGTGCAACGCCGACCGCTTGCCTGGTTCCAGGCACTCCGGCAGCAGACGCATTCCCGCACAGATAAACGGATAGGCAAATATGCCGACGCCGAGCGCCACGATGCCGGTCAGCAAGGCGACCTGGCCGTAAACCTCGGGCGAAACCAATTCGGTGATGATCCGGGTGCCCAAAAGAAGCACCACGCCCGACCCAACCTGGCCGAGCAATGCCCAAGAGGCGTCTCCGAAGATTCGCCGTCCCGACGAGGGTTTAACGGATTTGTTCGCCATAGCCGCGGTAACTCGCCGCCGTCGCCCGCGACGGCTGTAAATTCGGCGCACGCGCGGTTCCCACGACCGCGCCCCACAGGAACATCAGCATCGCATTCTGGGGAAAATACTCCCAAAGATTGAATGGCAAACCCGCCACGACAATGAAGGTCATCGCCAATCCCTTTTGTGGATAACCGGACATTTTGGCGGACATCCAGACGAACACCAGATAAGCCAAGAGGCCGATCAAGCCGTACCCGTTGAGCAGAAAAAGATACAGGCTGTCAGAATCGAACTGCCCCGGAAAATGTTCGGCGCCGAACAAAACGTTGATGGTGTTGGAACCTAGCCCGAGCCCCCAGCCGAACAGAAGATCCGGCATGTCATTGATATTGTTGCTCAGCATTCTTTGCCACAGCGCGATGCGGCCGTCCTGCGTGGGATCGGCATCGTCCCGGCCGCTCAGCAGCGGACTCGAAGCCAACAGCAGTGCACCAACCGCGAGCGCCGGCGCGGGCAGAACCAGGGCCCAGCGGTCGCGGGGACGGACCTTCGAAAAGAACTGAAAGAAAAGAACCAGGAAGGAACTGAGCAGCGCCGTCCGAGAGCCGCTCAGCAAGGCCAGGAAGGTGGTCGCGTACATCCATTTCCGGACGTTTGGGGCTTCGGCCAGCGCAAAGAAAAGTGTGCAGGTCGACATCGCCGCGCCGAACAGATTGGGACTGACGAAAGTGCCGAACGGACGGCCGCCGCCCAGAATCGACACGCCGACCAGAGGCGGCGCCCACAGCGCCTGGGCAATGGCCAACACGCCTTGCAGGACGATGTAATAGCGAAGATAAGACGTGAACTTCAGGATCACCGTCTCGGCCGCGCCCAGCCGCGCCGTCATGAAGCCGATCAGCGCCAGCGGCAGGTATTCGAACACGCGAAGCCCCGACATCGGCACCACCAGCGGCAAATCCAGAAACAGCGCGTAGGCGACCTCGAACAGCGCATAGCTCGCGACCACCGCGAGAAAAGCGAACATCGAACCGGTCGCCGCGCCGTTCCAGAACCGCCGTTCCAGCGCCGCATAGCCGACCACGACCACCAGCATCACTTCGCGCAAGATGCGCAACCCGAAGTCCTGCTCTCCGTAAACCTCCTTGACCCCGTTCCACGCCGATTCGACCTGAGGCAGCGAGGCAAGAGCCGACACGCTCACCAGAGCGATCAGAAGTACGGGTAGGTCTTTTTCGAGTCGGATTTTCATCGTTTATAAAGTTTCTTGGCTGTTTGCAGTGCCAACCAAAGCTCTCTTTAATGGTGCCGCTAATGCGGCGGGTTATTTGGATGCGGGTCTCGCCCCGCCGGCGAGATACTTTTCTTTGTGCGGCCAAAGAAAAGTACCCAAAAGAAAGGCCGCCCGAATGGCGCCCTTAATCCTGCGCTTCTCGCCTCGGACCGGGGGCGACCGAAGGGCCATCCCTGTCCCTCGGTCGCCGCGCGCGATCCCTCGCGCGCCCTTTCAGGCTGTTCCGGTCCGAGGCTCCGATGCTCGGGGTCGCCATACGGGAAGGAGACCGAAATCCTTTTTATCGAACAATGGTCAATCCCGAAACAGGCTACTGTGAGGCGATCGCCGATCTCGCCAGTGGAGTGTGGATAGAGTTGTTTAAGCGGACAAAGACGTGTGTTTTCCTCCCGTTTGCCGCGCCGAGCACCGGAGCTTTCGGCGGGAATAACCCGTAAGGGGCGCAGAATGGATTCTGCGCGGCGATCGAGGGCCAAGGATGGCCCTTCGATCGCCTCTCGCCGAAAGCGAGGAGCACAGGATTCAAGCGGCAACCGGGCGGCCTTTTCTTTGGCTACTTTCTTTTGGCCGAGCAAAAGACCAATTCGCCAGGAGCGAATTGGGACAGCGGAACGCTGGCCCGAAGGGCGAAGTCCACGGACGGACTTCGCAGCGTAGTCCGCGTGCGGGGCGACACCCCGCTTTAAAACAAATCCCCGCCGAAGGCGAACATCTACGTGCTTGCCCAACATCAACCAGCTTCCTCACACTAGAAAAAACCAAAATCCTTTTAAACCGCCTTCGGATACGCATACCCGTAATACGGGTAATACGACGACCCTTCTTTCATGTCGTTCATGATGAAGCCGTTCGGCTTGATGCCCACGTGCTGGAAGCGACGGAAGCTGACCTCCAGTTCCTGCGCGGTGTAGCGTCCTTCCTTGACCACCAGGAAGGTGGCGTCGGCGTGTTTGCCGATGATGGCGGCGTCGGTGGCGCCCAGGATCGGCGGCGAGTCGATCACGATGTGGTTGTAGAAGGCTTTCAGGTCCTCCAGGATCGCGTCCAGGCCGCCGAGCACCAGCAATTCCGCGGGGTTCGACACGTTCCGCCCCTTCGAGATGAAATCCACTCCCACCTCGGGAAGGCTGGTGATCGTCTCGGCCAGAGAAGCCGTACCGGCAAGGAGATCCGAGAGCCCCTGCTCTTTCTGAACGGAAAAGGCTTCATGCAGCCGACCGTTGCGGAGGTCGGCGTCGATGATCAGCACCCGCTTCCGGATGCTGGCCAACAGCGCAGCCAGATTCGAACTGACGAAAGACTTACCCATGCCGGGCGCGGGACTGCTGATCATGATGATCTTGCTTTCGCCGCTGGCGAGCGTGGCTTCCAGAGTCGTCCGCAGGGCGCGCAGCGATTCGACCGAAATGTCGTGGGGCGCCTGGCTGGCCAGCACCGCCGGTTGATCCTGATCGACCAATCTCGCCAGACGCTTTTGCTTCTTGCTGTGCGGTATCGCCGCGTAAAGGGGAATCCCGACCCGGTATTCCAGCAGTGCCGGGTAATTGTCGTGACGCTGCAGCGAATTGCGCAGGAATACGATCGCCGCCCCCAAGGTCATGCCCAGCACCGTGGCTATGGCGATAAGGAGCATCGGCTTAGGCCAGTGCGGTTTTTCCGGGATAACGGCAAAATCGACGATACGGGAATTGCCGATCGATCCCGCGGCGGCCACGCGCTGTTCCTGGGCGCTGTTCAGCAGCGAGGTATACAGCTCGGTATTGACCTGCACGTCGCGCGACAGGCTCACCATGTTTTGCTGCGTGCGCGGCAGCTCCTTGATCCGCTTGTTGAGGTCCGCCAGCTTGCGCTCGACCCGGCCGATCTGGGCCTTGGTCGCCATCATGTCGGGGTGCGCGTCCGTAAGGCGCTGGGTCTGTTCCTCGTACTTTTGTCTGAGCTGGATGCCCAGGGTTTCCATTTCCGCCGCCTGCTTCAAGAGCACCTCGGCCTCGGCGGAGATGTCGACCGCGCCGTGTTGCTGCCGGTATGCGCTCAATGCCTGCTCCGCCCGTTCCAGGCGCTCCTTCACGACAGGCAACTGGCTTTCGAGGAAGGCCAATTTTTGCCCGGCTTCCGCCGATTCCCAGTTCACCGTCGCATTTACATAGGTCGTGGCGATGTCGTTGACCGATTTGGCGAGCTGCTCAGGCTCGCGCCCCTTGAGTTCGACGTTGAGAATATCCGTATCCTTGGAGGCTTCCTTGACGGTGAACGCCTTCTTCAGTTTTTCGATGGCCGTCAGTCGGCTTTCCCGGGTCAGATCGAAATAAGTGCCGGGATGGGCCTTGAGTTCCGAAACCTTGATCACGACCGGTACGGCTTCGCCCACATCGATCTCGACGCTGTCGCCTACCCGTCCCTCGCCCACCGGTTCTCCCTTGGGGTCGAGCAGTTGAAAGCGCCCGCCGTCCAGAGCGATCAGGGTGAAGTCTTTTCCCAGATACCGATCGGGAACGGTGAACTCGGCGACCTTGATCCTCTCGCCGCCGAAGGCCCAGCGGTTGAAGCCCCACCAGGCGCCGGCCACGCCGTCGTGCGGATCGTGCCAGCGCGCGAGCGTCTCGCCGATCAGAGGAAGATACCTGGGCGTGACCTCCACCGTCAGATTCAGACCGTCGACGACCTTGCCGAGAACCGAACGGGATCTCAGGATTTCGACCTCCCGCTGCGCCCTCGGATTTTCGGCCTCGGCCGGAGACTTGCTGGCCTCGCTGCGGAGCGGGGCCGTGAGCAGTGCCTTGTTCTTGTCGATCCGCAACAGGGCATCCGCCTTGTACGTGCGGGGCGCGAAGATCAGATAGACCACCGTCACCGTCAATATCGAAAGCAATATCAGAAGGATGGTTTTCTTGCCTTCGAGCAACAGATCGACATAGTCCCTGATGCTGACGCTCGGCTCCTCGATCCGCGACAGGTTCGGCGGCGGGAGCAGGCTAATCTCGTTATGTCCGTGCATATTCATGACTCAATCCACATATCGATTCGGTTGAAAGAGACTGAAGTCCATTCGTATCTTCGAAGCCATTTGCCGGGAACAACAAACGCCCCTTCGATTTCACGCCGGCCAGGCTTATCTCGGTCTACGAACCGTCAGTTGTAGGTCGGCAACCCTTTGCCGACGAAGGTGCCGGTAGTATCCATTAGCGTCGGGAAAGGATTCCCGACCTACTGCGGGTTCTGCTTCGGGAGAGAAGTCGAAAGACGAAGCGCTTCCGGCAACCGGGCTAGAACCCATAAAACGCCCCTCGGGTCATGACCTGGCTAAAGGACGACGGCAGCAACTGGTTGAGTACCCTCGACCACTGGGTGACACCGGCCGTACCCACGAAAACGATGTCGTGCGGCTGCAGCGAAAATTGTTCGGCCAGAATCATGGCATCGGGCGATTCCCCGTCGAGCTGAAAAATTTCCGGCTTGGTCTGTCCGGCCCGAATGACGTAAATCTCCTCCGTGTTGGAAGTATTGAAGTCGACTCCGTTGGATTCCGACAAAGCCTGCGCGAGCGTCATTTTGCCCTTGTGGATTTGCAGCGCCTGCTGCCGCCCCACTTCGCCGGTGACGAAGACCTTGCTGTGGTAGCGATCGGGTACGTTCAGCACGTCGCCGTCCATCAGTTGCAAGTTCTGGCCGTTATTGCCCTGTTCATAAAGGGCTTGGAGGTTGATCGGATAGAGCTTTTCCCCGCGCGACAAGGTCACGTGACTCAAATCCGCCTCCGCCGTCACGCCGCCCGCGCGACTGATGGCTTCCGCGACATTGAGCGGCGTATCCACCATCGACTGGACCCCCGGATGTTTCACCTCGCCGACCACGGCAACTTTGTGGGCCTCGAACGAGAGCACGCGGACATCGAGCTTGACCTTCTTGAAATATTTGGAAAGCCCCTCGCTCAACAGATCCCTGATTTCGGACACGGTTTTGTCCGCCACGTGAACGGTGCCGACATAGGGGTAGAAAATCGTGCCGTCATCTTGAACGACCTTGCCCGCCAGTTCGGGCAGAATCTTCTCTCCGCCCGGATCGTTGAGCTCGGGGTGATCCCAAACCGTGATCTGCAATCGGTCGTGCGGCCCGACCCGGTACGGCCCCGCCCCCGCTTCCGAGCTCGGCAGGGTGAGCTTGCTGGCGTCTTGCAGTCTTGCGTTTTCCCGCTCGATGATCAAATCGGCGGTGATCGGCACGATCTTGACCTTCTCCTTGACCAGCTTGCCGTCCTTCATGACCGGCACGGTCGCGTCCGAGATATCGCTGCCCCGCTTCATATCCATGCCGGGGGTCAGCGAACAGCCGGGGAGAAAAACGGACAGCCACAGCGCCAGAATCCCGGCCAGCGCCCCCGGCTTCCCGACCAACGAATTCGAAAATGACGATGCAATCATGGATGCTTACCCCTTTCCCGCAAGGCCCACATCAATAGGCGTTCTTGTTGACGAAGCCGGATACGACGGTTCTCATGGCGATCTCCAGATCGAACCAGACCGACCAGTTCTGGATGTAATAAAGATCGTGCTCGATGCGCTTGTTCAGGTCGGTGTCGCCGCGCCAGCCGTTCACTTGCGCCCAGCCGGTGATGCCGGCCTTCACCATGTGCTTCTTCATGTAGTTCGGCACCTGATCCTTGAACACTTCCACGAAATCCGGGCGCTCGGGCCGCGGGCCCACCAGAGACATGTCGCCCTTGAGCACGTTGATGAGCTGCGGCAGTTCGTCCAGGCTGCTCTTGCGCAGGAAGGCCCCGAACGGCGTGGCGCGGTTTTCGCCGGGCTTGGCCCAGACCGGACCGGTTTTCGACTCCGCGTTCACCGGCATGGACCGGAACTTCAGCATGACGAACGACCGATTGTTCCAGCCTACCCGCTCCTGGCGATAGAACACCGGACCCGGCGAGCTGAGCTTCACCCCGACGGCGATGAGCAGCATCACGGGGCTCGCCAGAATCAGGAGGATCAGCGCCAACAGGCGGTCTTCGATTTCCTTGATGTAGCGGTTGATGCCGTGCAACGGCGACACCGAAATATCGAGCGTCGGGATGCCGGCGACTTCGTTCAGATTCAGGAACTTGCTCATCTTGAAAGCGAAGCAGTCGATCACCAGCCGGATGCTGACCGGCAAATGACGCAGTTCGTGAAGCACCTGTTCCGCGCGCGACTCGCCCTTGAACGGAAACGCGACCCAGACTTCGTCGATGGCTTCGCGCGTCACCAGGGACGCCAGATCCTTGAGCCCGCCGAGCCGAGGCAGGGAAACATCTCCGGCCAGCCCTCTGGGATTGGCGCGGTCGTCGACATAACCGATCACCTGCAAACCGGCCCACGGCGATTCGTTCAACTGCCGGCTCGCGGCGATCGCCATCTCGTTCAGCCCGACCATCACGATCCGGCCTTGCTGCCAGCCGCGGGCGCGCAATATCCGGAGCACGCGCGAAAGCACCGCTCGCGAGAGAACGACGAACAGAAAGCCCAGCACACCCCAGGTCGCGATCCAGCGATAGCTGGAACCAAGCCACACATGCAAGCGGACCAGGGCGACGATGGATACGACCGAGATCAAGGTGAATAGCCAGGCTCGCAGGATGCGGACCAGTTCCCCCCGCATCGCGTCGTTACGCCACGGGCGATAAATCTGCCCGATCTCGAAGAAAATGATGGCTCCCAGAATGCCGAGAGCGATCACGACCCTATGGTCCTGATCGATGACCGGCTTCTGATGCCAGAAATAAAAGGCGACCCAAGCAGCGGCCAGCAGCATCGCGATGTCCAGAAATCTCAACAACACGATCACTGTGTGCCCATACTGTTTGTAAAGTCCTCTGAATACGATTCCAAAACCGAGTGGCATGTTCGTGAACCTCTTGTTATTCCTCGCGACATCGAGAAGGCTGCCGAGTACGGAGACAGAGACAGCCTTCGAGCATTAGCCTACGGGAGCAAGATGAGCGAACTGCCGAGGGAAAAATTAAAATCAGATGAGGATTGGATTATTTTTGGAGGAGAGTTCTTAGAGCAGTTTCCACTCGCACGGAAGGATTGACTGCAAATGGCCTGTTAGAGTGTTTTTCACCGCCGTTCAGCGGCGAGGATCGGGAAATTCGTAGGTCGGCAATCCTTTGCCGACACACCGAGTTGGCGAAGGGCTTTGTCGGAAGGGCAGCTCTGGCGCTCCCAGAGATGCCGTTTGCGATTGGAAGGGTCGCGACTAAAGCGACCGTTTGCGATTGGAAGGGGCCGATTAAGTACATTCAGGGAAGTCTTGCGGCATAGGCAACCTGCAGGACAACCCCGCCAATCAAGCCAACCTGTCGAGATTCCGCAAATATTTGCGGAATGTACTTAAAGCGTTTTCCATCCCGGTGTACGGATTCGTTCCGGGAGGGGAGAACGTAGGTCGGCAATCCCTTGCCGACAAAGCCCTTCGCCGAGCCGATACGTCGGCAAGGGATTGCCGACCTACAAATCCGAATCCCTTACACCGATTCGGAAAACGCTCTAAACGCCCGTTTGCGATTGGAAAAGGATTGTCGACCTACTGCTGCGCGGCGCTTTGCTTCGGAACGTTGATCTCCGGATGCAGCAGATCGATGAAAGGAGCCGGGTAAACCCCCAGACCGAAAATCAGGAGAAGCAATATCGCCAGCACCAGATGCGCCCCGACCGGCCGGGCCTCCGGTCTCGCTTGCAGCGCGGCCGGCGCTTGGGCCATTTGAAAGACGATGCGGATGTAATAGTAGAGCCCCAGTCCACTGCCGATGATGAGCGCGCCCAGCAACATCCAGAGCGCCCCATGACTTCCGGCGGTGAACAAATAGAACTTGCCGATGAATCCGGCGGTCAGCGGTATGCCGGCCAGAGAGAGGAGCGCCACGCTGAACACGGTCGCGAGCCAGGGACGAGTCCAGAACAGGCCGGTATAATCGTCCAACTCCTCCGCTTCGCGATCGGCCGGACTCATCACCGTCACCACGCCGAATGCCGCCAGCGTCATGGCGAAATAAGCGGCGAGATAAACCAACAGCGCCTCGGCCGCCAAGTTTCCGCCAACGACGTTCGCCGCGACCGGCGCCACCAGCAGATAGCCCATGTGACCTATCGAAGAATAGGCCAGAATGCGCTTGACATTGTTCTGCCGCAAGGCGAGAAAATTGCCCACCAGCATGGAAACCACGGCGATCAAGGCCAGAAGTACGCTCACCACCGGAACGCGAAAAACGCCGCTTTCCAGTCCGTAGCGCAGCAGCAGGATAAAAACCGAGCCCTTGGAAACCGTGGCGAGCAGGGCCGTGATCGGCGCCGGCGCCCCTTGATAGACGTCGGCGGTCCACAGATGAAAGGGCACCAGCGATAGTTTGAAACCCACGGCCACCAGGATCAGGATAGTTCCGATGACGGAAGGAAAGGTTCCGGGCCTCCCGCCCAAGACCGCGAACTCCATGGTGCCCGTCTCGGCGTAGACCAAGGCCATGCCGAACAGCAGGAAGGCCGAGGCTACGCCGGACAGCACGAGATATTTGATGCCCGCTTCCAACGCCCGGTTTTCGCGCAGCGGATAGGCGATGAGCGCGAACAGCGACACGCTGAGGATCTCGAGCCCCAGGAAGAACGACGCAAAATGATGGGCGGCCGCCAGAACTCCGGCACCCAGCAGCGCCGTCAGAATCAGCAGATATACTTCTTCCTGGTGGCCCTCGCGAACGCGGAAATACTCCCAGCACAGCACCGCCGCGACCAGGCCCGCGGCGTAGGCCATGACGGTAAAGACCAGGGCGTAGCGATCCACCAGCACGAGCGGCGTGATCAGCCTCGGCACGAGATCCGAAACCAGCGGGACCGTGATCAGCGAGATCAGAATGCCGGCGACCGTCAGGAGGAAGGCGAGACGATGATTGCGGTGTACGGCGATGGCCAGCATCACGATCACCGCCACGGCCGACAGCACGATCAAAGGCAAAAGCGCGAGAAGATCGGTTGCGGTGATCATGGCTCTCCCCGATCCGCCAAACGCTCGCCCGGCGGTTGCGAATCATTCGGCTGGGCGACGCCCTCTCCCCAGCCTCTCAAACTATTCTTCAGCCACGTATCGGAGACGTCCAGCATGGACTGCGGATACATCCCGATCCAAACCGTCGCCACGATCAGAAAACCCATCAGGGCCAATTCGCGCGCGCCGAAATCGCGGATTCGATGAATCTCCCGCGTTTCGCCGTGGAAAGCCCGTTGAATCAGAATCAGCGAATAAACCGGCGCTATGATCAAACCCAAGGCCGCGGCTGCCGTCATGGCGGCATCCACCCGGTAAGCGCCCAGCAGCACCAGGAACTCGCCGATGAAATTGCCGAGCCCAGGCATGCCGAGCGCAGCCACGGAAAAGAACAATCCGATGGCCGCCATGCGCGGCACGTCGGTCCATAACCCGCCCATCCGATTCATGTCGCGGGTATGGATGCGCTCCTGCACCGCGCCGGCCAGGACGAACAGGGCGGCCGACGAAATGCCGTGGGCCAGCAAGGTAATCACCACTCCTTGCAGCGCCAGCGCATTCCAGGCAAACAGCCCGACCAGCACGAACCCCATGTGGCTGACACTGCTGTAAGCGACCAGTCGCTTCATGTCCGACTGCGCGAAAGCGAGCATGCCGCCATAAAGAATGCCGGCCACGCCCAATCCCATCGCGATGGGGGAAAAATCGGCAACGGTTTCGGGAAACAGCGGGATCACGAAACGCAGCAAGCCATAGGCGCCGGTTTTCAGCATCACCCCCGCCAGAATGACGCTGCCCCCGGTCGGCGCCTGGGTGTGCGCGTCCGGCAGCCAGGTATGGAACGGCACGCCCGGCAGCTTTACGGTGAAGGCGATGAAGAATCCCAGCATCAGCCACCAGGCGGTATTGAGCTCGAGACTCGTCTGCAAGAGGTCGAAGTAGTCGAAGGTATAAACGCCGGCATCTCGTTGATGGATGATCACCAGAACCACCATGGCCAGCAACATCAAGAGTCCCGAGACCTGGGTGAACAAAAAGAACTTGATCGCCGCGTAAGCCCGGTTCTCGTGTCCCCACAGCGCGATCAGGAAATACATGGGTACGATCATGATTTCCCAGAACACGAAGAACAGAAACAGATCCAGCGCGAGGAACACGCCTAGCACGCCGGCCAGCGTCCACAGGAGATTGAAGTGGAAAAACCCCACCCGCTCCCGGATCTCGGTCCAGGACGCCGCCACGGCCATGAGACCGAGAAAAACCGTCAAGGCGACCAGCAACAGACTGACGCCGTCCAGTCCGAGATGAAAGCTGATGCCGAAGCGGGGTATCCAGTGCAGGCGGAGATCGTCCAGCCAAACGCCGGCTTCGGGAAAGCCGCCGGCGAAATAAGGGACCAGCAACGCCCCGTCCACTATCAGCGTCACGAGGGCGATCCAGCGGGGGGCGTTCGTGCCGTAGCGCTCCGCCTGCCAGGCGAGCAGGCCGCCGACCGCCAGCACCAGAATCAGCGTCGCGAGCATCACGACAAAATCCCCAGCGCGATGGCCAACACGGTTCCCCCCGTGAACGCGGCGACATACCAGCGCAATTGTCCGGTTTGGGTGGCGGCGAACGCGCGATGCGCATACTGGCTGGCGGCCGCGATCCCCCGGTAGATATCGTCCGCGATATCGCTGCTATTGACGGCGGCCAGCCAGCGGAACGGGTTGACCAGCAGCTTTCCGTACAGCCAATCGAATCCCCAGCCGCTAAACCAGAAGCGGTGCAGCATATCGCCCCATCGGGTTTCCGTCAGGGCTTCGACCGGGTAGGTTCGGAGCAGATAGAGGAGAACCGCGATACCCACACCGACGAGCGGCGCCAGATCGGTGAAGATCCCGGCGATCAATCCCAACTCGCCCGGTTCGGATCTCGGAAACACCGAACCCAGCGGCATGGAAACAAATCCGCCCAGCAAGGCCAGTGCGCCCAGCAGGATGAGCGGGACACTCATGGCGAACCCGAGATGCTCCGAAGCCCGCTCGTTTTCCGGGCCGAAAAAGGCGATGAACACCAGCCGAAAGCTGTAGATGCCGGTCAACAGCGCCCCTAGCGTTCCGGCAGCCCAGAACCAGAAGCCGTTCTCCGCATGGAAGGCGGAAGCCAGGATCTCGTGCTTGCTGAAATAGCCCGAGGTGAACGGCAGAGCGGTCAGGGCGGCGCTGCCGATGACGAAGCTCCAAAACGCGATCGGCAGCCGTTTTCTGAGTCCTCCCATGCGGAAGATGTCGTGTTCGTGGTGATAGCTGTGAATCACCGCTCCGGCGGCGAGGAACAGGAGCGCCTTGAAATAGGCGTGGGTCGTCAGATGAAAAATCGCCGACGAGAACGCGGTCACCCCCAGCGCCAGAAACATGTAACCGATCTGGCTGATGGTGGAGTACGCCAGAATCCGTTTGATATCGCGCTGGGTCAGCGCGGTGAAACCCGCGATCAGCAGGGTGACGGCACCGATCACGGCGACCAATTGCAGCACTGCGGGCGCCAGTTCGAACAGGGTGTGGGTGCGGGCGATCAGATAAACCCCGGCGGTCACCATGGTCGCGGCGTGGATCAGGGCGCTGATCGGCGTCGGACCGGCCATGGCGTCGGGCAGCCAGGTTTGCAGCGGCAATTGGGCCGACTTGCCGACCGCGCCGCCCAATAGCAGCAGGGCGGCGAGCGCGGCCATACCGGAGCCGACCGGCCAGGCCGCGGAGGCTCTGTTCAAGAGTGCTTGAATATCCAGGGTGCCGAGCCGCGCGAACAGAAGAAACAGGCCTATCGCCATCGCCGTATCGCCTACCCTCGTCATCACGAAAGCCTTCCGGGCCGCCGCGCCGTTCTCCGGATTCTCGTACCAGAAGCCGATCAGAAGATAGCTGCACAGACCGACGCCCTCCCAGCCCAGGTACAACAGCACCAGGTTGTCCGCCAAGACCAGGACTAGCATGGCGAATACGAAAAGATTCATGTACGCGAAGAAACGGGCGTAGCCGGCATCGTCCGCCATGAAGCCGACCGAGTAGACATGGATGAGAAATCCGACGCCGGTCACCACGAACATCATGTTCAGCGACAAGGCGTCGAGATAAAGCGAGAAGCCGGATGCGAAATGGCCCACTCGCATCCAGGTCCACAGCGTCTGACAGTAGGGTTCGAGCGAGCCGCTCAAGAACTCGATGCCGACCAGCGCCGCGAGCACCGCCGACAACCCGACGGATCCGGCGCCGATCCAGGGCACCCAGCGCCTCGGCATATTCCCCTGACTCGCCACCAGAATCAGAAAACCGATCAATGGGAAAAGCGGAATAAGACCCAAGTAGTTCAGCACCCGTATTTCTCCTTGTTAGTTAAAGGGTTGTCCTGCTTCTATCGCTTTTCAGGGGAATGCCCCCGTCCCTCGGTTTCCTTGCGAGCGCATGTACCAATGTGGTGTACGCCCGAAGCTGCTGTAGGTCGGCAATCCTTTGCCGACGCAGGATTTGTCGGCAAAGGATTGCCGACCTACAACTCTTTCGGCCTCCATTTTGCGGGGTGTAGGGCGGCGTTTCCTATACCATGTCGCAAGATGGCGGTGAAAAATCTTCTAAAATCCGACCCCTTCACGGCGTCGATGTTTTTGATCCATCCAGCCGATCGGTTTCACGGCAGCGGCACTCAACCTTTCATCCGGCTCAAAGCGTCCACATCCAAGGTCTCGAACCGATGATAAATCTGCGTCACCAAGCCCATGGCCACGCCTACTTCCGCCGCCGCCATCGCAAGCACCAGCAGGAACATGATTTGCCCGTCCGCCTGATTCCAGCGCGAGCCGGCGACGATGAAAGCGAGCCCCGTCGAATTCAGCATGATTTCCAGGGAGATCAGCATGAAGATCAGGTTGCGCCGCACCAGAACGCCGGTGAGCCCCAGCGCGAAAAGGACGGCCGCCAACAGCAGTCCGTGTGCCTCGGGAATGGTTCCGTTCATTTCTTCACCTCCTGCCGGGTCAAGTGATAAGCCCCGACCAATCCGGCCAGGAGAAGCATGGACGCCAATTCCACTGCCAGCACATAAGGTCCGAGCAGCCGAATGCCCACCTCCTTGGATGCGACGATATGGCCGAGCGCGGCCCGCTCTTCCTGCATCAGGACGAAGATCAGCTCGGTCAGTAGCACCGCCGCCATCGCGGACGGCCACCGCCACGCGGCAGGCGGCAGCCACTTTCTCTCCTGCTCCAGGGTTCGCCGCCCCAGATTCAGCATCATCACCACGAACAGGAACAGCATCATGATCGCCCCGATGTGAACGATGATCTGGAGCATCGCTCCATAGTACGCCCCCATGAGAAAGAACACGACGCCCGAAGCCAGCAGGGACAAAATCACGTACAACAGGGCGTGCACCGCGTTGAGCGAAACGATCACCAGCAGCGTGGAAATCACGCTGATCAAGGCGGAGGAATAAAACAGGACATACAGCATGGGGTCGTTCTCCTAAGGCAACAGACTCCGGACGTCCACCGGCGGCGCCTCGTTCTCGGCCTCGCCCTTATCTTTTCCGGCCACGCTTTTCCCGGCGACGCGGTAGAAGTTGTAATCGTGATATTTGCCGGTCCCGTCGATCAAAAGATGCTCCTTCTCATAAACCATGTTGCGGCGGTCGTACTCGCTCATCTCCATGTCCGGCGTCAATTGAATGGCGTAGGTCGGACAGGCCTCCTCGCAAAACCCGCAGTAGATACAGCGGGAAAAGTTGATGCGGAAGAACTCCGGATACCAGCGGCCGTATTCGTCCTGGGTCTTCTGCAGGGCGATGCAGTCCACGGGACATGCCACCGCACACAGGTTGCAGGCCACGCAGCGTTCCTCCCCGTCGGGGTCGCGGGTCAGCACGATTCGTCCGCGATAGCGCGGGGCCAGGGCCGGCTTCTCCTCGGGATATTGCACGGTGTCCGCCTTGGTGAACGTATGCTGGAACACAGTCCATAGCGTCTGGAACTGAGTCAAGAAGTCCTTCAACATGACGGCTCACCCACAGCCATGGGTGATACAGGCGAAGCCAGCTTTTCGTTCCTCCGATGCCCTATCGCCATAGGATGACGGCTCCGGTAACCAGTAAATTCAGGAACGACAGCGGCAGCATCACCAGCCACCCGAACGACATGAGCTGGTCATAGCGCGGTCTCGGCAGGGAACCGCGCACCAGAATGAACAGCAGGATAAAGACGGCGGTCTTGATCGTGAACCAAGCCAGGGGCGGCAAGACCGGCCCCAACCAGCCGCCGAAGAACAGAGTGACGATCAGGGCCGCCCCGAGGGTAACGCCGATGTACTCGCCGACGAAGAACATGCCGAACTTCATGCCGGAATATTCGGTGTGATAGCCGGCCACCAGCTCGTTTTCCGCTTCCGGCAGATCGAACGGGGTGCGGTGAGTTTCCGCGAGAACCCCGATAAAGAACAGGATGAATCCCAGAAATTGCGGCACCACGAACCATCCGTCCCTTTGCGCTTCCACGATGGCGCGCAAATCGAAGGTTCCGGCCAGCATGACGACCCCCAACGCGGACATCGCCAGAAATACCTCGTAACTGATGGCCTGCGCCGTAGCCCTCAGGGAACCGATCAGCGAGTATTTGCTGTTGGACGCATAACCGGCCAGAACCACGCTGTACACCGACAGCGCCAGGACCGCCAGCACATAAAGCAAATCGAAGTCGAAATCGATGATTCCGATGTCCGGCGCGATCGGAATCACCGCGAAAGCGGCCAGCATGCATCCCATGATCACGACCGGAGCGAGCACGAATACCGGTTTGTCGGCGAAGGGCGGAATCCAGTCTTCCTTGCTCAGGATCTTGAGCATATCGGCGACGACCTGGAACAGTCCCAGAGGTCCCACGCGATTGGGGCCCAGACGGTCTTGCCAGATGGCGAGCAGCCGGCGTTCGACCCAGATCAAGAGCGCCGCCACGGTGATCAACGCCCCGAGAATGCCGGCGATATCGAACGGCGACCCCAGCGTCATGGCCTCTCCCCTTCTTTTTCGATGGCGATCCATGCCGGAAGATCGCTACGGAACAGACCGGCAAGGCCGGCGGAGATGCCCACGGCGCCTCTCGGTAAGGACGATTCCAGCCTCAGCGGCAAACGCACGACGCGCTCGTTCAGCCGCACCGCCAGGGTCTCGCCGACGCCGAGTCTTTCCGCATCCTCCGGGTGCAGCGCGGCATAGGCTGCCGGCACCCGCTCCGCCAATGGCGGCGATAGCGCGCTCAGCTCTTCGCTGCCGAAAACGTGGTAAAGCGGGATGGCCCGCCAACGGGCTTCGTCGCGTAGACGGTAGGGCACTTCGTCGAACCAGCGGGGCTCCGCCGTTTCCGGCGACTCGAAAAGCCTCACCCCGGGATCGCCGCCTCGCAAAGCCCCGCTCACCTCATCCTGAAATTTGTTGACGGCCTGCTGATGCGAATTCCAACCTGGCGCCCAGACGAATGGCAATAATGCCGGCGGCACGTCGACACTTGCGCCTTCCATGGAAAACGCCAAAGCCGAATCGGGGTCGTCGGGCGGCTTGGGTTCATGGATTTCGCGGTTTGCAAACATCGCGGTCCGTCCGCTATAGCGATGGGGTTCGCGCGGGACCTTTTCGCCCTCGACACGAAAACCCGCCGGCGGAGCGGCGTTCCGGATCGGCCCGAATTCCGGCAGAGCCGCGGCACAAGCGGCGGTAAGCGCATCGATGTTCGACCAGCGTTTCGCTGCGGCATCGGCTAGCCAGCGCCAGCTGTCGCGGATTTCGCCGCTGCCCGGCATGACGGAATAAAAACGTTGCGCCCGCCCCTCGAGGCTGACCAGAGTGCCCTCGGTTTCCGCAAACGTGCTTCCCGGAAGAAGTAATTGGGCCTTGGCTGCAGTGCCGTGGCGAATATGATCGATCACCACCACATGCCGCGTACCGTTGAAAAAGCTGTCCACGGCCCCGGCGTCCGCCCGCCGGTAAAGATCGTTCTCCAGCACGATCACAGTGTTCAAGTCTCGGGTCTTCGCCGCGGCGAAGGCGTCCTTGACGCTGCGCTCGTCCATCATCGCCAATCCGAGCGTATTGCATTCCGGCACGACATAGCACAGATCGACAGCCCTTCCTTCTCGCCGGTTGCTCAAGGCTAAGGCGATATTGGCCGCCGCCCGGACCACGGAGAGACTGCCGCAACCGGTGCCCGAGACGATGAGCGGATGCGCCGCGGCAGTGAGGGTATCGCCGATGAGTTCCGCCAGATGTTCGTCCTCTTGCGAAAGGTCGGCCACCGCCGGCGCGCTGGCATCGATCCGGTTGGCGATTGCCAGGCCCAGCCGCGCGATGTCTTCCGGCGTTCCCCGGCAGATCGCTTCCGCTATGTCGTCCAGCCGGGTAGCGTTAGGCGCTACGACGAACAGCGGGCTCTTCTCGCCTTGAGCCGCCGCTCTTACGGCGGCATCTTGCCAGCGCGGTATCTTGAGCCGGTCGGCGCGTTCGAAAGCGCGGTTCCGAACCGCCTGGCGCAACGCGAGCGCCACACGCGGCGCGGTATTCGCCACGTCTTCGCCCAGGATCAAGACGGCGTCCGCCTGCTCCACCTCCCGCAGCGACGGATTATGGACCGGCCAATGTCTCAGCACGTCCAGTATGGCCGCTGCCAGCGATGCCTCCCCCTGGGCAAAACCGGCGTAAAAATGCTCGGCGCCGACCAGTTCCCGCAGGGCGAAGTTGACTTCCAACGAGGCGCGGGGAGAGCCGATTCCGATCGTGTGACCGCCCAGCAAGCCTTGAAAATGGGCCAGCGCGGTCTCCCCGGAGACCGGCTCTCCGCGAAGCATCGGCTGGCGTATGCGCCGCTCGCTGTTCACGAATCCGTAGCCGAAGCGGCCCCGATCGCAGAGAAAATAGCCGTTCACCTCTCCGTTATAGCGATTGACGATGCGCCTAAGCGTTCCGTAGCGTTCGCCGGGGCTGGTATTGCATCCCACCCCGCAGTGCACGCAAATCGAGGGCGCATGCTGTAGATCCCACTTCCGGACGTAATGCTGGCTGAACGTCCGATCGGTGAAAACTCCGGTGGGACAGACCTCGACCAGATTGCCGCTGAACTCGTTTTCCAGAACGCCGTCCTCGAAGCGCCCGAAATAGACGTTGTTGCGGGATGCAAACACGTCGAGGTCCTTGCCTCCGGCGTAGTCGCGGTAAACCCTAACGCAGCGGTAACAGGCGATGCAGCGGTTCATCTCGTGATTGATGAACGGTCCCAGATACTGGTTTCGGTGGGTGCGCTTCAAGCCGCGATAGCGACGAAAGGTATGCCCGGTCATGACCGTCATGTCCTGGAGATGGCACTCGCCGCCCTCCTCGCACACCGGACAATCGTGAGGATGATTGGTCATCAGGAACTCGATGACTCCGGCGCGGAACTCCCGTGCCTGAGGAGCTTCGAGGGACACGCGGAGGCCCTCGGTCACCGGGGTCATGCAGGCCATGACCAGCCGCCCCTGGGCGTCGCTCTCGTCCTTGTACTGCACGACCGCGCATTGCCGGCAGGCGCCCACGGACCCGAGGGCCGGATGCCAGCAGAAGTACGGCAAATCTAGCCTCAACGACAAGCAGGTCTTGAGCAGATTGTCTCCCGCTTTTACGTCGTAGGTCTGGCCGTCTACCGTGATTTTTGCCATGGATTGAATCCTATCAGGCCACCCTTGCAGTCGATGCCGGTTTCAAATAGCGTTCGAAATCGGCCCGGAAATATTTCAATGCGCTCTGTAACGGCTCGGCGGCCCCGGGCGCGAGCGCGCAAAAGGTATTGCCGGGTCCCATCAGGCGCGCGAGCTGTTCGAGTTGGTCCAGGTCCTCCGGCCGGCCACGTCCGACCAAAAGGCCTTCGAGGAGTTCGACGACCCACGGCAACCCGTCCCGGCAGGGGGTACACCAGCCGCAGGATTCCTGCGCGAAAAACCGCTCCAGGTTGAGCACCATTCGCACCGGACAGGTCTGATCGTCCAGCACGATCATGGTGCCGGTGCCGAGCCGGCTGCCGGCTTTCATCATCGCGTCGAAATCCATGGGCAGATCCAAGTGCTCGGGCAGCAGAAAATCCGTGGATGCGCCGCCGGGCAGGAACCCTCGCAGCGTATACCCCTCCTGCATGCCGCCGGCGCATTCCTCGATCAGTACCCGGATCGGCGTGCCCATGGGCAGTTCCCACAACCCCGGCTTCTTGACCCGACCGCTCGCGCCGAACAGCTTGGTGCCGGCATCCTCGCCCCGGCCCAATCCCCGGTACCAGTCCACGCCGTTGCGGATGATATGGGGCACGTTGCAAAAGGTCTCGACATTGTTGACGACCGTCGGACGGCCCCACAGTCCGCTGATCTGGGGAAACGGCGGCTTGGCGCGCGGTATTGCGCGCTTGCCTTCGAGCGAATTCAGGAGCGCGGTCTCTTCGCCGCAGATGTAGCGCCCCGCGCTGGTATGAAGATGTATCTCCAGATCGAAGTCCGAGCCCAGAATGTTTTTGCCGAGATAGGCGGCGCTACGCGCTTCCCCCAAGGCTTGCTCAAGCCGGCTCGCGGAAAGATGGTATTCGCCCCGGAGAAAGATATAGGCCGTATCGGCCTGCACGGCATAGGCGGCGATGACCACGCCTTCTATGAGCTGGTGCGGGTCGGCCTCCATCAGCAGGCGATCCTTGAAAGTGCCCGGCTCCATTTCGTCGGCGTTCACCACCACATATTTCTGCTCCGCCGACTCGCCCTGCGGCACCAGGCTCCACTTGACGCCGGTGGGAAACCCGGCACCGCCGCGCCCGCGCAACCCGGAATCCTTGACCGCCCCGATCACGTCCGCAGGCGCCATTTCTTTCAAGGCTTTGGCCAAGCCCTCATAGCCACCGGCGCGGCGGTAATCGTCCAGCGTCACCGGCGAGAGATCGGGCTTGATGTTCTGCGTCAGCGGTCTGTCCATGTCTGGCCGTTCCTTTTTAATAGCTCATCGATTTTCGATTCGTCCACGTCTTCGTAAAGCTCTTCGCCGACCATCAGCACCGGCGCGCGATCGCATGCGCCGAGACAGACGATCGGCAGCAGCGTGTAACGTCCGTCCGTCGTGGTTTCGCCCAAGCCGATGCCCAGCCTTTCGGATAGATGCCCACGGATTCTATCGGCCCCCAGCATCCAGCAGCTCACGCTGTCGCAACAAAGAATGACGTTCTCGCCGACCGGCCTTCGAAAGATCAGGTTGTAAAACGTCGCCACCCCATCCAGTTCGTCCGGCGACATCTCCAAGAGCCCGGCAACGGTTTTCAACGCTTCATCCGACACCCAGCCGCGATATTTCTGCACGATCTTGAGCGCCTCGACGGAGGCGGCGGATTTATCGGGATAATGACCCGCGGCCGCGAGGATTTCGGCGGTTTCCTGTTCGCTCAAGATGCGGGCTTCGTTCATAAGAGAACCCGAAAAATCATTTTTTGATGCGGGGAACCGCCCCGCACGCGGGTTACTTTCTTTTGTTCGGCCAAAAGAAAGTAACCAAAGAAAACGCCGCCCGGATGACGCACTTTTCCTGCGCTTCTCGTCCTGGCCGCGGGGCGTCCCGAAGGGACTTCCATGTCCCTCGGGACACGTGCGCAATCCTTTGCGCACCCCTTCGGGCTTTTCCGGTCCAGGACTGCGATGCTCAGGTGCGTCATACGGGATATTGCTATTTTTGTCCCGTGCGGCATGCCCGAGCATCGCAAGCTTTGGCGCTGGAATGCCCGAAGGGGCGCGTCAGGAAGACGCGCGGCGACAGAGGAGCAGGGAAGCTCCTTCTGTCGCCCCAGCGCCAAAGCGAGAAGCGCAGGAAAAGCATGCCGCTCGGGCGCCGTTTCTTTTGGTTACTTTGGATTTGCGCCTGTCCTGGCGCAAATCCTTCGGGCGCACTTCGCGCGTCCAAATTTGTTCCCGACAAATTTGTCTTTGGGCAAGCAAAGACAAACTCGCCGGGAGCGAGTTTGGACCGCCGAAGGCGGGCCCAAAGGGCAAACCCCATGGATGGGGTTTGCAAAAGTAACTCGCCCGCGGGGCGAGACCCGCATCTAAAATCACCGGCAGCACCAGCTGCCACTACCCCAAACCCGCTGGCTAGACCGACATCCTCAACCTCCGCAAACAAGCCATTTAGAAACGTCATATCCCCCTCACCTATCCACATCCGACATCACGAAATCGATGCTCCCCAGGATCGCGATGAGATCGGCGATCATGAGGCCGCGCGACATCAGTGGAATCATCTGAAGATGGGGGAACGAGGCGGTACGGACGCGGGTACGGTAGGACGTCGTGTTGCCGTCGCTCGTCAGGTAATAGCGATACAGCCCCTTGGTCCCTTCCACGCAGGCGGAGCCCTCCCCGGCCGGGATTACCGGCCCCCAGCTGACGTTCAGAAAGTGCTGGATCAGCGTCTCGATGTCGTGCATGGTCCGCGCTTTCGGCGGTGGAGTCGTCAACGGATGAAACGCCTTGTAGGGGCCCGATGGCATGTTGTTCAGGCATTGCTCGATGATTCTTAAGCTCTGCCGCATTTCTTCGACCCGCACCAGGCACCGGTCGTAGCAGTCCCCGTTTTTCCCCGACGGGACCTCGAATTCGAAATTTTCGTAGCCGGAATAGGGACGCGCCTTGCGGTAGTCCCAGGCGAGACCTGTGGCCCTTAACCCCGGTCCGGTAGCGCCCCAGTCGATCGCCTCTTTCGTGTCGTAAACGCCGATGCCCTGGGTGCGCCGCTTGAGGATGCTGTTCGCCAGCACCATCTTGTCGTAGTGCGCCAGCCGTTTCGGAAAATAGTCGACGAATTCCCGCACCTTCTTGTCCCAGCCCTCGGGCAAATCCATCGCCGTGCCGCCGATGCGAAAAAAGCTGGAGTGCATGCGCCCACCGGTAATGGCTTCGATGATTTCGAAGACCCTCTCGCGATCGACGAACATGTAGAAAACCGGCGATAGTTGTCCGACGTCCTGTGCGAAGGTGCCGTAAAACAAGAGGTGATTGTTGATCCGGTAAAACTCCGAGATCATCACCCGGATTGTCTGCGCCCTGGGCGGCACCTCGATGCCGGCCATTTGTTCCAGCGCCATGACGTAAGGCAGGTTGTTCAGCGAGCCGCCGAGATAATCCACCCGGTCGGTATAAGGGATGTAGGTATGCCAGGACTGGCGTTCGCCCATCTTTTCCGCGGCACGATGGTGATAGCCGATATCCGGCACGGCATCGACTATTTCCTCGCCGTCGAGCTGCAGGGCGATGCGGAATACCCCGTGCACGCTGGGGTGGTTAGGGCCGAGATTGAGAAACAGAAAATCGCTGCTGTTCTTCTGCCGTTTCATGCCCCATTCCTCGGGCACAAACCGCAAGGCCTCCTGCTCCGCCTCCTGCTTTTGCTCGGGCAACGAGAACCGCCCCATCTCGGTGGCCCGCGCCGGATGGTCCTTGCGCAGCGGATACCCTTTCCAGGTGGGCGGCATCAGGATACGGCGGAGATTCGGATGGCCTTCGAAGCGAATCCCGAACATGTCGTAGACTTCGCGCTCGTACCAGTTGGCGTTGGGCCAAAGCGAGGCGATGCTCGGCACGCTCAAACCGCCATTGGCCAAGGCGACCTTGAGACGGATATCCTCGTTCCGATCGAAAGACAAAAGATGATAGACCAGCGTGAATTCGCTGGCCGGGAGCCCATCCCGGTATTGGCGCAGGCGCTCGTCCACCGCGGTGAGATCGAACAGCATGGGGTATGGCCGCTCGGTCTCGCGCTTCAGATAAGTCAGACAATCGACGAAACGGTCCTTGCTTACCCAAAGGGTTGGAATGCCGTCATAGGTGGATTGAACGGTAAATTCGTCATCCCCGAAACGGCGCCGGAGTTCGCCGACGATAGCGCCGGTCTTCGGCCTTTCCGTCGTTGTCGCGCTGCCTGCCGTCGTGGTAAAAGTCATCCTAAATACCTTAAAGGCGATCCGGACTGCGCAACTCGGTGGCCCTCATGCGCTCCGGAGTCTTGAGGTCTCGGAAGCTTTTGATCGGCGCTTTCTGAACACCGCCTTCGCCGACCGTCCAGCCTAGGGGCCGTCTCTCTTTTCCGATCGACTCCTGCAGCAGGATCAGACCTTCGAGCAAGGCGTCCGGACGCGGCGGGCAGCCCGGCACATACACGTCGACCGGCAAAAATTTGTCCACACCCTGAACCACACTGTAAACATCGTACATCCCGCCCGAATTGGCGCACGACCCCATGGAAATCACCCAGCGCGGCTCCAGCAACTGCTCGTAGAGACGCTTGATGACCGGAGCCATTTTCATGAAGACCGTGCCGGAAATCACGATCAGGTCCGCTTGCCGCGGGCTTGCCCGGATCACCTCGGAACCGAAGCGGGCGATATCGTAACGGCTCGTGAAAGCGGTGGCCATTTCGACGTAGCAACAGGAAAGCCCGAAATTGAAAGGCCAGACGGAATTCGCTCGACCCCAGGCGATCAGGTCCTCCAACTTCGCCATGAGCAGGTTGCGGCGCATGGCTTCCTCGCTGACGCGCTCGCCGGGGCGGGGCGCTGGGTCGGAATCGGCTTTGGTAAGAGTCCACTCCATCCCGTACTCCCCTTAAATTTGTAGTCGGGCATCCTGCAATTTCTGCCGCTCGGTACGCCAATCCAGAGCGCCGATCCGCCAGAGATAAACCAGAGCGGCCAGCAAAATGCCGATGAACACCAGCATTTCGATGTACCCGATCCACCCGGCCTCGCGAAAGGCGACGGCCCAAGCGAGGATAAAAACGGCTTCCAGGTCGAAGATCACGAAAAAGATGGCGACCGGATAAAACCGTATGGTGAGGCGCACATGAATATCGCCTACTGGCACGACGCCGGATTCAAAAGGCTCGCCGGTCGCGCGTCCGCGACTGGGCCGGGCAAGAAAACGGGGGATCACCAACATCGCCGCGATTACGACCATGATCGCCGCGATATAAGCGATGAACGGCCAAAGATTCGATGCCTGCACCAGATCGGCATTCATGCCACTCCTCCGGATGTGCTGCAGCGGACTGCAAGGGCGATCAACTTGCCCGCAGATTAATCGGACCGGCCGCAACCGGCCTATAAGTAGAAATACATAGTTCCGAAAAACCATTCGGGACGAACGGCGTTTGGGGCTGAGCCAGGAAGACGAGCGACAGGAAGGCGACCATGCGGCATTCACAGGCCCTTGGCAGTCGCTGCGTTGCAAGCACGTCCGCGATTTTAGGATAATAGCCGCTCATTTTTCCCGTCCTAACCATTCCCCGCATGAAAAAACGTCTGGAGAATCTGCTGCATGGCGCCGTTTCCGCATTGAAAGCGAATGGCGAGCTACCTCCCGATATCGATCCGACCATTATGGTGGAGCGTGCGCGCGATGCGCAGCACGGCGATTTCGCCTCCAATCTCGCAATGACCCTGGCAAAGGCCGCCAAATGCAATCCCCGACAGTTGGCGGAAAAAATCGTGGCGGCACTGCCCCATGACGGCATCGTCGCCAAGCTGGAGGTCGCAGGCCCCGGATTCATCAATTTCTTCATCGATCCCAAGGCTCAACATCGAATCGTCGCCGATATTCACGAAGCCGGGCACGAGTTCGGCAAGACCGCCGTCGGCGCCGGCCGCAAAGTTCAGGTGGAATTCGTCTCGGCCAATCCGACCGGCCCCTTGCATGTGGGACACGGGCGCGGCGCGGCCTACGGCGCCGTGGTGGCGAACCTGCTTGCTGCCGCCGGATTCGAGGTACACCGGGAGTACTACGTCAATGATGCCGGCCGGCAGATGGATATTCTGGCCGCCAGCGTGTGGCTCCGCTACCTGGAAGAATGCGGCGAGGTGCTGACCTTCCCGAGCAACGGTTATCGCGGCGAATACGTTCGGACGATTGCCTGGGATCTGCACAAGCGAGTCGGGGAGAAATACCGGCGCCCGACCGCCGAAGTCATGGCGGACATTCCACCGGACGAGCCCCAGGGCGGCGATAAGGAAGTTCATATCGATGCGCTGGTGGCAAGGGCCAAGTCGCTGCTCGGCGCCGACGATTACCGAATCGTGTTCGACGCCGGCCTCGACAGCATCCTCGACGACATTCGCCAGGATCTGGAGGAGTTCGGGGTTCATTACGACGAGTGGTTTTCGGAACGCAGCCTGGCCGATACCGGCGCCATCGAGCGTGCGCTGGAAAAGCTTCAAGAAGCGGGCTATCTCTACGAAAAAGACGGGGCAACCTGGTTCGCTTCGAGCCGGCTGGGGGACGAAAAGGACCGGGTGGTGGTTCGAGAAAACGGTCAGATGACCTATTTCGCATCCGACATCGCTTATCATTTGAACAAGCTGGAGCGCGGCTTCGATCAAATCATCAACATCTGGGGCGCCGATCATCACGGCTACATTCCCCGCGTCAAGGCCGCCATCAAGGCATTGGGGGGCGCCCCGGAACGGCTCCACGTGCTGCTGGTCCAGTTCGCGGTGTTATATCGCGGGGAAGAAAAAGTCCAGATGTCCACCCGCTCCGGAGAATTCGTAACGCTCCGGCAGCTTCGCAACGAAGTGGGCAAAGACGCGGCCCGGTTCTTCTATGTCATGCGAAAATCCGACCAGCATATGGATTTCGACCTGAAGCTGGCCACCTCGAGGACCAACGAAAATCCGGTTTATTACGTGCAATACGCTCACGCGCGGATTTGCAGCGTGTTTAGGCAGTTGGACGAAAAAGGCTGGAAACGCGACCTCGCCGGCGGCATGAATCGTCTGGACCTATTGACGGAAACGCACGAGTTGGCATTAATCAACACGCTGTCCCGCTATACCGAGGTTGTGGAACAATCGGCCGTTCAGCACGAGCCTCATCATCTGGTGCATTATCTGCGCGAGCTGGCGTACGAATTCCACACTTATTACAACGCCCACCAGTTCCTGGTGGAGGATGCCGCGTTACGGGATGCCCGGCTCAATTTGATTGCCGCGGTGAGACAGGTGATCGGCAACGGTTTAAGCCTGCTGGACGTTTCCGCACCCGAAGCAATGTAAAGGCATGTCCAAGGACTATAAGCACCGGATTCCGGGATACCGAAAACGCCAGCTCCAAATTCCGAGACGTTGGGGCCTAGCGGCGGTCGGCATTGCTGGTGCGATCGGGCTCGTTGTGTACGTTTTCTCAGGTGCCGATAGCGAGGCCCCTCCAAAGGCCCCGGAACCCGTGTCCATACCCGCGCCGGCGCCTCAAGCCGCTGCTGCGGTTCCGGAAGCCGAAAAAAAGAGTCAGCCCCAGCAGGAAAGGAAACAAAACACCGAGGGCAAGAAAACAGCCGCCCAAAAACCCGAGCAGAAACCGCAGCCGATTAAGTCGCGCGAGCCCCGGTTTACTTTTTATAAGATCCTCCCCGAAAAGGAAGTCATCATTCCTGAAAGCGAGATTAAAACGATCAAGCGGGAAGAAAGCCAGGGAAGCAAACCCACCGCAGCGCTTTATCTGGTGCAGGCAGGATCTTTCGACAATCTACAGAATGCCGAGCAACTGAAGGGCGACCTGGCCAAGATCAAGATCAAGGCCAAGATCGAAATGATCGAGATCGATAATTCGGCCTGGTACCGCGTCAAAATCGGCCCGTACGCCACTCTGGCCGATGCCGACAAGATCAGGGCCTACCTGCGCAAGAAAGGCATCGACAGCATCGTGCAGAAAGCGGCGAAATAACTCCTTTGCCCCACCGTACCGGATTATCCGGCGATCCGATTGCTCAAAATGCGGGCCAAAATAATTTGTAGGTCGGCAATCCTTTGCCGACAAAGCCCCTCGTCTACCGCGTGTGTCGGCAAAGGATTGCCGACCTACTGCAGCTTGGGAGCGCTACGCCGAACAGGAAAATGCTCTAGAGATCCCATGAGGGCTCGACCGATCGCTTAAAGGACGACCTCGAAACCCTCGAACTGAGGCGGTCCGAGGTAGAGCCCCTTGCTTCCGCCCGCGCTGGCATGAGCGTTGCGAAATGCCTCCGAACGCGTCCAGGCTTCGAAAGCCTCTTTCGACTCCCACGTCGAATGGGAAGCGAACAGCGTGAAGTCCTCATTGCTCGGACCTTGAAGCAGATGAAATTCACGGAATCCCGGAACTTCATGCAAGTAGGTTTCACGATTCCGCCAGATTGCAATGAATTCGCTCTCTTTCCCTAAAGCAATCTTGAATCGATTCATGGCAATGAACATCTCGAACTCCTCTTAAATCGTTTTTTCCTCAAAATTTACGCTACCAGCCGGTAACACGGCTCGTAACGCACGCCCGGAAGCTTCATGCGGCCCTGTGCGACGAACGCCGCCAACAACTCATCCAGAGGCTTCAAGACCTCCGCGTCCCCCCGCAGCTCGAAAGGCCCATGCTCCTCGATGGTTCGTATGCCTTCCGCCTTCACGTTTCCAGCCACGATTCCGGAAAAGGCTCGGCGCAGGTTGGCTGCCAGATGGTGAGGCTCCTGCTGTCGATGCAATTCCAATGAAGCCATATTCTGATGCGAGGGTACGAAAGGGATCTGGAACTGCTGCTCTATCTTCAGCAGCCAGTTGAAATAGTAGGCGTCACCGTTCTGTTTCCGGAATTCCCGCACCAGGCTGATCCCCTCTTTCATTTCCCGGGCAACGCCGGCGGGATCGTCGACGATGATCCGATAACATCGGCGCACGTCTCGACCGATCGTCGAAACCATAAACCGGTCGATAAGCTCGAAATAGCCGGCGCACTCCGCAGGCCCCGTCAAAATGACCGGAAAAGGCAAATTCTTGTTGTCGGGGTGAAGCAGAATCCCTAAGAGGTGGAGAATCTCCTCGGCCGTGCCGACCCCGCCCGGGAAGACGACGATGCCATGCCCGAGCCTTACGAACGCTTCGAGGCGTTTTTCGATATCAGGCATGATGACCAGCTCGTTGACGATGGGATTCGGAGGCTCCGCGGCGATGATTCCCGGCTCCGAAATGCCCACGTAGCGGGCCTCGTAGATACGTTGTTTTGAATGGCCGATCGTGGCGCCTTTCATCGGCCCCTTCATGGCTCCAGGGCCGCAGCCGGTACAGACGTTGAGCCCCCGCAACCCCAGCTCATGGCCGACCTCCTTGGTGTAATCGTATTCTTCCCGGCTGATCGAATGGCCTCCCCAGCATACGACCAAGTTCGGAGAGGTATTCGTGATCAGGCTGCCCGCGTTGCGCAGAATGTGAAAAACGGCGCTGGTGATATCTTCCGACTTGCCCAGATTGAACGCCGAATTCGATACGATCTCCGATCCGGTGAAAACGATATCCCTAAGCACCGAAAACAGATGCTCCCGTATGCCTTTGATCATCTCGCCGTCGACGAAAGCCGAGGCCGGCGCGTTCAGCACCTCCAGCTTGATACCGCGCTGCTGTTGCAATACGCGAATGTCAAAGTCTTTATGTTGCTCGAGCACCAGCTTGGTGTCATCGACAGCGCTGCCGCAATTCAGGACCGCCAGCGAACAACGCCGGAAGAGCTCGTGAAGACCGCCCTGGCTGGTATCGAGCAGCTTCGCCACTTCCAGCTTGGACAAAACCTCCAGAGTGCCTTCCGGCCTTACCTGAGCGTTGATTGTTTGCATCGGAATTCCTTTGTTAGATCTTCCATTGATTATTGATAAGCATTCTGTCGCACTCCTTAAAAAGAAGAACTTCCCAGAACCTGTGGATAAGTTTGTGGAATGCAGTCTTAAAACACTTTTGAAACCCCGCCGGTCCTGATCTTTCCTTAATTTGACGATTTTTATTCTTGGGCCAAAACATGCAAATAATCAAAAACTTGCCAAAAACGTCAAAAACCTGACGCCGGTACACCGAAAGCACTGAAAAACAACTCATCCGTTGTGCATAACTTTTGCGCTATGTCAAAACGCCGTCGCTCGAGCCGTGACAGACCTCACCCCAAGCGGGATGCTCGCGAATTAGCCTTAACGCATTATGCAGCAGGGTTTTGCCGGGTTCTCGGCGGTGCCAGGTGGAGGCCCCGGACGGGTGAGGCAAGGGTATTACGTCTATCTCTAGACTTTCTCGACAAAGCTCGTGCCTAAGCCCGATCACCTGATCCAGTCTATCGGCGACGAGAATTTGACGGATCGCCAGCTTGCCGACCGGAATAATGAGCTTGGGTCTTATAAGCCGAATTTCGGCATTCAGCCAATCGGCGCAACGATCGATCTCCTCCGGAGACGGAACCCGATCGCCGCCTTTCGGGTTCTTGCCGGGAAAGCAGCGGCATACGGCCGCCATGTAGACGTTGCGGCGAAAATTGTCTTCGGATATGCCTATCTCGGCAAACCATTTGAAAAGGGTTTTTCCCGCTGTCCACGCAAACGGCTTTCCGAATTGCCCTTCCTTGCCGCCCGGCGCCTGGCCGATGAGGATCACGGGCGACAACACGGCGCGCCCCATCACCACCGGACCGATCATCCCGGCGCAACGCACGCAGTTCTTCAAGGCCTCTTGGTGGAGGATCAATGAGCGCAACCGCTCGTTCATGGGCGGTCGCTCCTCAGGACAATTGAGGGGTGTCCTTGTCCTTCCGGCTCCAAGCCAAGGTGTGCAACCGAGTCAGCGTCTCCGGATCGGAAATCAAGGCACGCTTGTCGGCGGCGGACAGCGTTTCCGGCCCCTCTTCCACCAATTGGTACACCAAAGCGCGCAACTGGTGGCGCTGGCGCTTTTTCACCGGACGATCGGGCAAAAGAGCGAAGTGGAGGGAATACGTTCCCGGATCGGCAACGTTCAACTCGCCTTCATTTTGCGCACCCGCTTGCTCGGTACGGGCAAGATTTTCGTGGAGCAGTTCGACGACACGCGGCGCCTTATACTCTTCCGGAGTCAGGAAAAATCCGAGTTTACGGGCGAGCGAACCCACCGACGTGCTGCTGGAAAGGATCGAAACGGGTATGGCAAGGACCAACCCGGCCAGAACGGGAATCAGCCACAGGAAAAAGTCAGGCACATACTCGTAGCTCAGCCATCCGGCACCCAACCCGGTCAGCGTCTGCCCGCCGTGAGCCAGAGTGGCTTCCTTGAGGCTCAAACGGTGATCGCCGCGATTTTGCGGAGGCCAGCCGACGCTGCGACGCAGCAAAATGGCGACGACGAATTTGCTCTGATACAGCATGAGCACAGGCGCCGTCAGCACTGAAAATGCGCTTTCGAAAAAGACGCTGAAAGCGGCGCGTATCACGCCGCCATAGCCCTTGATTATTCTGGGACGCATCAGGAGCAGCAAAAAGCTCCAGAATTTCGGCAGAAACAGCATGGCCAGCGTCACCAGCAAGACCGTCGTCATCTCGACCGCATAAGACTCGGGCCAGACCGGAAAAATATTGTCGCCGAAAAAATAAACCGGCATGGTTTGGCTCTGCACATACGCCTCAAAGCCGGTTAAAACCAGAAACAGCAACCATAACGGCGAGGACAGATAGGACATGATGCCCATCAGAAAATACAAACGGCTGAGTCCAGAAAAGCCGCGGGCGAACACCATGCGCAAATGTTGCAAATTCCCCTGGCACCAACGCCGATCGCGCTTGGCGTAGTCGATCAGCGTCGGCGGCAGCTCCTCGTAGCTGCCCTTGAGATCGGCCGCCAGCCACACCTCCCATCCGGCCTCGCGCAACAAAGTCGCCTCGACGAAGTCGTGGCTCAAGATCTCGCCGCCGAATGGCTCCCGCCCCGGCAACTTCGGCAAACCGCAATGCCGAACGAAGGGCTGCATGCGGATAATCGCGTTGTGCCCCCAATAATTGCTACCCGAGAGCTGCCAGAAATTGATCCCGGCAATGAAGATGTCGCTGTACAAACTGCTGGCGAACTGGAGGATACGGGCGAACAAGGATTTATGATTTACCGGCAGCGGCGGTGATTGAATCAGTGCGACGCGGGGATGAGCCTCCATCAGATCCACCATTTTCGTCAGCGTCTCACCGGCCATGAGGCTGTCAGCATCGAGGACGATCATGTAGCGGTAACGGCCGCCCCAGCGACGGCAAAAATCCTCGATGTTGCCGCTCTTGCGGGCGATGTTCTTCTCGCGATTGCGGTAAAAGATTTTGCCGTGCGCATTGAAGTCGCGGCACATGCGATACCAGTTTACCTCCTCCTGCATCCAGGTATCGGGATCGCGCGTATCGCTGAGGATGAACAGTTCGAACTCGTCCGCGCGCCCGGTTTCGCGGAGCGACTGATAAATCGCCCGCAGTCCCGCGAATACCCGCACCGGATCCTCGTTGTAGATCGGCATCACCAGCGCCGTGAGCGCCGGCTCCTGGTCGGACGTCATGTCCGGATTCGGGACCAGTCTCGAAATCGAGCGCTTGTCGCCACCCCGAAGCAAGCACCAGAATCCGAGCGTAGCGGTCCAAAACGAGGTGCTGATCCACAGAATCAGCAAGGTATAAAGTATGAGCAGCACGATCTCCTGCGGCGTTATTCCGTTCTGCAGGAAAGCGCTCGTTATCATGGCAAGCGCCGCGAAGGCCGTCAGGGTTACCAGAGTGAAGAAAAACGTTCGCCTTAAAGTGCGGACATAGCCCGGCAGAGCGCTGGCATTGGAAGACATATTTGAAAAAGGGTTAGCTGCTTTGATGAGTCGATTTGAACAGCCAGAATCTCAGCGGCTGTTCGGCCATAGGAACGGAGTCCTCGGGCGGAGTGGGTCGGGGCAGAATTTCTCTTAGCATTTCACCCGTCTCAGACGGCGGATCCGGATTTCCGAACAGAGCGTCGCTGGCCGACGGGCAACCGGTCAGCAGCAAGGCGGCGCGGGCCGCCGCTATGGGATGAGGATCCTTGGACGGAGACAAGCGCATGGCTCGCGCCAAGGCGTGGTCGAAACGCCGCTGGGCCTCCTCTATCGCACGCTTGAGCAATTCGTCTCCAGCCCCGCGTCCGACCCGGCGGCGGGCACGGTTCAGACAGTCGTCGGCTAAGTTCTCGATCAGATCCTGCCGAGACAAGCCGAGGCTCTGCAGGTAGGCGACGACCCGCTCCTTGATCCCGGGAAGCCATGATTGAGGAGCGGAGTCCGCATCGCCGGACGTTATCATCTCTTCTAAAATCCGTACTTGATTCATCGACGGTTCCACTGATAAACCCACGTTTCGGTAAGCGCATCCTTGCCGGATTTCAACATCGCACGCAACTCGACCGGGTCTTTATCTTTTTCGGGTTCTAAATCAAAGCTCAAACGCCACTGATCATTTTCACTGTTTTTCTGAACCACGGTATTGGTAATCTTACCGGCGGAAGCACTTACCTCGGCTTCGACCGAGGCCTTGTCGCTGAGCAGCTTGAGCGTAGGACTGGCGAACTCGACGACGAATTTGCGATTAGGACTATCCGGAATGGTCGCGCCGATACGGGTGGCCGCGACTTTTCCGCCGCCAGGCGCGGTGAATTCGTCCAATTCGAAATGGAGACGATAGCTGTACGTATATTCCTTGCCTTCTCCGGTTGGCTGATCGGGCACCCAAAAAGCGACGATATTGTCGTATTTCTCCGCGTCGCTCGGAATTTCAATCAGGTAAACCGCGCCCGGCCCCCAATCGCCCAAAGCTTCGATCCAGGCGCTGGGACGGCGGTTATAGCTGGCTTCCAAGTCTTGGTAATGATCGAAATTGCGGTCTCTTTGCATCAAGCCGAAACCCACGGGCTTCTCATCTCTGAAGACGCTGATGCGAAGCTGGCGCGGGTTGTTCAACGGACGCCATACCCATTCGCCGGTGCTTCTCCCGATCAATAAGCCATCGGAATCGTGCACCTCCGGCCGGAAGTCGTCCATGAAACGATCGGTGTTCTCGCCGTGAAAGAACATGCTGGTTAGCGGCGCAATTCCAATCCGTTCGATGCTCTGGCGAAAATAAAGGTGACTCGTCACATCCATGGTCAAATCAAGGCCGGGGTGAATGACGAAGCGATAAGCGCCGGTTACCCTTTGGCTATCCAGTAAAGCGTGCACCGTGAGCGAACTCGCGTCCTTCGCCGGCTTTTCAATCCAGAACTCTTTGAAGATCGGGAACTCCTCCGCCTTAGGCAAACCGGTATCGATCGCCAGCCCGCGCGCGGACAAGCCGTACAACTGTCCCAATCCGACCGCCCGGAAATAACTGGCGCCTAGAAAAACGGCGATTTCGTCGGAGACGTCGTCTTTCCGCAGCGGATGATGGAAGCGTATACCGGCAAATCCTAGATCCGCGGGAAGTGGATTGGGAAATTGATTCTTGCCGAAGTCGAATAGTTCCGGCGAATACGCGAGCCGCGTCGCATTTCCGTGGTCCACGATATTGATGATCACGCGGTCCTTGAACATAAAACCGCGATGGAACGCCTGAATTTGAAAGGGCAGGTTCTCATCGCGCCAGAGGGCTTTTTCCGGTTTATACCGAATATCGCGGTATTGATCGTAATCCAGCTTGGTCAGAAACTCGGGCATCCCGGCTTCGTCGCGCACATAAGGCTTGCGGGCTAATTCCTTTGCCTTCTGCTCCACATCCGAAAACTCGAAAGGCTTGGCCGGCGCTTTGTCGGCCGGAGGTGTAACGGGTGCGCTCGGAGCTGGAACTTGGGGTGGCGGCGGCGCCGGCTTGCCGGGCTCGGCCAAGGCATCATTGAAAAATAAAGGACACAAAAAGACGACAATCCAGCTTCGAAAGCTCACAGTGTGTTTTTCCTCGGAAACTCAGTAACCAAATCTTGTGCTGCGGACCAGGCTCAGATCTCTTACGTTCACATGCATTTTTCCTTGCCCGAGCTCAAAAGCCGGGGCAAATTAGCCCTAAATAGCAAAACCCACAATATTGTCAAGGCATTACTAAACGACAAGCACGCCAAGAATACTCGACTGATCACTGTCGTGATCGAGTATTACGGACTTTGCTTGCAAAACGGGTGTATTAAAAAGAACGAACTGCTTCAAATACGACTCAGTCGGAATCTTAGGACCACGAAAGAGGATGAGAACGCGGCGGAAACACGCCATTTGGGCATAGTATAACCTGCCGGTGCATAACGAAAAATCATTCCGTCGAGGTACTGTCCGAGCTCTTCCATCGAAAGCGCGTCCAGCTTCCCCCTCTTGTACAGGAAAGATCGTTTCATGAAAATGCCGTGATCAAATTGGAAACAGCGCGCGGTCGCCGCCATGAAAAGCCTAATCGTCATCCGTCACGCCAAATCCGACCGGGATCAACCGTTTCTGGCGGATATCGACCGTCCCTTGAACAACCGCGGCAAACGCGATGCGCCGGTCATGGGCGATGTATTGAAGTTTCGCGGACAGGAACCGGATCTAATCGTAACGAGCCCGGCAAAACGCGCTCTCGAAACCGCCGAACTGATCGCGGAAGCGGTCGGCTACGACAGCCGGGCAATCGCGGTACGTGACAGCATTTACCTGCAAGGGACACCGGCTCTCCTCGAATTGATTCGGTCCCTAGAGAATATCCATAACAGAGTCTACCTAATCGGCCACAACCCCGATCTCAGCGAACTGGTCACTCGGCTGACCGGCGAAAGTCTCGGCACTCTTCCGACCTGCGGAATCGCTGCGATCAAGTTCCCGGTCGATGCCTGGGCATACGTCATGCACGGGAGCGGCCGTCTGGTTTTCTTCGACTCTCCCAAACAGCACCCTTGACCATCTCCCGCACCCGCCCCCCCCGGACAATAGGGTTTAAGCTAACGCGGTGGGTGTATCCTGACATTCAGATTGGTCGCGGAACTGGTCAGAATGTCGGCTCGCTCGGCGAAATCCCGCAACCGCACTTCCGGGTAGTCGGAAGGCCTTCCCAGCGCCAGTGGATAGGACACGATGTTTTCTTCCCCCGGCTTTCCCAGCACGAAGATGACGCCGCCGTACTCGTCTTGAAAGCGCGATAGACTCATTCGCAGGTTGCCGCGCCCGGGATCGGCAAGGTAGACCCGGTCACCAGCAATTCCTCTCAGTACGGCGAAATGGTGATATCCGAAAGGATGCACGTAGACCAGGACGGGCGCTATCAGCTGTTTTAGCTGATCGATCGTCAATTCGAAGCCTGCTGCCCGGTAGCCTTTTTGCTGAGCCACCTTCTTGAGATCGAGCAGCGAAAAACCGATCCGCTTCTTGTGTGCCCATTGCTCCTTGGTCAAATTGACCAAAATTGCATTAAGGCGATTCAGAATATCTTGCTCGGAGGTATCCTCGCCATAGTAGTACCGCAGCAGGGTCGCCAATGCCGCGGCACCACAGGAATAATCGAGACGCTGCTTGACGACCGCCCGATCCCGGAGCTCGATCAAGGTATGCCGCGTTATCGCGGGCGCCGTTCTCGGCTCGGCCACAACCGTGTGTGCCATGGCAGCGCACAGCAACACCCCCCACACAATTAAGCCGCTTATCTTTGTCATTCCCTTTCCCTAAACCAGACAGCGATGGACGATGTTTCCTTATACCACTAAATCCGCGAATTAGTCGTTAGGTTCGCACTTTGAGTGCATGCTTGTGATTCGCAAGCCTGACGTAGCGATGTTGTCCTGTCCACCTGATTTTGCGTAATGCCGCCATCGGCTGCTGACGTGTTCATGGCGTTTTGAAGCGCCGCCTGCGCCAGATAGGCTTGCGTCAGCACCTCCGTGTCACCCAGACCTGACGCGACACTCAAAATATCCAGCCCTCCCTCTACTCGATCGAGCTCACTGTCGTTCAGCCAAGACGACACGATATCCGCATCTTGCAGGGAAAGCTTCTCCATCGCATGAAAATCGGACTCAGCATGGACCGAGATCATGGACAATAACGAAAGCGTTATCAAGCCACCCGGTATGAATAAGGTTTTCATAGGTCTCTCCATGATTTCCTTAGTGATCCATTGTTGGTCAATACGCCTTAGACGGTGTAGCGAAAAAAAGCTCGCGAGCCAATCCTTGGGTCCCGTTCGTTTCTCACCGCGTGTTCAGCAAAAAGGCGGGGACGGACTGACCGCCCCCGCCTGACTCCCCGGTCCCGATCAGGATGCCGTCGGGACCCCGAGTTTGCCGTTAGTGGATACTCTGGTTCGTGACCTGTACGATATCCTGGAAGGCTCGTCCGAAGAGGCTCAGATTAACCGCAGTTATCGTAGGTACGGCTACATTGAGGCATGTGTTTCCAATACTGAAAAAACCAGAGCAAGACTGACCGCCCTCGACGGCCGCGAGCTGCGTTTCAGTCATCGGCGTCAGATTGGACACCTGCCCCAAAGCACGAAAATCGTTGTCGGCCAACGCCGGGCCGGCAACCATCACCGAAGACAACACAGCAACCAATGCATATGCTTTCATGATCGAACTCCTTTTCCTGCATGAACAATTCGATTTTGACGACACATTAGCCCCGAGTTCAAACGAGGTATGCCGCCGACTTATCACAAAGGCGAGGGCCGACTGATGATCGCCCCCCGCCTGATTCCCCGGTCCCGATCAGGATGCCATCGGGATTCCGAGTTCGCCGTTATTGAATATACTGGTTTGTAACTTGCTTAATGCTCTGGGTGGTAGCTCCAAGTAGCCCGAGAAAACTCACGTTGTACGCGGTGATCGTAGGTACGGCTACGTTAAGACAGGTGTTCGCGAAACTCAGAAGACCAGAGCAAGACTGACCGCCCTCGACGGCCGCGAGCTGCGTTTCAGTCATCGGCGTCAGATTGGACACCTGCCCCAAAGCACGAAAATCGTTGTCGGCCAACGCCGGACCGGCAACCATCACCGAAGACAACACAGCAGCCAATGCATACGATTTCATAATCGAACTCCTTATCTAGGTCTTGCCTAATGCATTCATCCCTTACTATCGCACCCGTTCCTCAGAACAGTGCGCAGCAAGATCACAGTTATCAAATTCCCTTTTGTTCGAGTCGCATCCTTGCGACCAATAACCATATTGCAGACCTCGTGCCACCTTTGACCACCAGAATCCCGACCAGCCATTTTCAATTGTTTTAAAACGAGTTTTTTATTTTCCATATGCGCCGCCCCTGCCGCCGCTCCAGATTCCGCCGGCATGACATACCTCCACCGCCCGCTTTCCAGCTTGAAAATGTACGTTTTTGAAAAAGGTAAACACACCGCGTTGCCTGAGGTATTGAGCCACGCCTTTATTTCCGGGTTTAAATGGCGTAAGCCAGACGAAACAAGCCGATCTAAAACCGCTCCATTCCCGTTAAGGTACGTCAGCGCTCCGGCCATAACCGCCACCCGTGTTACACGGCTGTAATAGGGTGAATAACCCGGTCATATCACAGGACTTTATCGCGGTGAATTCGGTATAACAAAACGGTTACCCCCTGCCCCAAAGCTGAGATTCCTCGAAGCGGCCCCGCCGCGTCCTTGGCTTCCGGTCCGAGTGCCTCGCGCCAACCAGGCGGCTCCCGAAACACCGGCCCACTTTTACAATTTTGTTATTCCCATCCTTCAGTTATACCGCCAGCAACTCTAAGTGACTGATTATATTGAGTGACTAATATTTTCGGTGAATTTAACTTCTTGATATTGCCGAGCTGCCGGGCGTTTAGATCCACTCCAGTCAGCGGGCAGTCGGGGCGCTCTTCTTCGCCGACACGGCGAAGAAAGAACAGCAAGATACCGATTTGGACGTACCGGGGTTAATGTAGGGAATATCAACAGCGCTTACGGACGTTCGAAGCAGTACCGACAACAGCCGATTTTCCGCTCCGCAATCTCGGCCACGATGGCAGGCTTTTGTAAATGAGGAGAGTTATTTTTGAAGTTTGATATCGTGCTTATTGATCAACCGATAAAACACAACAGGGAATACCCGAAGATTTGGGGAACGAAATAACGCTCAAAACAGAAAATGGATTGCTTTACGATATAGACTCTTGCGCTCTGAGGATATCGTGCTGAATTCGCATCGATACCCATTTTCCGTATAAAAACAACCTTTCAAGCCGATACTTTCAACCCATTCGGCTCTCGCCAGGCTCTCATCAAAAAGGCGAGGGCCGACTGATGATCGCCCCCCGCCTGATTCCCCGGTCCCGATCAGGATGCCATCGGGACTCCGAGTTCGCTGTTATTGAATATACTGTGACGTGATTTGCTTAATATACTGGCTGGGACTCCCCAAAATGCCCAGGTTAATTGCAACTACGGTAGGTACGGCTACGTTAAGACAGGTGTTCGCAAGATTGAATAAACCACCCGAGCAAGACTGGCCGCCCTCGACGGCCGCGAGCTGCGTTTCCGTCATCGGCGTCAGATTGGACACCTGCCCCAAAGCACGAAAATCGTTGTCGGCCAACGCCGGACCGGCAACCATCACCGAAGACAACACAGCAGCCAATGCATACGATTTCATAATCGAACTCCTTTCTAGGTCTTGCCTAATGAATTCATCCCTTACCATCGCACCCGTTCCTCAGAACAGTGCGCAGCAAGATCACAGTTATCAAATTCCCTTTTGTTCGAGTCGCATCCTTGCGACCGATAACCATATTGCAGACCTCGTGCCACCTTTGACCACCAGAATCCCGACCAGCCATTTTCAATTGTTTTAAAACGAGTTTTTTATTTTCCATATGCGCCGCCCCTGCCGCCGCCCCAGATTCCGCCGGCATGACATACCTCCACCGCCCGCTTTCCAGCTTGAAAATGTACGTTTTTGAAAAAGGTAAACGCACCGCGTTGCCTGAGGTATTGAGCCACGCCTTTATTTCCGGGTTTAAAGGGCGTAAGCCAGACGAAACAAGCCGATCTAAAACCGCCCCATTCCCGTTAAGGTACGTCAGCGCTCCGGCCATAACTGCCACCCGTGTTACACGGCTGTAATAGGGTGAATAACCCGGTCATATCACAGGACTTTATCGCGGTGAATTCGGTATAACAAAACGGTTACCCCCTGCCCCAAAGCTGAGATTCCTCGAAGCGGCCCCGCCGCGTCCTTGGCTTCCGGCCCGAGTGCCTCGCGCCAACCAGGCGGCTCCCGAAACACCGGCCCACTTTTACAATTTTGTTATTCCCATCCTTCAGTTATACCGCCAGCAACTCTAAGTGACTGATTATATTGAGTGACTAATATTTTCAGTGAATTTAACTTTTTGAAAAAAGCCGACTAACAAATCCTTAAAGACACTCCCGTGCAACGAGCAATCATGGCCCTTAGTTGAGCCAATGCCGCAAAAACCGAAGAGCATAACCAAGAGAGTATCAGAGGTAATTTGCAGGCGCGCAGGCATATCACCATCGCTGCAAATTCTCTCCGAGGCAGCCAGACGTGCGTCGGTCAAACGGGTAAAAGGATTTTCCTGCTTCGCTAGCTCAACCGTAACGACAGGTTTTTTAAATGGAAAAAATTATTTTTGAAGTTTAATATCGTGCTTCTTGATCAACCGGTAAAGCGTAACATGGGATACCCCCAATATTTGAGCAGCCGTCACTACGCTGTCGCCCGCCTGATCTAATACCCGGTGGAGTATGTCCTTCTCTGCCTGATCCTTGACAGCCTTCAGGTTTAGCGCGAGAGGCTGCGGCGAATATTCCTCCAAACCCAAATCCGCCGGCGAAATATACGCGTCGTCGCACATGACCAGCGCACGCTCTACGCGGTTTTTCAATTCGCGCACGTTTCCAGGCCAACTGTAGTGCCGCATCACCTTCAACGCACGCCGACTGAACTGCCTTGCCTTACAGACATTTTGTTTCTTGAAACTATTTAGAAAGTACTCCGCCAGTAATTCAATATCGTAACCCCGGTCACGCAAAGGCGGCATGGTAACCCTCAAGACATTGAGTCGATAATAAAGATCTTCCCTGAAACGCCCTTTGCGGACAGCTTCCTCTAGGTCGACATGGGTTGCCGAAATGATTCTGACGTCGACGGCAATCTCTTCGTGGCCGCCGACTCGATAAATGGTTTTCTGCTGGAGAAAGCGAAGAAGATTGGCTTGCAAATCAAGCGGTAATTCACCGGTTTCATCCAGAAAAAGAGTACCCCCTCCGGCTTTTTCGATTAATCCCAGTTTTCGCTGATGGGCACCGGTGAAAGCGCCTTTCTCGTAACCGAAAAGTTCCGACTGAATCAGATTGGACGGCAAAGCGGCGCAGTTGACGGCAACAAAAGGTCCTTCGGAACGTGGTGAATGATTGTGAATGGCTAACGCGGCCAATTCCTTGCCGGTGCCGCTTTCTCCCGTGATCAAAACTGGCAAGTCATAAGATAAAACTTTGTCGATACTGTGAAGTACCCGCCTCATGGCCGGGCTTGAGCCGATCAACTCGCTTTTGTTGAGCCATTCGCTTGTACGCGGAAATACCTTCCTTCTAACTCCCGCCATGCCGGATGCATGACCGAGTGTAATCCTGAGTCGGTCGATATCGAAAGGCAACGTGTGATAATCGTAGAAATACTCTGCGATAAGCCGGCAGACCGCCTCGTTTTCCATAGACGACGAAGATACCAAAGCCACCCACTGCATGGATGACCCTTCCGGATAATAAAAAATGTCGCCGATAACGCGCTGGAAAAAGTTTTCGTCGAATGGCTCGAATTGAATGAGCCCGACATGAAAATCGCCACTACTCAAAAGATTCCGAGCTTGTGCGGGATCACACGTAACATGAATATTGCGTCCCACCGCATTTCTTATCGATGAAACGGCATCATCTGCCTCTGGTTTGAGGGCGAGGTAAAGAACGTTGATACTTTCCATGTAATCTTCCCAACCTTGCGATCCGTGCAAGTTTTGGCTAAGAAAAAACGTCGAAACCGATAACAGGGTGCCGGTCAGCCTGCCTAGCCTGGGTCAATTGTTTCGCGAACTAGGTCATATCGTTTAGGCAGCCGCATCCAATGCAAAAACTTTCTTATGCAGTTTGCAAACACCTCCGGCTTATTACCAACACCATGTTTTACTGATCAACTACGTTAAAGGAGTCGAAAATGAGCCACCCCACTCTCTTCTCCAACCGGGAGAATGAAACCTTGAATAAAACAGCTACTCATAGCATTTAATCTCCTTTAGTTAGATAGACGCTCTGCTCATCGGAAAAAAGGCAGGGGATACTGTCGATCAAACCGGTACGGAACGTTGACGCCCGCGAAAAAATCCGTGGCCTCTTCGGTCAAGCCGAAATTTACGAAGGGTTCCACAAATAAGCCCTTAGCCACCTGTACGGTAACGGCCAAGTTGAGCGAGTGAATATCCCTGCCGGAACCCGTAATTTCTCGACCATCGATCTTGTCTCGCAGTATCGCGGCACCGTTCAAGGCTGTGGAGAAACTTACCCGATCGTTCAACGAGAAGCCCATACCGAGGGAATAAGGAATTTGATCGCCCGGGTCAATTCTGCCGTCTTCGAGGACCGCGTTGTAACCCAGAGAACCGAAGAGAACTACCGGATCTACCGTCTTGACGAGCGATACGGAGCCACCGACATTCCAAAAGCCTGTGCCTAAACTGGGATCTACGATCAGTAAATTGGACCCTACGCTGGGCCCTAAAACACTCGTAAGGCCGCGCCCCTCGTGTCCGGTATTGGATTTGACGTTCAGGCTCAACGTTGTTTCCGGAACGAGGCCCTCTTCGTGCAAGGCGCCCCATCGCAGACTGCCGCTGACGTCACCCAGTCCGGAACCATCCTGCCGCCTAAAGCCTTCGCGAGCAAAAAACGGCTGAATTGTATCTAGTTCTAGCTCTTGGAAATTAAATGGAACGGATATATCCAGTTCGAGATCGTCGATCAAGCCGTAGCGAAACAAAACACCAGCGCTTGCCGCTCTAGCCCTCAATTTATATGGCGATATTTCGGATGTATCTTGAGCGTAACTCGCGATGAACTCGACCTGCAGATCGCCTCTCTTGAACAAGACCTTTTGCGATCTCAGGAATTGATCGAGTTCTATCTTGGCCTCCTCCGCCTCTTTTTCTCGGTCCCCCTCCTTCAACCCCATTTCCGGAGATACTTTTTTGGGCGCGGCGGGAGCCGTTTCGGCTTGTGCCGTCGCCGTCTTCTCCCCTTGCTCGGATGTCTCTGCCGCCGCTTCTTGGGTTTTCTGTGCCTGCGCCTGCGGCAAGGACTCTCGCTCCCAAGTTTCGTTTTCGATGAGAATCTGGACCTGCGCCTTCAGCGCCTCGACTTCTTGTTTCAGTTTCTCGTATTCACTCCGAGGAACGGTGTCCTCTACCGCTGATTTCGTCGCTCCCGCCTTCGTACGGGCGTAGGAAACACCGCTATCTACGAGCGCAAGCAAAAATGCCCCACAAATGAAGACTATGCATTTTTTTATCATTATCACTTCCTTGCCTGCCGCCGACCGCTAAATCGGCGGGACACGTTGATGGAACAACACCGAATAGAACTGATCGAAACATTCGGCGCGCCAGCACCGGCTTATGAGTAACACCTCAGCCACGATTCGATTGCCTCCGACAAGCCAAGGTTTTGAAAGATTGACTCTTCAGACGAGTGATTTCATAGGAGGCGCGCCGCGGCTTGTCGAAAACGGATCGATGCCGCGAAGAAAACAAGGGCGATGGATTGAAATTCGGCAAAGTGCCGTCCTTTGCGTGCAGCGCTGTCGCCTTGAACACCCGATGCGACCGGATTGAAGGCTTAACGTACACTATGCTCCCTCCTTGAACTCGATACGGCCGTAACGTTGCACGGCCATTTTGCGAAGTGTGGTTCGGACGACTTAGAGTAATCTCGTAAGCTGGCGTAAAGGCTACTCATGGAGCCGTAATTAGTCAATGTTTAATGGAAACCGCTGGAGATATCAGATCATTGTTCAACATCTTTATTTTTGCATTTGTTTCCGTGCTGGCGTGGTCGGTCGTTCAGCCGTACAGCTATAGCGTCTGGCTTTTGGATGCAATACCCGCCATGGCCGCGTTCGTCGCAGTAATCGCCACGCATCGTCTCTTTCCTCTGACTCCTCTGGCCTATAGCCTGATCCTGGCTTTATGCCTGCTGATCCTCGTCGGCGCGCATTACTCGTTCGGCAAAGTTCCTTTTTTCGATTGGCTGAAACCGCTATTCGGGAGTCAGCGAAACAACTTCGACAAGCTGGCTCATTTTTTTCAAGGGTTTTCGCCCGCGGTTGTTTTTCGAGAAATTTTCATTCGTTCCGGCGTTTTTCGGGATCGACGCTGGCTGGCCGCGATTGTGGCGGCCCTGTGCCTCGCGCTCAGTGCCGCCTACGAGCTCGTTGAATGGGCCGTTGCGGTGGCCTTGAGAGACGGGGCCGAGGATTTTCTGGCGATGCAAGGCGATCTGTGGGATGCGCAATCGGACATGGCTTTTGCCTTGACCGGAGCTTTGATATCGCTTGCACTGTTGAGTCGGCGGCATGACAAACAGATCGAACGGCTTAGCTGAGAGGCCGGCCGCCGAACCGTCCCGCGACTCGTGTCGCGACATGCCCGCAAACGTTCGTTGGTCTGTCATCATTCCGGTTTTGAACGAGGCGGACATAATCCGGGAGGCGCTATCCCGGCTGCAGCCGTTAAGAAGTCAGGGAATCGAAATCGTCGTTGCCGACGGCGGAAGCACGGACGGTAGTCCGAACCTGGCCCGTGAATTCGTGTCGTCGATCGTACGCGCGCCCAAGGGGCGAGCCGCGCAGATGAATGCCGGCGCAAGCGTAGCGACGGGCGGCTACCTGTTATTTCTCCATATCGACACCCGATTGCCGGAGAACGCACTCCTCGCGTTAACAAAAGTTTTCGAATCCCAGACCGCATGGGGACGCTTCGACGTGCGGCTGTCCGGGAATCGTCCGTTGTTGCGGATCGTCGAAACCCTGATGAACTGGCGCTCTCGCTTGACCGGCATCGCGACGGGCGACCAGGCCATATTCGTGCGGCGAGACATCTTCGAGCGCATAGGCGGCTTTCCGGAGATCCCACTCATGGAGGACATAGCGCTGAGCGAGCGGCTAAAACGCATCGCTAGCCCCGCCTGCCTTCTGGAGCGGGTGATAACGTCCAGCCGGCGATGGGAACAAAACGGAACGGTGCGTACTATCCTCCTCATGTGGAAACTGCGACTGCTCTATTTTCTCGGGACCAATCCGGCCAAGTTAGCCGCCGCATATTACCGCCATGACTGAATCTATCCTCCGTCTTGTTTTCTTTCTCGGCGTGCTTGGCATGATGCTGTTATGGGAGTGGCGTAGTCCATTCCGGACGTTTCCCGAAGGCAAGATACGCCGGCTTGCGCGGCACCTCGGCCTGATGACCCTCAACTCCGCCGTCGCACGCATCTTAAGCGGCGGAGGCGCATATTTCGCCGCAGAGTTCGCACTCGAAAGCCACTGGGGCCTGTTCAACCAACTCGCCCTGACTTACAGTTTATCCTTCGCAGCTGGCTTACTCCTGCTCGACTTCGCCATCTACCTCCAGCACATCGCCTTTCATCGGGTTCCGCTGTTCTGGCGATTGCATAAGATTCACCATCTCGACCTCGGTTTCGACACGACCACGGCCATCCGTTTTCATCCCTTGGAAATCGTCCTGTCGACCTACTACAAAATGGCTTTAGCCATCGCTTTCGGAATATTGCCGACGGCCATTCTGGTCTTCGAGATACTTTTGAACGCCTGTGCTTTGTTCAATCACGGAAATGCGCGCATCCCGGCTCCGTGGGAAAGGAGACTCCGACTGTTTCTCATCACCCCGGACATGCACCGCATCCATCATTCGACCTACAAGCCGGAAATGGACAGCAATTTCGGATTTTCCGTGCCGTTCTGGGACAAGCTGTGCGGCACTTATTGCGCAACGCCGCTCCTGGGCCAAGAAGGCATGGAAATCGGCCTCAAAGACCAACGCGATCCAAAACTGCTAGACTTTTCGCGGCTGCTGATTTTGCCGTTCCGTTGAAGTATGTCGGACTACCGTTTTCCGCTTGCCACCCTGGCCATCATGGCGAAGGCGCCGATTCCGGGGCAAGTAAAAACCCGATTGATTCCCGCTCTAAGCGCGGAAGCGGCGGCACGGTTGCATACTGCTCTACTCCGCAAAACGGGCCGGGAGATGCTGCACGCAAACCTGTGCCCGGTACAGCTTTGGTGCTCTCCCGATACCGGCCACCCCGAATTTGTCGGCTTGGAACTGTTGGGAGCAGCCCTGAAAACGCAATGCCGGGGCAACCTCGGAGCGCGCATGGCCTACGCTGCCCGCGAGTCTCTCGAGAAGGCGAACCAGATCATCATTATCGGCACCGATTGTCCGGCGCTCGATCCCCTTTATGTGGAAAATGCGATCATCGCATTGATGAACGGAAACGATGCGGTCGTCGGTCCGGCCGAAGATGGCGGTTACTGCTTGCTCGGGCTGACCCGGACCGACGGCGAACTGTTCCGAAACATGCCATGGGGCGGAGCGGAGGTGCTGAACGAGACGCGGCAACGGCTTGAAAAGCTGCGCTGGCGGTGGGCGGAGCTCTCCCCGTTGTGGGATATCGACCGTCCTGAAGACTTGCAGCGGCTTAAAAACATGGACGAATGGCAGGAAAAATTTTTGCGTCCATACCCTGATCCGGCTAGACTTTTGCGCCCGCAATAGACTCATCACTATGTATATCGGCCCGTATCGACTGGCTAACCGCTTGATTCTGGCTCCTATGGCCGGCGTAACTGACCGCCCCTTCCGAATGCTATGCCGTCGTTACGGCGCAGCTCTCGCCATATCGGAAATGGTGTCCGCCAATCCCGCCTTGCGCCATGATCGCAAGACCCTGCGACGGAGCGATCACGCCGGAGAGCCGGAACCCCGTGCCGTACAGATTCTCGGCAACGATCCGGCCGCCATGGCCGAAGCCGCCAGAATCAACGCCGATCGAGGCGCACAGATCATCGATATCAACATGGGCTGTCCCGCCAAGAAAGTGTGCCACAAAGCCGCCGGATCGGCGCTTCTCAGAGACGAACGCCTGGTCGCGCGGATTTTGGAAGCGGTTGTCGGAGCGGTGGAGATACCGGTCACGCTAAAAATACGCACCGGCTGGGACCCCAACCACCGCAACGCGGTCACCGTTGCGAAAATCGCCGAGAATGCGGGCATTCGCGCCATCACGATTCATGGTCGCACCCGAGCCTGCGGCTTTTCCGGGCAAGCCGAATACCTTACAATTCACCAGGTCAAGCAAACTGTAGGCATCCCGGTGATCGCCAACGGCGACGTCGATTCGCCGGAAAAAGCAGCGGCCGTCCTCGAACTCACCGGTGCCGATGCTGTCATGATCGGTCGAGCCGCCCTCGGAAACCCTTGGCTGTTTCGTCGCATCGACCATTTTCTTAGCGGAAGCGTCGAGTCCGGACTGCCCGGAGCGGAGGAAACGCGGGATGTCATTTTGGAACATCTGAACGGACTTTATGCATTCTACGGCGAACATCTCGGAGTGCGGATCGCGCGCAAGCACGTCGGTTGGTACCTGAGCCATCTTTCCTGCCCGCCGGATTTCGGCCCGCTGTTCAACATTCAAGACGGTGCCAATCAGCAACTGGATTTAATAAACCAATTGTTTAACGAAGAAAGTCGGAAATTGGCTGCATGAAAGCACAAGCAAGGAATATCGAGGCAATGCCCAATGCCGTCGAGTTCAAAACCGATGCCACATTGCTCTTGAGCGACCACGTACGCATGACCCTGACGCGCTACTTTGCTCAGCTCGACGGGCATGAGGCAACGGATCTCTACGCCATGGTCATCAGCGAAGTGGAAAAGCCCTTGATCGAAACCGTATTGGAGCAATGCGGTCATAACCAGAGTAAGGCGGCGCTGGTACTCGGCGTTAGCCGCAGCACCTTACGCAAGAAGATGCTTCAGTATGGCATTGAGTAATCTTTTTTAATTTTCAGCTGCCCGCGTCATCTTTTCATGAAAATCAAAGTCTCCCGAGCACTCGTTAGCGTGTCAGACAAATCCGGACTTGTGGAATTCTGCCGAGGACTGGCTGACCTTGGAATCGAGATCCTGTCATCGGGCGGGACAGCCGCGCTTTTGCGCGAAAACGGCATCGCGGCAGTGGAAGTATCCGACTATACCGGTTTTCCCGAAATGATGGGCGGACGGATCAAGACTTTGCATCCCAAGATCCACGGCGGCATTCTCGGGCGCCGCGGGATCGACGAGAATGTGATGGCGCAACACGGCATCTCTCCCATCGATCTGGTGGTCGTCAATCTTTATCCCTTTGAGCAAACCATCTCCAAGCCCGACTGTGAACTCGCCGAAGCCATCGAAAACATAGATATCGGCGGTCCCGCCATGATCCGTGCGGCCGCCAAGAATCATGAATCGGTGGGCGTAATCGTCGACCCAACCGATTACCCCGAGGTTCTCGGGGAACTTCAAGCGCAAGCCGGCTGTCTGTCCGATGACATGCGATTCAAGCTGGCGATCAAAAGTTTCCGGCATACCGCTGCCTATGATAGCGCCATTGCGGCTTATCTCGGTAAGGCCGAAGACTCGGACACATTCCCGGACCCGCTCGTGATGCGTTTCCGCAAAGCCCAAGCGATGCGCTACGGGGAAAATCCGCACCAAAAAGCGGCATTCTACGTTGTACCCGGCGTGCCCAGCGGCACCGTCGCTGCGGCGAAACAGCTTCAGGGCAAGGAACTGTCCTACAACAATATCGCCGACGCGGATGCGGCGCTCGAATGCGTCAAGACTTTCGACGACTCGCCTGCCTGCGTCATCGTCAAGCATGCCAATCCATGCGGCGTCGCGCAGGGCAAGACACTGATGGAGGCTTACGACCGCGCCTACGCCACCGACCCAACCTCCGCGTTCGGCGGCATCATCGCCTTTAATCAAGCGCTGGATGTGCAAACCGCCCGCGCCATCATCGAAAGACAGTTCGTGGAAGTGATCATCGCTCCCCGGCTGGGCGAGGGTACGCTTCAAGTGCTCAGCGGAAAAGCCAACGTACGGGTTTTGGAATCCGGTCCTTGGGCTAGCGCTCCCGCGCCGGAATGGGATTTCAAACGCGTATCCGGTGGTCTCCTGGTACAAGACCGCGACCTGGGCGTTGTTGCTCGGGAAGATTTGCGTATCGTCACCCAGCGCGCCCCAACCGAAGACGAAATGGCCGATCTCTTGTTTGCTTGGAAAGTGGTCAAGTACGTCAAGTCCAACGCCATCGTGTATTGCAAGAACCGCCAAACCATCGGCATAGGTGCGGGACAAATGAGCCGCGTCTATTCGGCGCGCATCGCGGCGATCAAGGCCGCGGACGAAGGACTTGCCGTTCAAGGCTCGGTTATGGCTTCGGACGCTTACTTCCCGTTCCGCGACGGGGTGGATTCGGCCGCCGCGGCCGGGATCACCGCCGTCATTCAGCCGGGCGGCTCGATACGCGACCCGGAAGTGATCGCGGCCGCCGACGAACACGGCATGGCCATGGTCTTTACCGGCACGCGGCATTTTCGCCACTAACCAGTTACAGTTTTTCTCGAACTTCTTTGAATCGATCCGAACGGTTTTCCGACACCGACCTCTGCGTCAAATGCGGGCTGTGCCTGCCCCATTGCCCTACCTACAACAAAACTCTGGACGAGAACGAATCCCCGCGCGGACGCATCGCCCTGATCCAGGGCTGGGCACAAGGATCACTCGCTGCGACGCCGGAATTGGTAAGTCACATCGATAATTGCCTCTTGTGCCGATCCTGCGAGGCGGTCTGTCCGGCCTATGTTCCGTACGGCAGCCTCGTCGATCGGTTTCGCGGCGAAACCGGCGAGGTGGGAAAAACCACATCGGCTCGCATCAAGTCCGCCGGGATCAAGATTGCGCTGACCAATAAGCGCGCTTCCCGCTGGGTGGAACGCCTGGTAGAAAAATCGGGACGCGAGAGCAAAGGACTGCTACAAAAGACGGGCTTGCTGAAAGCACTGGGACTGTCCCAATTCGACGCGGGACTTCCGGATATATCCACTTCGGTACGCTGGAACGACTTTTATCCCGCACAAGGCCAGAACGAGCGTGGCCGGGTCGCCCTGTTTCTCGGCTGTACGGCAAACCTTCTGGATGCCGAGACCGTCTCTTCAACTCTGCTTGTACTGAACCGGCTCGGCGTCGGCGTTCGGGTGCCGGACACGCAGGTATGTTGCGGGGCGCTGCATCATCATGCCGGCGATCAGGCTTCAGCGCGAAAGCTCATGGATCGCAATCTGGCCGCTTTTAATTTGTCCGACGCGGACACCATCATCACCATCGCGAGCGGCTGCGGTGCGATGCTGCGCGACTATCGGCAATTGGAAGCCACAGCCGATCTTGCCAAGCGCGTCAAGGACATCAGCCAGTTCCTTGCAGAACTCTCCTGGCCCGACAACATCGAGTTCAAACCCCTGGCCGCCAAGGTTTGCGTGCATACCCCGTGCACCCTGAAGAACGTGTTGCGGGCGGAACGTCACGGCGCCGACCTGCTCCACCGCATACCGTCCCTCGACGTAGCATCCCTACCCAACTCCCAGCGCTGCTGCGGTGCCGCGGGCAGTTATATGCTGGAACACCCTGAAATGGCTAAAGACCTGCGGGACGATGTACTCGAATCGGTGACGGCTATCAAACCTGATTTCCTGGCGACATCCAATCCGGGTTGCGCAGTGCATTTAAGAGCCGGCTTTAAGCAGAGAGGGCTGGGCCATATCGAAGTACTGCATCCGGTCACGCTACTCGCGCGGCAGCTCGTTCGATAAAAAAAGCCGGCTCAGCGCCGGCTTTTTGGAGTTATGGGGTTTACGGAGTCGTGCTAGAGACCGTGATCCTCATCGCCGCAGTTTGTAATTTCGGCCGTAGAAGATTTCCGCCATTTCCTGCTTGAGCTGCTTCTGGATGGCGATACGCTCCTCGTCGGTCAGCGCATCTTTGTCGGTCTCGAACAGATAATTGTCGAGATGGAAGTCTTTCAGGATCATCTTGGTGTGGAAAATTTTCTCCTGATAGACGTTCACGTCGATCATCTGATACCGCTCCGCCATCGCATCCGAAATGTAGTTCTGAATGGACGTGATCTCGTGATCGTTATAATGCTTCTGGCCGCTGATATCGCGCGTGAAGCCGCGCACGCGGTAATCCATGATCACGATATCGGACTCGAAGCTGTGGATCAGATAATTGAGCGCCTTTAGCGGCGAAATCCGGCCGCAGGTGGATACGTCGATATCGGCCCGAAAGGTGCTAATGCCGCCATAGGGGTGACTTTCCGGATAAGTGTGCACCGTGATGTGGCTTTTGTTCAGATGCGCCACCACGGATTCCGGCGCGGGACCCGGCGCCTCGATATTGGTGATGGTATCCGGCACGTGCCCTTCCGAGATGAGCATGGTCACGCTGGCGCCCTGAGGCTCGTAATCCTGACGCGCTATGTTCAAAATTTCGGCGCCGATGATCGCATTCACATCGGTCAATATCTGCGTCAAGCGTTTGGCGTTGTACATCTCGTCGATGTACTCGATGTAACGACGCTGCTGCTGGCCCGATTTGGCATAGCAGATGTCGTAAATATTGAAGCTCAACGATTTGGTGAGGTTATTGAAACCGTGTAACTGCAATTTTTCCATCGATCTAACGATTACCCCCGTAGTCGGTTGTAACTGCCCCTTGACCGCACGCGCTCACGAATAAAGTGCAGGGCCGGTGCCAAAAGTTCATGAGACCGAGAAACCTGTCCATCGTTCACTCGACTTCGATGATTTCATAGTCGTGCGTAATCTGGGCCGTTTTCCCGAGCATAATCGATGCGGAACAATATTTCTCCGCGGAGAGTTGAACCGCTCGGTTGACCACTGCGTCGCTCAGTCCTTTGCCTTTAACGACGAAATGCACGTGGATCCGAGTAAAAACCTTGGGATCGGTTTCCGCCCGTTCAGCTTCGAGCTGTAGCTCGCAATCCCGCACATCGTGCCGCCCTTTGCGGAGAATATGTACTACGTCGAACGCCGTACATCCCCCCATCCCTATCAGCAAGGTTTCCATCGGACGCACACCGAGATTCCGGCCGCCCGATTCCGGCGGCCCATCCATGACTACCGTGTGACCGCTGCCGGATTCAGCCAGGAACAGCGCATTTTCTACCCACTTGACGCGCGCCTTCATCGAAGACCCCCGAGTAAAAATAGCCGCATACTTTATCACAATTCCCCGCCGGGCCAAGCGAAATTAATCGCTGCTAAACTTGATAGATCGCTTTCCATTCACGAGACCCGCAACGCCTATGCATTCTCTCTCGAAACCGGACGAGGCTCTGGCAAATCTCCTGCCGTATTGCCATCGCCGTCGTTATCCCAACAAAACGCACATTATTCGGCCCGGAGATGCAGGAGACACGCTCTATTACATCATCGAAGGCGCGGTTACGGTCAGTCTGGCGCACAAGCCGAGCGGTGACGATATCGTACTCGCTTATCTGAACAAGGGAGAGTTTATCGGCGAAATCGGAGTATTCATGGGCTCCATGCTTCGGGATGTGACGGTCACGACCCGTGAACCGAGCCAACTTGCCGAGATAGGTTATGCTCGATTTTCTCAATTGCTCAACGGCGAACTCGCCGAACATGCCGTAGGCATTTTGAATCTCCTAGGGCGTCAGCTGTCCCGGCGGCTTTTACACACCAGCCGCAAGGTCGGCAACCTCGCATTCCTCGATGTTTCCGGTCGTATCGCGCACACCCTCATAGAGCTATGCAAGCAGCCTGAAGCACTGACGCACCCCGACGGCATGCAAATCCGCATCACCCGGCAGGAACTGGGCCGCATCGTAGGCTGCTCCAGGGAGGTTGCGGGAAGGGTTCTGAAAAATCTCGAAGAACAGGGACTCCTTTCGGCCAAAGGCAAGACGATCGTCGTCTATGGGACTCGTTAAGCCACAGCCTGCGCTCGGAAAGATGGCCAAGGTTTAGCCCGCTCAGCCTGTCAGTCGGGCAACCACATCCGGCCGCGCAAGTAGAGCAGACGCTTTCCATAATCCGATACGGCGATTGCCCCGATAAGGCTGGGAAAATTCGGCACTCTCCTCAAATGCCTTCTTGCTACCGCGATACACGATGACAACATAACCATCGGGGTGTGCGGCCAACCATTCGGACAGCGCCTTACGCGTGTGGAGCACCTTGAGCGGTTCTTTCAGCCTCCCGACGAATTGAAAATCCCCGCTGTATTTTTCCCAATGCGCAATCGATGCTCCCAGCGCTTGCAACTGGGCAAGACGAGTTCCCATAGGCCGCATGTCGTGGTGAGATCGCCCTGCCTCGATATAAATGAGATGCGCGGCCAGCACCACGCCGATCATCGCTCCCACGACTGCCCGCACCATCGTTGCCGAGTCACCGGGCCGCCATAGCAGTAGAAAAGCACCCAGTCCGATGATCAGCGCTCTCGCGATCAAGGGCGATGCTTCGGCGACGGCCACGACTGTGCTATCGGCTTTCGGAAAGCCGAGAACACCGGCGATACCCGGAAGCAAAGCCAACGCCAGCCCCAAGCCCAATACGACCGTTCCGAATGCCCGTTGACCAAAGCGCCCGACCTGAATCGACGGATCGCCGAATACCCGGGCGAAGATCAGTGCCCAGATGGGCAGAGAAGGAAGCAGATAATGAATCTGTTTGGCGCTGACAGCCGATAACAGTATCAATACGGCTGCAATGTGAAGAATGCAGAAGCGCAATTTCAGATCCGCCTTTAGCTCGATCAGCTTGCGCCAAAGACCCGGCCAAAGAATCCATGGAAACAAAAAAATCGGCAATATGGCCGCATACCACCACCATGATCGCTTATGAGCGAAGGAATTGGCGATGCGGCCAGCCGACTGCCCCCAAAAGATGGCTTGGGCGTACTCTTCGCCCCCGGACATGCCGGCGGGAATAGCCCATGCCAAGGCAATGGCCGCGCCCAAGACGGTAGCCGCCAGAATACCGGCGTACCATCCGCCCCAGCCCGAACGCGGAACGCGCCCCATCCACCAAGGTGCCAGCAGACCGACCGGCAGTATGAGCAGCAAGATGATGGGCCCTTTGGACAGTACCCCTCCACCGATCCCGACAGCCGTCATCAACCAGCCGAGATAGGAAGGTTCTTGAGCCGCGCGCAGAATACCCAACACGCCCAGCAAGGCAAAAAAGGCCACCAGCATGTCGTAGAGGGTCAAGGTGGTCCACATGGACCAGACCGCAAGACCGAGCAAAATCAAAGGAGCCAGGCGGGATACCGACTCCAACTCGGGCCACAGCCGGCGCGCCAAACGCTCGGTCAGAATCAGATTGGCCAAGCCGAACAAGGGACCTACCAACCGCGGCGTCCAGTCGTTGACGCCGAAGATGAGCCAGCTCAAATGGATGATCCATTGGAAAAGAGGCGGCTTGTGACTGTACGGTTCGCCGTTCAGGGAAGGTACGAGGAAATCGCCTCGCAGCCACATCTCCCAGGCTACCGATACGGCGCGGGTTTCATCGACGGGTATAAGAGGCCTAAAGGCAAGGCCAGAGAAAACGAGAACGCACCAGAGAAGGACGTAATCCCTGGCAAACGGCCGGTATGGCATAGACGTCGTTGTTATGGATTCACTTTCGTTACGAAAAACCGGCGCCCCCAAAGCACCGGCGCCTGAGCCTGTTCATCCTACTCTACGGCAAGCTGCGGATATCGGTTAAAAGACAAAACAACGAGCGGGGCAACTTACGTCGCCCTCGCCCTGCCTTCATTATAAGGATTTGTATATTCGCTAAGCCGCTTCAACGATGCCGTTGTGCCTTAGCAGGGCATCGATCGTCGGCTCGCGGCCGCGGAAGGCGGTGAAAAGCTCCATGGCCTTGCGGCTGCCGCCTTGCTCGAGGATATTTTCCAAGAACGAGCGGCCTACGTCCGGCGCAAAAATGCCTTCTTCCTCGAACAGCGAGAAAGCGTCGCTGGACAAGACTTCCGCCCATTTGTAGCTGTAATAGCCCGCCGCATAGCCCCCACCGAAGATGTGCGAGAAACTGTGCGGGAACCGGTTGAAAGGCGGCGGGACAAATACCGCCACCTGCTTTCTGACGTCGTCGAGTATCGGATAAATCCGGCCACCCCGGCTCGGATCGTATTCCAAATGAATGCGGAAATCGAACACACTGAATTCGAGCTGGCGGACCATCTGCATGCCCGACTGGAAATTGCGGGCTGCGATCATCTTGTCAAGCAAATCTTCCGGCAAAGGCTCGCCGGTCCGATAGTGGCCCGATATGAGTCCCAGCGCATCGGGTTCCCAGCAAAAGTTTTCCATGAACTGGCTCGGCAGTTCCACGGCGTCCCATTCCACGCCGTGGATGCCGGAAACACCCAGGTAATCGACCTTGGTCAGCATATGGTGCAAGCCATGACCGAATTCATGGAATAAGGTCAACACCTCGTCATGCCGCAACAAGGACGGCTCGCCATTGGTCGGAGGCGTGAAATTACAAGTCAGATACGCGATCGGGTGCTGTATCTTTTGGCCGATTCTGCGCCGGGTGACGCATTCGTCCATCCAGGCTCCGCCACGTTTCTTCGGCCGCGCATAAAGATCCAGATAGAAACCGCCCAACAAATCGCCCGAGCGGCCAAGGATTTCATAAAACCTGACGTCCGGATGCCAAACATCCACCCCGGATTTTTCCCGGATTTGAAGCCCGTACAAGCGTTCGACCACGCCGAACATCCCGGGAACAACCCGATTGACGGGGAAATAGGTTCGAATCTCTTCTTCGGACAAGGCGAATTTATGCTGCCTAAGCTTCTCTGAATAATAAGTCAGATCCCAAGATTCCAGCGTTTCTTGACCATGCTCTTGGCTTGCGAAGTTTTTCAGCTCTTCGAGATCTCGTCTCGCCTGAGGCAAGCTGCGGCGCGCCAGATCGTTCAGAAAATGCATCACCTCATCGGTCGAGGGCGCCATTTTGGTGGCAAGCGACAATTCCGCATAGTTCGAGAATCCGAGAAGCCGCGCCTCTTCATGGCGCAAGGCGAGAATCCTCTCCATGACTTCGGAGTTGTCCCAGCGTCCGGCATCAGGACCTTGATCGGACGCGCGAGTGTTGTAGGCGGTGTAGAACTCGCGGCGCAAATCCCGATCGTCCGCATAAGTCATCACGGCAATATAAGACGGGAATTCCAGACTGAACAGCCAACCTCTCTTACCCTGCGCCGCAGCTGCTTGGCGCGCCATCGCAACCGCCGACTCGGGTAATCCGCTCAGCAGCTTTTCATCCTCGATGTGCTTGCTCCAGGCATGCGTCGCGTCGAGCACGTTATCCTGAAATTGACTGGCGAGTTTGGAGAGTTCTTGGGCAATGGCCTTGAAGCGGGACTTTTTCTCCGGAGTCAATTCAACGCCGGACAGACGAAAATCCCTGAGCGCATTTTCAAGGATCTTCTTTTGCGCGGTATCCAATTCGGTTGCACCCGGGCTTTCGGCAAGCCCGCGGTAAGCCGCGTACAATTCCTCGTTTTGGCCGATTTCCGTCCCGTATTCGCTCAACAGCGGCAGACACGCGTTGTAGGCCTCTCTAAGCTCGTCGCTGTTCACCACGGCATTCATGTGGCTTACCGGAGACCAGGCTTTGTTTAGCCGGTCATCCAAGTCTTCCAACGGCTCTACCAGGTGTTCCCAGGTATCTGTTTTTCCATGTTCAAGCAATTTCGCGATAGCAGCACGGTTTTCTTCCAATATCCGTTCGACAGCCGGCACGACATGCTCCGCTTTGATACGCGAAAACGGCGGAAGACCATCCATATCAAGTAATGGGTTGCTCATAAACTCAAAAAAACCAAATGGAAATATACGTTGGACGGAATACGGCCACGTCAGGTTTTGAAAAACTTCATAGTCCGATCGATCCTCTCCTTGGCTTCATGCAGGACGTTAAGGGTATGGGTCGGCGACAACCGACTATCCTTGAGTTTGGCGCATGCCGGAATGGAATTGATTGCCGGCAGCTCCGCCATGCGACGCGTACCGATATAGCTATGCAGCCTGGATAAGATCACGATATCGCTGAGAGCAAGGGCATTGCCGCTGTCGTGATACCATTCTTCAGCCAGCATCGGGATTTCGATCAAATCGGCCGGAAAATCCCACTTTTTCAGCAAGAAAGCCCCTACCGGACCCCGAATATGAGGCATCGCCGACTCGATCTCGTCCGGACTCCAGTACTCGCGAGGAAACTTTTCGGCAAAATAGAGAAACGGCACTACGCCGATATCGGCAACCAATCCGGCTAACAAGGCTTCCTCTTCACTCACTCCTTCGTTCTCGGCGGCTAAAACATAACAGAGGCTGGATAGCTTGATGCTCGTTTCCCACTGCCTGTGAAGGGCTTGATTGATGTAAGGGTCTTGACCACGGAAAACCTGCCTCAGACAAAAGCTGGTCACCAGGTTCCGGGTCGCCGCCAGCCCCAAACGCAAAACTGCATCGTGGCAATTATTGATCGGACGAACAGGCAAGTACAGAGGGCTATTGGCGACATGAACAAGTTTGGCGGCAACGGCGGGATCGAGTTGAACGATGTTGACGACTTCACGGATGTCGACATCGTGTTGTATGGCCTGCCTTAGCTTGAAAGCCACGTCCGGCAAAGAGGGGATTCGCAGTTCTTCCTCGCCGTAAGACTGGGCGAAAGCCTGAAACAGCCGGCCTCCCCGAACAGCTTCCGGAATCCGCTCATCGTTGGAGTCTATTAGAGTTTGCGCCGATTCGTACCTGACCACGCCTCGACTCATGATCTTGCTGGCGACGCGCAATATCTGAATTTCGGTCTGCGCGTACGCCGTGGCGCTGTACTGCTTGCCGCAGCACAAGGGAAACCTCGCTTTGGCAGTATTTGCACTGATCTCGTAAGTTTTCCCGTCACCGAGATCCATCAGAACCGTCCCTCCCAAGAGGTAATGAATCGATTCGATCGGTTCCCCGGCCTTGAACAGAATCGTGCCGGGTCCATAAACCTCGGCCTTTCTCTCCAAAACGAATGCGTCCAATTCGTCTTCGCTGAGGGTGCGGATCGGAAACAATTCTTTCAGGATGTCCAAGTTGATGGACATCCCCTCCCGTGACGAAGGAACGATTTTCGCAGCTTGCGGATAAGCGTCCGCCCCGTCCTCGACCGGTGTTTGCGTCTTGAGGCTGGCTGTTTGCCTCCTAGAACCGAAAATTCGTGTCAGCAAGCTCATTTCTCAACTCTATCACAGGACACTGTCGAAAACTGTTACATACATTACTGACCGAATACCCTCAAGGTTTCGGCAATCTGCTCCTTGGCATCGTACAATACCTTGAGCGACTGCTCCGGAGTCAGCGTGGCATCTTTGAGCTTAGCGTATGCGGGTAATTCGGTGATCGGGGGCAAATCTCCCATCTTGGGCGTTCCGACATAACTGTGCCAGGCCGCTAGCCGGACGATATCGGCCAAACCCAGCCGATCCGTACCCGACGAGTAGTTCCATTGCTCGGCAATGATCGGAAGATCGAGATATTCGTCGGCAAACTCCCACTTAGCGAGCAAATATTGGCCGACCGGCCCTTGAATAATCGGCAGGGCTGCCTCGAGTTCCGCCGAGCCGTGATACTCAGACCGAAATTTTTCGGCAAAAGACAGAAAAGGAATGGCGCCGATGCGAACGATCAATCCGCCCAACAGCGCTTTATCGGGATCGACCTGACCGGTTCTCGCCGCCAGCACGGAAGAAATCACCGACAGTTGAAGGCTGCTCTTCCACACGTCCAACATGAGTTTTCTGATCTGCGGACTACCCGCGTTGAAGAGACCTTTCATACTCATGGTGAAAATGAGGTTGCGGGTCGCCACCAGACCTAGCCGAGCAATGGCGCTCTGACACGTCTTGACCGGCTCGGCCGTGAGATAGAGAGGAGAATTGGCCACTTGCACCAACTTAGTCGCAAGTACGGGATCCATCTGCACGATTTTTGTCGCCTTTACGAAATCGATCTCCTCGCGCATGGCCTGCCTTAATTTGAAGGCCACGGACGGAAAAGCCGGCAAGTCGAGCTTGCCTTTATGAAAGGTACGGCAGAAGACATAAAACAAATTGCTCCCACCCAGTTCACGAGGAAGCGGCGATCGAGTCAAATCGGGCGGAACTATCGTCCGGGCGCTCGATCTCTCCGCATACTGTCGCAAGATCACTGCGGGCACGCGCAGCACCCAAACGTCCGTCCAGGCATTCGCCGCAATCGAACTCAGCCCGTCGCGATTCAGCGGGAAGCGTGCGGCATCGCTATCCGAATCCACCTTCGTCTTGCCGCCACGTTCCGGCCCGACCATAACCGTGCCTTTAAGCAGAAACACTGCCGTCTCGGGCATTTCAGCGCCACGAAGCACGGTCGAACCTGCCGGATAGAACTCCATTAGGCGCCCGGAAGCGAAGGCGATCAGTTCCTCCTCGCTCAGTGTTGCCAGCGGCGCCAAACGCTTAAGAATTTCGGGAGGAACCGGCTCGGTTCGGATGAGCGTGGGCTCGACACTGGGCGAGTCCAACAGAAACGAATCCGAAGGATCCTGAATATCGGAACGAGCAGCGGTCCTTTTAGCGGCGACCAACTTGAAGCCGAGCCAGCCCGCCACACCGAGACTGAGGATACCGATTGCCAATACGAGGGTATTCATCTATAGCCGCTCACACTCCAAGGCGGAATATTATTTTCGTTTATGTGACACGCCTCACATACAACTCGGCGAGCCCATGCTAACCACCCTATAAATACTAGCTTAATAGCTGCTAAATTCGATCCAAGCCGAAAGCCGCGTGCCCCTGCCTGACAAAACGTGGCGGCGTAATCCACGCCTCTTTCGATTGGCCGCGAATCTCTACCCAGGCACGCTCATAGCTGCCGGGAGGCAGACGAGCAAAGCCGACCGAGCGATTCAGTGTAGGCGAGAAAATCCCGCTCGTAACAACACCTTCACCAAACGGCGGAACGACGACCTTCTGCCCATGGCGCAGCACGCCTTTATCGTTCAACACGAGTCCCACAAAACGGCGCAGTTGCCCGATTTTCCGCTGCTCCTCCAAGGCCTTGCGACCGATAAACTGCCGCTCGACCGGCTCCCAGGCCACGGTCCAACCCAGTCCGGATTCCAAAGGGCTTACGGTCTCGTCCATGTCCAATCCATAAAGCCGCATTCCGGCTTCAAGACGCAAGGTATCCCTCGCCCCAAGCCCGCAGGGTCTAAAACCGTTAGCGATCAGTACTGCCCACAGGGCAGCAGCATCGGCCTGAGGCAAGATGATTTCCAAACCGTCTTCGCCGGTATATCCGCTGCAAGACAAAAACCAATCGTCAGCCTCGGCAAATTCGAACGGCGCCAAGGACATAACGGCCGCATGCAATTCGGAAGGCAGGCCATCACGCGCTTTGCGCCTCGTTTCCGGCCCTTGCGCCGCGATAATCGCGAGATCCTGTCTGGGCAGGAAGCCCACGGAGAATCCAGAGACCTGCCGCTGTATCCAAGAGATGACCTTGTCGCGAGTAGCGGCATTGCTCACAATCCGAAACCGATCCCCTGCCCTGCGGAAAACGGTCAAGTCATCCAGTATCCCGCCGCTCTCGTTAAGCACGCAGCTATACAGAGCCTTGCCGGGACCGCTCAATCGATCGACATCGTTCGCCAGGAGCATTCTCAGAAACCGCCCGCAATCCGCGCCGTCGAGATCGATGACGGTCATGTGCGACACATCGAAAACACCGGCATCCCGGCGCACGGCATGATGCTCCTCCAGTTGCGAACCATAATGAAGCGGCAACTCCCAACCCGCGAACTCCACCATGCGTCCGCCGGCCTGCCGGTGGATCTCATTCAAGATTGTTTTGCGCACCATGGGTTCAAACCCGATATTAACGAATGAATATTCGGTTAGACCTAATCGCTCGCCTATTCCGACTAGACAAAGGAATCAAAAATGCATGAAACAAAGAGGCCGGCAAAGCCGGCCTCGATAACTGGATCGTCGCGTCACTTACAGTAACGGAATGATCAAAAGAGCCACGATATTGATGATCTTGATCATCGGATTCACGGCCGGGCCCGCCGTGTCCTTGTACGGGTCGCCGACGGTATCGCCGGTCACCGCCGCCTTATGGGCTTCGGACCCCTTGCCGCCATAATGGCCGTCCTCTATATATTTTTTCGCGTTATCCCAGGCACCGCCTCCGGTGGTCATGGAAATGGCCACGAACAGCCCGGTAATGATCGAACCGATGAGTACGCCGCCCAATGCCTCCTTACCGAGCAGCAACCCCACCAGAATGGGTATCGCCACGGGCAACAGGGATGGCACGATCATTTCCTTGATCGCGGCCACGGTCAGCATGTCCACCGCCTTCGAATAATCGGGCTTGGCGGTATAGTCCATGATGCCGGGAATCTCGCGGAACTGCCGCCGAACCTCGTTAACGATTCCGCCTGCGGCACGGCCCACGGCCTCCATGGCCAAAGCACCGAACAGATAAGGCACCAAGCCGCCGATGAAAAGCCCGATGACCACCATGTGGTTCGACAAGTCGAAGGTAATGCCGCCGCCCAAATTATGGGTGTAGTCGGCGAACAGCACGAGCGCGGCAAGCCCTGCGGAGCCGATGGCGTACCCCTTGGTTACCGCTTTGGTGGTATTGCCGACGGCATCGAGAGGATCGGTGATGTTACGGATTTCGGCGGGCAAATCGGCCATCTCAGCGATGCCCCCGGCGTTGTCCGTAATGGGACCGTAGGCGTCCAGCGCCACGATCATGCCGGTCATGGACAGCATTGCCGTGGCCGCCACGGCGATTCCGAACAAACCGGCCAGCTCGTAGGCTCCCCAGATGCTGGCACATACGGCAACAACGGGGCCCGCCGTCGACTTCATGGAGATGCCAAGCCCCGCGATGATGTTGGTAGCGTGCCCGGTGGTCGACGCCGATGCGATATGCTGAACCGGCTTGAATTCGGTTGCCGTGTAGTATTCGGTGATGGCGACCATCACCCCTGTAAGAACAAGACCGATGAGGGCGGAGAAATAGATGCTGTGGGCCGAAATCGATTCGCCCGCAAACGAAACATCGCCACCGAACAATGCCAGAGTGACCGGATAGAACGCCAGGGCGGACAAGCCGCCGGAGACGATGACGCCTTTGTAGAGGCCGCTCATGATCTTGCGTCCCTCGGCAACCTCCACGAAAGAAGTGCCGATTATGGATGCAATGATGGAAATTCCGCCGAGCACCAAGGGATAAGCGATGGCGTTCTCCGACCCGGCAGTGAGCAGGCTGGCCAGCAGCATGGTGGCGACGATCGTCACCGCGTAGGTCTCGAACAAGTCGGCGGCCATGCCGGCACAATCGCCCACGTTGTCGCCCACGTTGTCGGCGATGACCGCAGGATTTCGGGGATCGTCCTCGGGAATCCCGGCCTCGACCTTGCCCACCAAATCGGCGCCCACGTCGGCGCCCTTGGTAAAGATGCCGCCGCCCAAACGGGCGAAGATGGAAATCAAAGAACCACCGAAGGCGAGTCCCACCAGTGCGTGCAACGGATCGTCGACGCCGGAGGCTTTCAGGATGACATAGTAACCGGCGACACCCAAAAGGCCCAATCCGACCACCAACAGGCCGGTGATGGCACCGCCCCGGAAAGCCACGGTGAAAGCGGCATTCATGCCTTGATATGCGGCCTGTGCAGTGCGGGAATTGGAGCGCACCGAGATGTTCATGCCGATGTAACCGGCAACGCCGGACAGCACCGCACCGACGGCAAAGCCGATGGCGACAGCCCACCCGAGGGCGACACCGATAACGAGGAAGAGAACCCCGCCGACCAGACCGATCGTCTTGTACTGGCGGTTCAGATAAGCTTTGGCGCCTTGCTGAATGGCGGAGGCAATTTCCACCATGCGCTCATTGCCCGGCGATTGAATATTAATCCAGGCAATGGAAAGGATTCCGTAGATCAGGGCGGCAACCGCAGCCGTGAACGCGAAAGCCACTCCCCAGCCGATTGTGAAACCGATGTATAGGAACTCGATGAGTCCCAAACCGGCGATCATTTTACAGCGACGGTCATTCAGCACTAACCGGACGCCCTCTTGCGCGCGGGCGACGAGTAAATAAGCCATTTTCTCCTCCTCTTTTTGCTTTCTTGTTTTTACGTCACATGGGGCATGAACTCGGAAATCAAACTGCAAATTGGCTGGTCAGCTTCTTGGGAACCGACGCATTTTTCAACACGACGTAATTCGGCAAGCCATCTTTGTACGGCGGGTAATCTTCGCCCTCTATCAAAGGGAGCAAATAGGCGCGACAAGCATCGGTAATGCCGAAGCCGTCTGGAGAAATGAATTCCCGCGGCATCTTCTTTTCCACATTGGCCACGTCCGACAAGTCGGCGTGACCGATCTTCCACCGATAGGGCGAATCGGAAATACGATCGATCGTGGGCATGACCGCATTCCGGCCATCCAAAGCCAGTTCGACGGCGGCCTTACCGAGGCCGTAAGCCTGTTCGACATCGGTTCTGGAAGCAATGTGCCGGGCGGCGCGCTGCAGATAATCGGCCACGGCCCAGTGATACCTGTGGCCCAGCGAGCTCTTGATCAGAGCGGCAATGACCGGGGCGACACCGCCAAGCTGGGTGTGGCCGAAAACGTCTTTGATACCGGCATCGGCCAGAAACTTGCCGTCCGCCCCCTTTACGCCTTCCGAGACCACTACCGAGCAATAACCGTAACGCTTGACCCTCTCGTCGACCGCGGCCAGAAACTCGGTTTGATCGAAGGGAATTTCGGGAAACAGGATCACCAGCGGGATATCGTGTTCCGCATCGGCCGCCAATCCTCCGGCGGCAGCGATCCAGCCAGCATGGCGCCCCATGACCTCGATCACGAATATCTTGGTTGAAGTGGCCGCCATCGAGGCCACGTCGAAGCTCGCTTCACGGGTGGAAACCGCAATGTACTTGGCTACGGAACCGAAACCGGGACAGTTGTCGGTAATGGGCAGGTCGTTATCGACCGTCTTGGGAATATGAATGGCGCACAATGGATAACCCATCTTCTCCGAAAGCTGAGACACTTTCAGACAGGTATCGGCCGAATCGCCGCCGCCGTTGTAGAAGAAATAGCCGATGTCGTGGGCCTTGAAGACTTCGATCAGCCGTTCGTATTGCGCCTTGCTCTCCTCGAGTCCCTTCAGCTTGTAGCGGCAGGAGCCGAAAGCGCCGCCCGGCGTGTGCCGCAGCCCGGCAATGGCTTGATCGGATTCCTGAGCCGTGTCGATAAGATCTTCGGTCAACGCACCGATAATGCCATTCCGCCCGGCATAAACACTACCAATATGATTACGGTGCCGCCGCGCGGTTTCGATCACACCGCATGCCGATGCGTTAATGACGGCGGTTACACCGCCGGATTGGGCATAAAATGCATTCCGAATGGCCATGGCCGCCCTTTATCGTTCTAAAGTCCTAATAAAAAGCCTACATTAGAACAATTACCCTTGCAGTACAAGGCGCTTAGGCTAACCGCCAAGGGTATTTGCACCATACGGCTATATTGGACTTGACAGCCAGATACGATGATTGTTTTCCACAGCGTCCGATGTTGTCTTTAGCCTTTCTACTGCGCCTCCTCCCGTGACACGCCGAGCAATGCGCGGGGACGATTCGCCGCGTCTGAGATGTTTACACAGATGCGGCATAAGGGTGATCCGTGTCGCCGAGCCATTAAGGCGGCACGGGCGACAATGTGCTGAGCGTCTTGCCCGGAGTCCGGAGCAACGACAGAATCGGCGGCGGTCCTCGAGTCAACGCGACAAATGCGTCGTGCAAGAACTGACTCTATTCGGCCATGAAAGCGGCCTCGGTCACCCGCTTAACGCTGGGTTTCCAGCAAAGAAAGTCGGCCCGACACGACGAGATGACGATCGCTGACGATAGTGACGGCAAAATCGGCTAGGCCGGCTTTCTCCAATTGCGCGCGGATTTCATCCGGCCGGTAAGCCGCACGAAGGGAGTTCGAGAAATCCCGTTTCAGCACCTCCGGCGCGTCGGCCGCATACTGCCGGACCAGTTCGTTTAGCTGCTCTTCGCTCTCGGGCCGCAGCAGGTCCATAATAAAAATCGGCGCGCCGGATTTTCCCCACCGCTTCACGGACGCCCATAACACCATGGGATCGGCCAGGTGATGGAGCAGCGAATTCGAGATCACCGCATCGTAAGACGTCAGCGGTAAGGTGGCATCGGGAAGATAGGCTCTGATCAGCCGGATACGCTGCTCCAAGCCTGCCGAGCGAACGGCTTTACGGCCGAACTCGAGCATGGCTTCGGCGCCGTCCACGCCGTCGATCCGGCAATTCGGAAAGGCGCGGGCGAAACGCACGGTTACGTCGGCCGAACCGCAGCCTAAGTCGAGAACTGCGCCGGCCAGCGTGTCGTCCGGAAACGCGGATCGAAACAGGGAGACGAAATGATCGTGCGGCTCGGAAAAATCCGCTTCCGCATAGGCACGGGCCTGATCTTCCTCGTCCATCAATTCCGGCTCGGGTACACGCTGCATGTTCGGCTCCATCGACAAGATCGCTTAGCAACGCACTATATCAACCCGTGCTCAGCGAAAGAATAGGCTTCCCCGTCACCAACGATGAAATGATCGAGCACGCGTATATCGATGAGCGACAAGGCTTGCTTGAGCCTGTGCGTGATGTGCTTGTCGGCCTCGCTGGGTTCGGCGATGCCCGAAGGATGGTTGTGGGCGAATATCACGGCCGCGGCATTGAAGGACAAGGCCTTTTTCACCACTTCCCTAGGATAGACGCTGGCTCCATCTATGGTGCCCCGGAACAGTTCTTCAAATTCGATGATCCGGTGCTGATTGTCGAGAAAGAGAGCCGCGAATACCTCGTGAGGATGGCTGCGCAACTGCGCGGCGAGATAGCGGCGGGTCAGGTCGGGACTGGTTAGCGCGCTTCCGCGCCGGAGCGTCTCCTTGAGATGTCTTCGGGCCATTTCGAGCACGGCCTGAAGCAAGGCATATTTGGCCGTCCCGAGCCCGCGGCTGCGGCTGAACCGTTCGAAGTCGCTTTCCAGCAATGCCCTCAGCGAGCCGAACTCGGTCAGCAGTTCGCGAGACAGATCCACCGCGGTTTTGCCTTTGACCCCCGTGCGCAGGAAAATCGCCAACAGCTCCGCGTCCGACAAAGCCAGCGGTCCTTTTTGAAGCAGCTTTTCCCGCGGTCTTTCGTCGTCGGGCCAATCCGTGATGGGCATAGCTCCCCCCGTCCAATAAAGTGTTTCAAACCGAATCGCAGCAAAGCATAGAAGCCGTAACGCAAACTTGCCATAATGCGGCGGCTCAACCTCTTATCGAAACCAGCCAACATTGACCTATCTCACCGGTAAAAACATCGTTTTGGGTGTTACGGGCGGTATCGCCGCCTACAAAGCTGCCGAACTGACCAGACTTTTGCGTAATGCCGGCGCCTCGGTACGGGTCGTCATGACCCATGCAGCGACGGCTTTCGTCTCTCCGCTGACGTTTCAGGCGCTTTCTGGCAATCCGGTGCATACCGAGTTGCTCGATACCGGCGAGGAATCGGCCATGGGGCATATCAGCCTGGCCCGGTGGGCGGATCTGGTGCTGATCGCGCCGGCCACGGCCGATTTCATTGCCAAGCTCCGGATCGGACTCGGCGACGATCTTTTGTCGACGGTGTGCCTGGCAACCCGCGCCCCGATCGCCTTCGCCCCCGCCATGAACCAGGCCATGTGGGACAACCCGGCGACCCAAGAGAACGTCCGCCGCCTGTCCGACCGGGGCGTTCGAATACTCGGGCCGGCGGAAGGCGATCAGGCCTGCGGCGAGGTCGGCATGGGCCGGCTCTTAGAACCGCAACGGATTTTGGAGGAGTTGGAAAGCTTCTTCGGAGGCGGGGTTCTGGCCGGACTGTCGGTCCTGATCAGCGCTGGCCCTACCCGCGAACCGATTGATCCGGTGCGTTACATCAGCAACCGAAGCTCGGGCAAGATGGGCTACGCGCTTGCGGAGGCCGCCGGGCGGGCTGGCGCGAAGGTCAGTCTGGTGACCGGCCCCACGGCCCTGAAGGTCCCGAACGTACACGAGGTCTCATGGGTCGAGAGCGCCGCGGACATGTACCGCTGCGTCATGGACAAGGTCCCGTCCGCCAATATCTATATCGGCGCCGCGGCGGTGGCTGACTATTCCCCGGAAACCACAGCGAACCAAAAAATCAAGAAAAACCAGTCGGAGATGGTTCTGACACTGCGCAAGACCCAGGACATACTGAGCGCCGTCAGCGCCTCGCCGAAACGCCCGTTCACCGTGGGCTTCGCCGCCGAGACCGATAAACTCGAAGACTATGCCCGGCACAAGCTGGCGGCCAAATCGCTGGACATGGTGGCCGCCAACTGGGTCGGGCGTGACAAAGGCGGATTCGAAAACGACGACAACGCGCTCTTCGTTTGCTGGAACGGCGGTCATACCTATTTGCCGCTAGCTCCGAAGAAAACCATTGCCGAACAACTCATACGACTCATTGCCGAACGTTATCATGCGCAAAATTCAGTTAAAGATTCTCGATAAGCGCCTCGGGAGCGAGATTCCCCTGCCCCATTACGCCACCTCCGGCGCGGCCGGGCTGGATCTTAGGGCCTGCCTCGACGAACCGCTACGGCTCGAACCGGGCGAATCCAAACTGATTCCGACGGGGCTCGCCATCCACATCGAAGACCCCAATCTCGCCGCCGTACTGTTGCCGCGCTCGGGACTCGGACACAAGCACGGCATCGTGCTCGGCAATTTGGTCGGCCTGATCGATTCCGATTACCAGGGCCAGGTTTTCGTCTCCTGCTGGAACCGGGGAACCGAATCCTTCGAAATCCAGATCGGCGACCGTGTTGCGCAGATGGTGTTCGTGCCGGTAGTGCAGGTGGAATTCGAACGGGTCGATGACTTCGAAACCAGCCGAAGAGGCGCTGGGGGCTTCGGACATACGGGGCATCAATAGGATTCAGACATCCGGCGGAACAGCGTGCTTCCGCCCCACTCTCCTGGAGTCATCCGTGAAAAAGCAAGAGTCCATCGAAATCAACTCCGCAACCCACATCGCGCACGTCCTGATCGAAGCGCTGCCTTACATCCGGCGCTTCAAAGGCAAGACCGTAGTCGTCAAGTACGGCGGCAATGCCATGACCGAGGAACGGCTCAAGAACAGCTTCGCCCGGGACATCGTGTTGCTGAAGCTCGTCGGCATCAATCCGGTCGTCGTCCACGGCGGCGGCCCCCAAATCGGCAATCTGCTGCAACGTTTGGGCAAGACCAGCGAATTCGTGCAAGGCATGCGGGTGACCGATGCCGAAACCATGGATGTAGTCGAAATGGTGCTCGGCGGCCTGGTCAACAAGGAAATCGTCAATTTGATCAACCGGCATGGCGGTTCGGCGGTCGGACTGAGCGGCAAGGACGGCGACTTAGTGCGTGCCCGCAAGATCGTGGTCAAGCAACGTTCTCCGGAAACCGAGGAAACCGAGGAACCCGAGATCATCGATCTGGGCCATGTCGGCGAGGTCGAGAGCATCGACCCGTCCGTGGTGGACATGCTGGTACAGGGCGATTTCATCCCGGTCATCGCACCGATCGGCGTCGGTGCCGACGGTTTTTCCTACAACATCAATGCCGACTTGGTGGCGGGCAAAATGGCGGAGGTCTTGAAAGCCGAAAAGCTGATACTTTTAACCAACACCAAGGGCATTCTGGACAAGGAAGGAAGTCTATTGACCGGGCTATCCCTGTCCGAAGTGGATGATTTGATCTCGGACGGCACCATTACCTCCGGCATGATCCCGAAGGTGCGCTGCGCCACGGACGCTCTCAAAGGCGGCGTCGCCAGCGTTCACATCATCGACGGACGGATCGACCACGCCGTGCTGTTGGAGCTTTTCACCGATCAGGGGATCGGCACGCTCCTGATGCGTCGCTAACGGAACCGGCGCTTGAAACCTCGAAAAACCGCCTTCCCGGCGGTTTTTCTCTTCGCCAAGCCCAAACGCGGTTTCGGCTTGGCTTACGTTTTCAGCCGCTTACGCGGCCGAAAACGACGGGGCATCACTGCCCCGTACGAGCACCTCGAAGTTTTTCGAGGTGCCCGCTCACGAAACTCACCCAGGACCGGCCAAACCGGCCTCTACGTAAGGCTTGAAACCGGCACGGATCTGGCGAACTTCGGGGCTTGCGCAAAGCGTTTCGCCGACTGTCGACGGCCGGCACCGTATGTCGAGAAAAATGACGTTCTCGGTTTTGCGGGTGATGCGGGTAACGGTTGTAGTGAACTCCCGCTCGTCACGGGGAGCCGCCGTTTGCAGGATTTTGTCGTTATCGATGGATAACGGTGTATCGGTATGTTCGAGCAGGTAAGCTCGCGCAAGGCTCCACGCCTTGTCGCACATCGCTCCCGCTGAGCAGGAAACAGCGCTGACGATGATGTTCCCGGTATCGGACTTATCCGCGCTATTCGGCGACTCGATCCAGGTTTGATGCCATCTCAAGCCGCGCTTCGGGTCGTTGATCGCTTTGAAGCGGGCGATGTCCTTGGCAAAGCTATCCGAAATTGAGGCTTTTTCGGCTTCGATGCGCTTTATTTTCGCCTCGTGACCGGCGATCTGTCGTCGTGCCGCTTCCATTGTGTCGCGTAGACTTTTTGGAATCGCCTGCCCTTTTTTCTCCAGATCTGCGGCGCGCTTTTCCTGTCCGTCCAATAACGCCTGTTGGCGCTGTTTATTGGCTTCGGTCACCTTGATCAAGGAATCCAGCATGTTCAATTTTCCTTGCAAGGCCAGGTTGATCTCTTCCTCGCTGCGGTAGGTTCTGAGCAGCGCCAAATCCCGATCCCGCTGCCCGGCCAAAATCCGCTCCTGGTCGAGACGCAACTGTTTGAGCTGGTTTTCGCCCTCGATTTGCTCCGGCGACTTGACCCCCTCGAGCACTTCCACCTCATGCCCTTGGGCATCGAGCTTGGAGCGGCGGTGCTTGGCCTCCTCGGGCGGAACCCGGTCGGAGTAATGCACGGCGCCTTTTTCGTCGACCCACCGGTAAGTCGCGGCATCGCTGCCCGCCCCATAAACGGCGACGGCAAACGTGATCCAGGCAACGCGAAAACCGGTTAGAGGTGTCATAACACGCCGAATCGGGACTGGTATTCCCGAATCGCTTCAACGTCCGTGCGACGATTGGCCTTCTGAAGAAATTCGAGAATATTGCGCAGCGTGACGATGGAATAAACCGGCAACTGAAACTGATTGGCGACTTCCTGCACCGCGGAAAGCTCGCCCCGTCCCTTTTCCTGCCGATCCAGGGTGATCAGAACGCCGCTCGGTGCCGCCCCGGCAGCCCGGATGATGTCCACCGACTCCCTCACCGAGGTACCAGCCGTAATCACGTCGTCGACGATCAGCACCGAACCTGTAAGCGGCGCTCCCACGAGCGAACCGCCCTCGCCGTGATCCTTAGCCTCCTTGCGATTGAAGGCGAACGGGACTTCCTCCCCGGTTTCCCGGGCCAGGGCCATGGCCGCGGCGCAAACCAGGGGGATACCTTTATAAGCCGGGCCGTACAAGACATCGGCTTTGATGCCCTCGTGCAACATGGTCTTAGCATAGAACTCGCCGAGCTTTGCCAGACGGGCTCCGGTATCAAAGAGCCCGGTATTGAAGAAATACGGACTGTGCCGACCGGACTTCAGGGTGAAATCACCGAAGCGCAAGACGCCGCATTGGAGTGCGTATTCGATAAATTCCGCTTGGAATGGCTGCATGTATCGGGCTATATCTCTGTAATCTCGTTTTCTAAAGCCGCCGGCGAGCGAGTAGCGCCGATGATTTCGCACCGCTTCGCCGACGAAAAGGGTCTGATGTGCTTATTGAACTTTAGCACATCGGCGCAAGCGGCTCGGTTAAGGCACGGCTACCCGGCGAAGCAGCTCCTGGACAACGCGGTCCGACGACACGCCTTCCGCTTCCGCCTCATAGCTCAAGATCAAGCGATGGCGCAGCACGTCCGGAGCAATGGATTGAATGTCCTCGGGCGTCACGTAATCGCGTCCGTACAGCCAGGCTCGGGCACGGGCGCAGCGATCCAGGGCGATGCTGGCGCGGGGACTCGCGCCGTATTGCAGCCAGCGTTCGAGTTCCTTGCCGTAAGCTCCGGGGTTGCGGGTACTCAGCACCAGTTGCAGCAGATATTCCTCCAGGGTATCGGCCATATAGAGATCGAGCACTTCTTGCCGCGCCGTAAACAAGGTCTCTTGGCTGACGGACTTGAACTCCGCCTCCGAGGCGGCACGTCCGCGCCGGGATTCTTCCCGCACCAGCCGCAGAATCGCGCGCTCGTACTGGGCTTCGGGATAACCGATCCGGATATACAGCATGAAACGGTCCAACTGCGCCTCGGGCAGCGGATACGTTCCTTCCTGTTCGATGGGATTTTGTGTCGCCATCACCATGAACAGATCCGGCAGCTTGTAGGTCACGCGACCGACGGTAATCTGGCGTTCCGCCATCGCTTCGAGCAGGGACGACTGCACCTTGGCCGGCGAACGGTTGATCTCGTCGGCCAGCACCAAATTATGGAACAACGGTCCGGGCTGAAAATGGAACGAACCGTCCTGAGGACGATAGATCTCGGTGCCGGTCAGATCGGCCGGCAGCAAGTCCGGGGTAAATTGAATGCGGTGAAAATCGCCCTCGACGGCCCGGCTCAGCACGTTGATCGCCCGAGTCTTGGCAAGGCCGGGCGCACCTTCCACGAGAATGTGCCCATCCGCGAGCAGCGCGATCAGCATCCGCTCGATCAGAGTATCCTGTCCGATTACCTGGGCCGCCACAAACTGGAAGAGCCGTTGCACATCCTGTTGAGCGGGCGATAAAGTCCTTTCGGAAATTTCGTTCTCTTGAAACATGAGTAACGTATATCCCTCTTGAGTGAGTCGATTCGCAGGCGCTTCAAAACGATGGATTATAATTGAAGTCATCGTCCCGCAGCGCGCGGATTGCTCCGATCCGGCCTCTCAGAAAATGAAACAATCTCCGACACTACCGATTTTCCTCCCGGCCGGCCGACGCGCGCTTTTATTGATGTGCGCCCTGCTGGTTTCCTGTATGACCTATGAGAACCGCATTCCTCCCGTGCCGCTGCCCTCGTCGAACCGCGATCACGTGGACGTGGAGGGTGCTCGCGTGGCGGCAGAAGCTTACGCTGATCCCGAACAGGCAGAGCAAGCGTTCGGATTCGACATACGCAAAGCCGGACTACTCCCGGTACGTCTCCTCATCGATAATCAAAGCGCGAGCGTCGTCAGGGTCAACCCGCAGCAAACGTTTCTGATCGATCAGGATGCCCAGGCGTGGCCGCTGCTGACCGGCGAGCAAGCCCATAACCGCGTGGCGAGTGCCATGCAGTTCGGCACCCTGATGGGCAATGCGGCGCGAGGCGCCGCATGGGGCGCCGGTGCCGGTGCGCTGACCTCGTTCGCTATCGGGATGATCTTGTACGGCGGGTTTGGCGACGGACTCAGCAACGATCTGCCCGAACACGCCGCCGCGGGCGCCGGTGTCGGAGCAATCGTCGGCGGAGGACAAGACTCGCAAGACCTGGAAGACCGCATACGCCGGGATTTGATCGGAAAATCGCTGCGCAACCAGCGATTGCAACCAGGGGAACTGGCTTACGGCTATCTGTTTTTTCCCGGAAAAGAAGAAGCCCGAAGCGCCAAAATCCTGCGCATCGGGCTCGAACTCGACGGTTATCCGCAGGTCGTGAACCTGCCGCTAAAAACCGCGCCGCGCTGATCGCCCATCTTCAACCCGGTCAGCGGCCTATAGCCCGGTAGCCGATGTCGGTGCGGTAATACATGTTTTCCCAGCGGATTTCTCGCACCTTTTCATACGCTTTCCGCTGAGCTTCCAGAACGGATTCGCCCAAGGCGCACACACAGAGCACGCGTCCCCCGGCCGTAACGATCTTGCCGTCCGACCGCGCCGTACCGGCATGAAAGACTTTGGTATCGGCCCCCTCCCTTTCCGGCAAGCCCTCGATTTCGTCGCCTTTGTCGTAATCGAAGGGGTATCCGCCCGCCGCCAATACCACACCCAGTGCCGCGCGCTCATCCCATTCGGCGCTAACCCGGCTCAAGCGCCCTTCCACTGCGCCAAGACACAGATCGACCAGATTGCTCTTGAGCCGCATCATGATTGGCTGGGTTTCGGGGTCGCCGAAACGGCAGTTGAACTCGAGCACCTTGGGCGTGCCGTCCGGCGTGATCATCACCCCGGCATAAAGAAAGCCGGAGTAAGGGATGCCGTCCGCCGCCATTCCGCGCAGCGTGGGCTCGATCACTTCCTTCATGATGCGATCATGGATTTCCGGCGTCACCACCGGGGCCGGCGAATAAGCGCCCATACCGCCGGTATTGGGGCCTTTGTCTCCGTCGTCCCGCGCCTTGTGATCCTGGGACGTCGCCATGGGCAGGACGTCCAGCCCGTTGGCCATGACAATGAAGCTGGCTTCCTCGCCCCTCAGGAATTCCTCGACCACGACTCTATGGCCCGCAGAACCGAAGGCATTGCCCGACAACATGTCGGTTACGGCATCTACCGCCTCGTGTTCCGACTGAGCGATGACCACACCCTTGCCGGCGGCCAATCCGTCCGCCTTGATCACGATCGGCGCACCTTTTCGCCGGATATAGGCGACCGCCTCGTCGACCGCCGTAAACGTTTGGTATTCGGCGGTCGGAATACCGTGGCGAGCCAGAAAATCCTTACAGAATGCCTTGGAGCCCTCAAGCTGCGCGGCAAGCCGAGTGGGGCCGAAGCACTTGAGCCCCGCCGCGCGGAATTCGTCCACGATGCCGGCCACCAACGGAGCTTCGGGACCGACGATCGTAAGATCGATGGCCCGCTCCTTAGCGAATGCCAACAAGCCCGGAATATCCTCGGCCGCAATCGGACGATTCTCCACTTTCGGTTCGGCAAGCGTTCCGGCATTGCCGGGTGCGACGAAAACCGTCTCCACTTTGGGAGACTGCGCTGCTTTCCAGGCTAAAGCGTGCTCACGCCCGCCGCCGCCGACTATCAGTACTTTCATGGTTTTATTGCAGTTAATTTAAAGGATGGATCAAAGAATGGTAAAAACCCGCGATGCCGTTGAGAACGAATTGCGCCGCAAGCGCCGCAAGCACGATGCCAAGGACGCGGGTAATGATATGCACCTTGCTTTCGCCGAGGTATCCCGTAACGATTTCGCTGACGTACAACAGCAACCACGTGATCAGATAAATTGCGGCGATGACGCCGGCAAGCACGCTCATGCGACGGGTATCCGTACCGGCTCTATTGGCTAGCAGCAGAACGGCGGTAATGGTGCCGGGCCCGGAAAGCAAGGGTATTGCGAGCGGGAAAATCGCGATGTCTTCGCCTGCCGTGCGCTTTTCCTCGACTTTAGGCGCCTGAAGGCCGGCACGCTGCCCGAACAGCATGGGCATTGCGGTCACGAAAAGGAGAATGCCTCCGCTGATCGCGAACGCGTGCACGGTAACCCCGAGATGCGCGAGCAGATATTTGCCGGCCAGCAGAAAAAAAACCGTTACGCCGAAAGCGATGAGCAAAGCGCGGCTCAAGGTCTTGCGCCGCTCGCTTTTTCCCAGTCCGCGGGTCAAAGCGATAAACATCGGTGCCGCGCCGGGCGGATCAACGACCACGGCCAAAGTCAGAAAAGCCGTTAGCGCAAACTGAAACAAGCCTTCTTCCATCAACCGTTCGGCTGCGCTTGTACGGACGTCAGAAACCGAAGTCCTCCGCTCCCGCAAATCACATATCGCACTTTCAGATGGTTTCCCGTTGCGAACAGGACCGGCAGTTGGGACTTCTTGTCTTCCGGCACGCCATCGACATCCAAGTAATACTTATTCGTCACGCCTTCCTCGTCGGTCAGCAACACGCCTTTTTCGTAAGCATCGAAAATATCCTTCCCGCCCATTTCCTTGACGATCACTTCGTGTGCATTCTTCTCGGCTTCGCAACCAGGCCCACCCTGTCCCGCGATGGAAATTTCGACCGCAGCCGGAACCTCTACTTGCGGCTCCGGAATCGGTGCTCTACCGGGCTCCTGAGGCGCCGGCGGAACCGGCGGGATAACCTCTTCGGTAGGCGGTTTTCTGCCCACGATAAACAAGGCGGCCACGATCAATACGACCAACGCGACAGCAATGACTATGGCCCGCCGGGCCCATCGAACAATCGAAACTCTCTGCTTCTCCGGCTGCATATCTTCTCATCCCTTGCATAAGTCAAATGAACTCTTGGATTCCGTAAACGCCGACCTTCTCCCCGGTAGATGTCCCTGCGGCATCTCTACACGATCGGATACTACGGCGGATTCGAAAATCAAATGCCAGCGTCCTTCAGCATGGTCTCAAGCTTCGTCGGGGAAAATCCGGTCATTTTTTCATTTCCGACCAGGATGACCGGAACGGCCCTGCCACCGAGCTGATCGAATCGAGTCTTGGCGGACCGAGATTTCTCGATATCGAATTCATCGTAGGCAATACCGTGGCTTGCCATATACGATTTCGCCTTCCGGCACACGCCGCACCATTCGGTGGTAAAAATCGTCACTTTCTGGGATACCGCGGCGCCTTCAACCGATGAAACTTCGGGCGAGCCCGAGTAAGAGTCAATCTCGACGAGTTCGACTTTGGCACTGTTGCCGCCTTCCGCACGACTATCGGTGTACGTCACTTTTCCGTCGGGACCCGTTACCTTATATACCTCGGCTTTACTCGCGGAACCGAAAGCGACGACAAAGCACAGAACAACGAAGGACAAGCATTTCTTCATTAAACCCTCCGGTAGCGTGTATCGGGCCTGACGAGTCCGGCGAAACCGCAACGTCCCGTATAAGCGGACACGTCTGGCAGCCCTTGTCTCCATCTTCTTAAGGCCATTCTGCGAAAACATTCGAAGGAGCAACTATAGCGCATCGGGTACGACTGTTTACACTTCCGGGCCTTCGACGATCAACACTACAAACGTTCGATTGGGGCGACCCGCCCCGACATCACTCGGAACATCTCCGGAAAAGTATTTGTCTCAGGTTAAAGCCTTATCCTAGAGAAAACCGACAGTGCACTTGGATTGCCGGGAAAAGTCATCGACGTCGCTGGTAACGTGGGAGATTCGCGTTCGCTCGATGTTTCCGGTGGATAGATACGACTAAGGAGATCAGACGTGAACCGCCGCACTGTACCGATACTGCTCTGTTCGATTATTGCCGCGGGCATGGCTCATGGAAGCAACGGAAACACCTTGCCCCTTCGGTTCGACGCTGTTCTCAGCGGTTCCGAGGAAATACCCGCACCAGTGACCACCTCGATGTCGGGCCAAGCGGGTTTCGAATTCAATCCGGACGAAACCGTGATGTCGTTCATCTTGGCTCTCACCAATGGGGTAAACGTCACCGGAATCCAGCTGCATTGCGGTCCAGTAGGCGCGCCCGGGCCCGCAATCGTTCCGCTTCTGAATGCGATTCAGGGCAGCTGGGACGGCACACTGCAAGTACAATCGACCATAACCGGAGCCAATATCATTCAAGGGGTAGATTGCGTTTCCACGATCGGAAGAAACATAGCCACGCTTCCGGATTTGGCTGCGGCCATGAGAGACGGCAACATCTTCGTGAATGTCAGCTCGGCCGCATTTCCGGAAGGAGAAATCCGGGGGCAGGCACAGGTAAGCTCGGGTGATTTGATCTTATTGTCGCTGACCGGAACGCCCGATTCCGTCGCCCGAGTGCCCTTGCAGATCGGCGGAGAATCCGGCACCGTCGTCAGAATCGTGACCGAATCGCCCGTAACCGTGATCTCGCAGCCGAGCGGTTTCAATCCGCCGCTGAGAGAATTTCCGTCCTCGAGCTTTAATCCGCCCCTCAGAGATATGTCGACCTTTCCGTCCTCGGGCTTGAATCCCCCGTAGAAACGAGCCTTCAATGACCTTCGTGCACGTTAAAAGACGACGCGCCGCACGATCGGCCGATGCGCCGTAGTTTTTTGACTCAGCTTCTTGCAGCGAACACCACCACGGGCGTCTGCGTTTGCGTGAGCACGAAGCTCACGGGGTATTGACGGTTCGGCTCAGCCAGCGCGGCAGTGAACACCTCCGCCTTATTGGCGCCGCCGAACTGTAGATAGACTCGTCGGGCGTGCAAAATCCAAGGCAAGGTCATACTCATGCGTTCGGTTGGCGCGACTGCGCCCACTTGAGCGAGACAGGGCGGCGTATCCGCGACCGAACCTCCCAGAGCCAAACCGGCGTCTAAATTGGGACTGGCTGGGAATAGCGAGGCGGTGTGACCGTCGTCTCCCATGCCGAGAATCAGCGCCGCGAATGGCAGGGGCAGGCTTTCGAAAGTGGCCGCCAAGATCGCCTCGGCGTCTTCGGCGGACGCATTGCCGGTATAGAGCGGCACGAAACGAGCCGCCGCCGCGCGACCTTGCAGCAGATGAGTCTTGACCAGGGCGGCATTGCTGGCCGGATCGGTTTCAGGCACCCATCGCTCGTCCACTAGCGTGACGACCACGCGTGCCCAGTCCAAGTCTTCGTCGCGCAAAGCTTCGAACACGGGCACCGGCGACCGGCCGCCCGATACGGCCAACGCGGCCCGAGGCTCGGTCTGCAACACCGCGCGCAAGTCGGCAGCCACCGCGGCGGCGAGTGCCGGTGCGAGGCTTGCGTTATCGTCAAACCATCGAATGTCTACCATGTCTTAACCCTCGTCATGCCAGCCAAAACCGTCGCGCGACAGCAGCTCGGAAGATGCGGACGGCCCCCAGGTTCCTGCCGCATAAGGTTTCGGACCGCTCGGATCGGCGGCCCACGTGTTCAGAATCGGCTCGACCCAGCGCCAGGCCAGCTCCAGCTCGTCCTGGCGCACGAACAGCGCCTGGTTGCCACGGATGGTATCGAGCAGCAGGCGTTCGTATGCCTCGGCCCGGCGGCCCTTGAATTTTCCCGAGAAGTCGAGATCGAGCGACACCGGCTGAAGCTCCATCGAATCGCCCGGTGCCTTGGCGTTGAGGTACAAACGAATGTATTCGTCCGGCTGCAGGCGGATGACCAGCTTGGACGGCGCGCGCGAACCGCTGCTCGGCAGAGGAAAGATATGATGCGGCACATCATGGAAATGGACAACGATTTCAGCCAACCGAGTCGGCAAGCGTTTACCGGTGAACAGATAAAACGGCACTCCGGCCCAACGCCAATTGGCGATCTCCGCCTTGATGGCCACGAAGGTTTCCGTCTTGCTGCCGGCCGGGATATTGTCCTCTTCCAAATATCCCTTCACCTGACGGCCGCCCGAAACGCCAGCGCGGTATTGCCCGCGTACGGTCTTGGTCAAAACATCTTCCCGAGTGAACGGCACCAGACACTCGAGCACCTTGAGCTTTTCGTTGCGGATCGCGTCGGAATCGAGGCTGGCCGGCGGCTCCATGGCGACAAAACACAACAGTTGCAGCAAATGGTTTTGCACCATGTCACGCAATGCGCCGGTTTTGTCGTAGAACCCTCCGCGGCTGCCGATTCCGACATCTTCGGCAATCGTGATCTGAACGTTGCTGATCCACATTCGGCGCCACAGCGGTTCGAACAACGAGTTGCCGAAGCGCAGCGCCATCAGGTTCTGTACCGACTCCTTACCCAGGTAATGATCGATTCGATAGACTTGTTTTTCGTAGAAGAACCGATCCACATCCGCGGTGATCGCATTGCTCGATGCCAGATCGTGCCCCAGCGGCTTCTCCAGCACGACGCGGCTATTCGGACCATTAAGCCCTTGCCGGGTGAGATTGCTGCAAATCGTCGCAAACAGGAACGGTGCGGTGGACAGATAGAATACGGTTACCTCGGCAGGGGACTGCTTCAGCAAGGTTTTCAATGCCACGTATTGCTCCTGCTGGGTGGCATCGAGTTTCAGGTAGGTCAGGCGCGAGAGAAACGTCGCCCACACCGCATCGTCCCAGTCGGCCTTGGGCACGAATTGCCTGACCTTGTCATCCACCATGGCGAGGAAAGCCTCTTGCGTCAGGTCCAGCAGATCGAGACAGAGGATGCGGCCCGACTCCACCAGCCGGCCGGTCTTATGGCACTGGTACATCGCCGGCAATAATTTGCGCGTGACCAGATCACCGGCACCGCCAAAAAAAACCAGGTTGAACGATTGGGGAAATGGGAGCTGACTCACCGCAGAAACCTCTTGTTAAAGATCGTGCCGATTATGGCTCGGCCGAGCTCATGTTGTATAAAGGCAGACCCGGAAAACCCGGATGAAAAAACCTTGCAATACTACTCGCCGCCCCTCCCACTGTCCAGCCGCCCCTGGGCCGAACGGCCGCGTTTCTTGACACGCTTTTGCGGCTTGGATTAAATGTGGCGCCTGCGCCCCGTTGCAGGGCATGCTCTTGCCCATCGCCGACGCAACCCGAACAAGACGCCACTTCAGCCGGAAACATATGTCCCTACATCCCACATTGCTCGCCGTCACCGAGCGCATTCGCGCCCGCAGCCAAACCAAGCGTCAGGCCTATCTGGAGCGCATGAAACGCGCCCGTCAGAAAGGCGTCGAGCGCAATCGCATCGCCTGCACCAACGTGGCGCATGCCTACGCCGCGATGCCGACCAATGACAAACTGGTGTTGAAAGCCGCCACAGTCCCGAACATCGGCATCGTGACGGCGTATAACGACATGCTCTCGGCGCATCAACCGTACGAACAATACCCGGCGGTGATTAAAGCCGAGGCGCGGGCAGCGGGGGCGACCGCGCAGGTTGCCGGCGGCGTCCCGGCGATGTGCGACGGCGTGACTCAGGGCCAAAGCGGCATGGAACTCTCCTTGTTCTCGCGCGACGTGATCGCGATGTCTACGGCCGTGGCGCTTGCCCACCGCGTGTTCGATGCCAATCTGTTCCTCGGCGTCTGCGACAAGATCGTTCCGGGCCTTTTGATCGGAGCGCTGCGTTTCGGGCATCTGCCCGCCATTTTCGTGCCCGCCGGTCCAATGGCCTCGGGGGTGTCGAACGCCGAGAAAGCCAAAGTCAGACAGCTGTTCGCCGAAGGCAAGGTCGGCCGAGAAGCCCTGCTCGAATCCGAGATGGCGTCCTATCACAGCGCCGGAACCTGCACGTTCTACGGCACCGCCAACAGCAACCAGATGCTGATGGAAATCATGGGCCTGCAATTGCCCGGGTCGGCCTTCGTGAGCCCGGGCACCGAACTTCGCGAAGCATTGACCCGCGCCGCCACACGGCAAGCAGTACGACTCGCCCAGGACAAATCCTCCCCGAGCCTGTGCGACGTCGTGGACGAACGCGCCGTGGTCAACGGAATCGTCGGCCTGCTGGCGACGGGCGGCTCGACCAACCACACGATTCACCTGATCGCCATCGCGCGAGCCGCCGGGATAGAAATCAACTGGGACGACTTCAACGATCTGTCGGCGGTCGTTCCGCTGCTGGCCCGCGTCTATCCCAACGGCAAAGCGGATGTCAACCATTTCCACGCCGCCGGCGGTATGGGCTTTTTGATTCGCGAACTGCTGGATGCAGGGCTTCTGCATGAAGACGTCCAGACCGTCCTGGGGCTGGGTCTGCGCCGCTGGGCGGAAGAACCCTGGCTCGACAATGGTCAACTGGCCTTTCGCCCCGCCAGCGAGAAGAGCCTCGATACCGCGGTACTGGCACCGGCCGGCGAACCGTTCAGCTCGGACGGCGGATTGCGCCTGGTTACCGGCAATCTCGGCCGCGGGGTGATTAAGGTCTCGGCTGTCGCACCCGAAAACCGGGTGGTGCGCGCCCCCGCCATCGTATTCGACGACCAGGAAGACTTGATTGCCGCCTTCAAACGCGGCGAACTGGAACGGGACTTCATCGCCGTAGTCCGTTTCCAGGGGCCGCGCGCTAACGGCATGCCGGAACTGCATCAGCTCACCCCCTCGCTCGCGGTCCTCCAGGAGCGCGGATTCAAGGTGGCCCTGGTTACGGACGGCCGCATGTCCGGCGCCTCAGGAAAAGTTCCAGCCGCGATTCACATTTCGCCCGAGTGCGTGATGGGCGGCCCGCTCGCCAAGGTGCGCGATGGCGACATGCTGGTGCTCGATGCGGTGGAAGGCCGCCTGGAGGCCGAGGTCCCGGCCGCCGAATGGAACAGCCGCGAGCTCGCCACGGCCGACCTGTCGCGCAACCAGTTCGGCTGCGGACGGGAGCTGTTCACCGGCTTGCGCCAACTGGCCGACACCGCGGAACGCGGCGGCGCCACTTTCCAGTTCGACGACTGACACGGCTCTCCTTTTTTGCAACCGACGAAGAGATTCCTGTTATGAACCTTGACCAGATCATTGCCGCGACCAGTGTCATGCCCGTGATGGTGGTGGACCGCGTGGAAGACGCGGTACCGCTGTCCCGCGCCTTGGTGGAAGGCGGCATTCGCGTATTAGAAATCACCTTGCGTACCGCCGCCGGCCTGGACGCCGTACGGGTGATCAAGCAAGAAATCCCGGACGCGATCGTCGGCGTCGGCACCATCGCCACGCCGGCTCAGCTCGATGCCGCGATTTCCGCCGGTGCGCAATTCGGCGTTTCGCCGGGCACGACGCCCACCCTGCTGAAGGCGATCGTAGACAGCAAGCTGCCGTTTTTCCCGGGCGTTGCCACCATGTCCGAAGTGATGCAAGTCTTGGAAGCCGGCCTCGACGTCATGAAATTTTTCCCGGCCGTGGCTGCGGGCGGCATCAAGATGCTCGACTCGTTCAGAGGTCCGTTTCCGAACGTGCGTTTCTGTCCGACCGGCGGGATCAACGTGCAGAACGCGCCGGATTTCTTCAAGCTTCCCAATGTCGTCGCCGTGGGCGGCTCCTGGCTCACCCCCAAAGACTTGGTCGCCAGCGGCAATTGGGCTGAAATCACGCGCTTGGCTCGCGAAGCCTCGGCACTCAAGCCGTAATTACAAAGGACTGATTGGCCCGTTCGGAAGAATCATTTTAGTCGCGACCTTCCAATCGCAGACAGTGGCTTTAGCGGCGTTGTCGGCAAAGGATTGCCGACCTACGAACAGATCATAGGACGTGCTGAACGAAGCGTAGCGTGGCAAGGCCGGTTTGCGCGGCAGCATCGCCCGGACGGTGCCGGACAGGGATGGTCCGGCATGGTTCGCGATTGATGCTTGTCCTGAGCCTAGTCGAAGGGCGCTTCGTCCCTCAGCACATCCTACGCCCTGAGCTGTCGCAGATGGTAGGGTGGGTTAGGTGCGCCAGCGAGAAACCGGATTTGGCCGCATGGCTAGACGCGCACCGTAACCCACCGAATGGGACGGAAAAAAGTCGGAGGTCGGCAATCCTTTGCCAACATCTGAAAAGATGGGCACGGCCTGTTGGCCTTTGCCCATCCTACGGCTCTCGGTTAGCGGCATCTTATCGGGGACATCGCCGCATCCCGAATCACTCATCGATCGCCTTGATCCTCGGCACGTGCCGGCCGCCTTCGAATTCGGTGGACAGGAAGGTTTCAACGATCTTCTTTGCCATTTCGAGACTGATGATCCGCTGGCCCATGGCGATACAGTTGGCATCGTTGTGCAACCGGGTGAGATAGGCGGTTTCCTCGTTGAAGCAATAGCCGCAGCGGCAGCCCTTGACTCGGTTGGCAACGATGGCCTCGCCGTTCCCGCTGCCGCCCAGCACGATGCCACGCTCGACTTCGCCGTTGGCGACAGCCACGGCGCACGGGCGAATCCACGTGGGATAATCGGTTCGTTCGTCGCTGAAACAGCCGTAGTCGACGACCTCATGGCCAAGAGAACTTAGCCAAGTACGCAGTTCTTCCTTGTAGGCGAATCCCGCGTGATCAGAAGCGATGCCGATTTTCATGATGACTCCTTATTGATTTAAGGTAGGCGGACACCCGCGTCCTTCACCGGGACAGCGGGCGAAAAAGTATAACCGCGGGAGAAGCTCCTCCATCAACCGCGATCGTCGGCGGCTTTCAAGACGTCCAGCATCTCGCGATGAATCAGACCGTTGCTGGAAACGATGCGGCCGGTACTCAAGATCTCGTCGCCGCCGTCGAAATCGGTAACGGTACCGCCCGCCTCGCGCACCAGCACGATGCCGGCCGCAATGTCGTGCGGCTTGACCTTCATCTCCCAATGTCCGTCCAACTGTCCCGTGGCCGTATAGCACAGGTTGAGCGCGGCCGAACCAATACGCCGCGTGGCTTGCGCGCTGCGCTGAAAGCCGAGGAAATTCTTCATATTGCTGTCGCTGGTATGGGTATCGTAAGAGAAACCGGTAATCACCAGAGCACGATTCAGCACCAGCGTCGCGGACACGTGAATCGGCCGGTCGTTGCGCGTGGCACCCAAACCGAGCGCGGCGGCGAATGTCTCGTCTGTGGCGGGGTTATACACCACGCCGAGCGAAGGCACGCCGTCGATCAGCAAACCCATCGATACGCAGAACATCGGAAACCCGTGCGCGAAGTTCACGGTACCGTCGAGCGGATCGATGTGCCAGAGGTAATTCCGCGCAGGCGGGCGAGATTCCTCGGCGCGATAAGCTCCGCCCTCTTCGCCGACAATTTGGTGAGAAGGGAAAAGCTTGCGCAGTTCGCCGACGATGAACTGTTCGCTGCGGATGTCGTATTCGGTGACCGGGTCGATATCGCTGGTCTTGAACTGCACCGCAGTGCCGCGACGGGTTTCGAATCCCTCTCGAAGAATGGCCCCTGCGCCACGGGCGATCGTGACGGCGGCACCAAGGATGTCGGTAAGCGAAGGATCGGTTGATTGCATTGTTCCGTGCCGTTAAGAAAACAGGCCGGCCATTCTACATCAGACGGCGAAAGAGCCGCAGCGTGACGATTTCCGCGGCTCCGGAGACAGTAAGGCGTTCTTATAAGTGGGCGAGCATCGCCTCGGCGCTCGAGACTTCGAATTTGCCAGGCGCCTCGACGGCCAGATGCTTCACGACGCCATCGTCGACGACCATCGCGAAGCGCTGGCAGCGTACACCCATGCCTTTTTCGGTCAAATCGAGTTCGAGTCCGAGTTTCCGGGTGTATTCGGCGCTGCCGTCGGCCATCATGCGCACCTTGCCGCCGGCCTTCTGATCCCGGCCCCATGAAGCCATCACGAAAGCATCGTTGACGGCCATGCACCAGATTTCGTCGACATCCTTGGCTTTCAGCTTGTCGAAATTCGTGACGTAACCGGGCAGATGTTGCGCGGAGCAGGTCGGCGTATACGCGCCCGGAAGGCCGAAAATCACGATTTTTTTACCCTTGACGAGATCGCCGACATTCAACGGTTGCGGCTTCATCGGACAGCCAATAGCCGGGTCGAACTCGGTAGACTCGTACAGCTTGCCCTCGGGCAGGCGATCTCCAACTTTGATGGTCATGGCATCTCCTTAGGTGGTTGCAGTTAGAACGGATAGGCGAACTAAATCACGTCGACGCAAGGGCCTCGTGCTTTTCCGCGATGAGTTTCAACAGCGCCTTGTGCGGATCGGCGAACTTTGCCGTCCCTTCATCCATCAGGACCTGCTCCATCTTCGCCACGTCCACCTTGGCGTCGATCTCGTCTAGGACGGCTTGGGTCGGCAGTTGATCGACCTTGCGCGTGTATTGCTTGTTGAGCCCCTCGACAGCGTCGTTGGTGGCGGGCGGATTGGTCTGGATGTCGCTGCCGGCCAAGGCTTCCACGTATTTGTCGGGCGGATCGCCGGGTTTCTTGGTGCCGGTGCTGGCGAAGACGATTTCCTGCTGGAGTGGCAGATTCCTGTCCTTCCAGAAGGACTGATTAAGCTGCCAGAGACGCTTGACGTTAACGATGCCGACCTGTCCCTGGGCGTCGGGACTGAGCTCCGGAATCTGCTTTTCCGTGTATACGTCCACACGCGAGACGAAGATGCTGTACACACTCTTGAAATGAGCGAGGCTCGGGCGCCGCTGCGCACCGCGCCAAACGGCCTCACGGGCGATCTTGTACTGGCGCTCGGAGAAAATGAGGGTGACGTTGAGATTGATTCCGGCAGCGGCCAATTCCTCCAGCGAATCCAGCCCGGCCGGGGTCGCGGGAACCTTGATCAGGCGGTTGACGTGCCCGCTGCCCCAATGCTTGCCGAGCTCGATGTACTCCTTGACGCGTTTGGCGTGAGGCAGATTCAGCTCGCGGTCTTCGAGGAGCGGATCGAGCTCGAAACTGACGTAACCGTCGTTGCCGCGGGTTTCTTCCCAAACGGGCAAGAACACCTCCTGAGCGTTGCGCACCAGGTAATCGGTCATCTCCCAGGCGATGGCCGAATTGTCCATGCCTTCATCGAGCAACGCGCGCATATGATCGTCGAAGCGGCCCGTGTTGAGGATGTCGGCGATGATGATGGGATTGGAGGTCGCGCCGGTGGCCCCGAGAGCGCGGTCTCTTTCGACCAGTTCGGGATCGATGGAATCGAGCCAGAGTTTGGTGCCGGTGGAAATCAAAGATCTTAGTGACATGATGAGCTCCTTGCGGGGTGTTAAAACCCAATGCATTGCTCTTTTGACTTGTCGGCCAAGACAAAAGCGCAACGTTAGTAAAGAAATTCAAAGCACTCCCCATGTGCTCTCCATTCAGCAACCATGCGCTCGCGCTGAACCGGTGTCAAGTGCGAGAGTCGGGCGGACGGGGCGGATCGGTCGATGCTGTCAAAGCCCTTGCGGTGGAGACGATCACCGATTCCTGCGACACTATGATGTGCACGTTAATTCGCAAAAAGGATGAATCATGACTGACCGAAAACTCCGTTGGGGCATACTTGGTGCCGCGCGCGTTAACGAACGCCTGATGCCCGCCATCGTCGATGCCTCGAATGCCGAACTGGTCGCCATTGCCAGCCGCCGTCCCGGAGCGGCCGCCGAGACACTGGCGAAATACGCGCCACAACAACAGGGAGTCCGGACTTATGACAAGCTCGACGCGCTGCTCGACGATGCCCAAGTGGAAGCCGTTTACCTGCCTCTCGCCAACCACGAACACGCCGAATGGGCGTTGCGCGCCATACAGCACGGCAAACACGTACTGTGCGAGAAACCGATGGCGCTGACCGTCGCCGATATCGAAGCAATCGAAGCCGCGGCACGCCAGCACAAGGTGACCGTGATGGAAGGCTTCATGTACCGCTTCCACCCGCAGCATGCGCGCGTGCGGGAGCTAATCCGCTCCGGCCTCGTCGGCGACATACGCTCCGTCCGCGCCACCTACTCGTTCATGATGCGGCCGGCACGCTTGTATCGCCTCGCGGAAAGTGTCGAGCGCGGCGGCGGCGCCATGTGGGACATCGGTTGCTATGCGATCCATTCGGCCCGCATGTTTTTCGGCGAGCCGCCCCTCGCCGTCACCGCCATCGCGAAATACGTCGAGAGCGGCGCGGATATCACGACCAGCGGCATCATCGATTTCGGAGACGGCAAACATGCCCATTTCGATTTCAGCTTCGAACGGGCGCGGCGCTCGGAATACGAAATCATAGGCACCAAGGGCGGCTTGAAATGCCATACCGTCTGGCAGCTTCCGGGCGATATCCCGGTGCTTTCGTGGTGGACCGAAGACGGGCGGCAGTGTGAAGAACGTCTGCCCGCGGCCAACCATTTCACACTGGAAATCGAGCATTTCAGCGAATGCGCGCTGACCGGAAAAGCGCCCCAGCTTTCGCTGGACGACGCAAAGGACAATTGCCGGATCATCGTCGCCGCTTTGGAGTCCGCGGCTAACGGGCGAACGGTAAAACTGAGCCCATAGCGCCGAAAAAGCCCGGCGCGCTACACCGAGTCCTATATGCCGCAATTCTGTCGGGCCATGTTCGGAAAGCTCTTCAGGCCCTTCGACGAACCGTAAGCTCTGATTCCATTCGTGATGGACCTGTCGAAGATTCTCCTCGGTCCGGACGAAGAGAATGAACGACATCAAAGTTGTTCAGCGTTTCGTTGATCTGGTTTTGTCGGAAAAACAAAAAGGGCTTTGGACGCCTAGCCCAAGGCCCTTTTTGTTGAATAACCGCAAGCCCGGCCAAACAAATTCAAAATCATTCGCAATACTCCAAAACAAGTAGCGACATCGGCACCAACCGGCTTAAGCACGATTCTCAAAAATCACACCAACTATACTTGTTATTAACCCGGCCTATAAATATAGGCCGGGTTAATCCGGGGCAGGGATGCCCCGGCGCGGCGACAAGCCGCGTGAGCCCAGGCCGGGCGTGTACCGGCCTGGGCGGCGGCCCGAAATACCAGGAGGGTATTTACGGGCCTGATTAATAATCGTGCCTTTCGGATTGTTTTTGGAATGCCTCCTATGGACAAGTCTTTTGATTCTCACGGAATAACCACCCTGGGTAAGGTCAAGGTGCCCGTCGGCGATCTGAAGATCGGGATGTATGTATGCGAACTCGATCGTCCTTGGCTGGATTCACCGTTTCTGTTTCAAGGATTCATGCTCGCGACACAAGCGGACATCGAAGCCGTTCGGAAGGTCTGCGATTACGTCTACATCGATTCCTACCAAACAAAATATCCGGAAACGGAGCACACGCAGCAGCCCGCCAAATCCTCGTCCATATCGTGGACCGCCGCCCCGCCCGAAAAGCACCTATCCGTCGAACAAGAGATCGACAACGCCGAAAACACGCATAAGCAGACAAGCAAGCTGGTCAAGACATTCATGGACGAAATCCGCTTCGGTCGCGGCCTCGATATTCAGCTTGCAAAAGAGGCCGTTTCCGAATGCGTGGACAGCGTCTACAAGAATCCCGACGCCATGCTGCTGTTGACCCAGCTCAAGAATCGGGACGAGTACACGTCCCAACACTCCATGAACGTCTGTATCTTCTCGATCGTGCTCGGCCGCCACTTGGGCATGTCCGTCGACGAGCTACGGAATCTCGGCTTGTCCGGGCTCATGCACGACATGGGCAAGATGAGAGTCCCCCTGGAGGTCCTCAACAAACCGGGGCGGCTCTCCGATGAAGAAATGACTCTGGTAAAGGCGCATACCGTGCACGGCCGAGAAATACTCATGTCCTCCCACGGCATCTATCCCGGTGCCATCGAGGTCGCTTACCAGCATCACGAAAACCTCGACGGAACCGGTTATCCCACCGGCCTCACCGATGCCGAAATCCCCTCTTTTACCCGGATAGTCGCCGTTGCCGATACCTACGACGCCGTCACCAGCGATCGCGTGTATCAATCGGGGCGTACTCACATGGAGGCGATCGCGATTCTCTACAAAGAGAGCGGAAAACATCTTGATGCCGAACTAGCATCGAAATTCATCGAATGCCTTGGCATCTACCCGGCCGGAAGCCTCGTTGAAATGAGCAACGAGGAAGTAGCCCTCGTTATCGAAGTCAACCCTCGGCAAAAACTCAAACCGAAAGTCATCATGCTGCTCGATTCGGAAAAAAATCCGCAGCCCCATCGCATCGTCGATCTGGCGAAAATCGACCTGGATCCCTGTGGGCAACCCTATCGAGTCAAGACGATGCTGAAAAACGGAAGCTACAACGTCGATATCAAGCAGCATTACGAACGGGGGCTCATTCAAAAAGCCGCCAGGTAGAATAAAGCCAAGCCGCCGCTGATCCGGGCGGTGCCCGGGTCGGTGATGGATCGAATGGATTAAGCTGTCTCGCCGGATACCCCTTCCGTGGCCTTGAGACACAGGTGACTAGGATTGACGCAACATTGAACGTTGCATTTGTGGCAAACGCACTGTCCAGTCGGGATGTGTCCGAAATGGACTTCCCAGAAGTACTCGTCCGGATGCACGTTTTCCCACTCTGCGTTCATGCGCCTACTGTCCTCCTGCATTGACCCAATCCATATCCAGCACCCGGACTCGGTCACAGGAACGACATATTCCATGAGTTTCTCAATCGAGATTCGATTGTCCATAATCGCGCTCCGTTTCTAGCGGAGTCCACAATCACAAATTTAAGGCGCACTTGTCAACGGCAAAATGTACTTTTGCTTTTTTGAGAATTTGGGTATGATCAGCTCGCAATGACTGGATTGAGAAACAATTGGGCTTTTAGCCCCTTGTTTTTACATAAATTCACGCAACTGATTTAGCTCGCTTCTTCTAAGTTATCTTTGCGTGCAATGCCTGGGGTTCAGGAAAATCCTGCTCGCCTAAGCTACAGGATCTGAATTCCAGCTAGGGAAAGTATCCATCACATAGGAGGTGAACGGATGGAAACGCTTATTGCTATCACGCCGGCACACTGTCTTGATCCGCAGATTGCCATCGCGGCCGTAAGAGCCCACGGAATCGGGATCTTGGATCTAGGCTACCGGGAGATGCCAGATGCATTGTCGTCGGCGCTTGACAGCCTGGCGTCCGCCGCCAGCCAATCGGCGCAGTGGGGGGTCCGCTGGGACGTACTCGGATTGGCAGCCCGAGACCTCAACCGACTTTCCGAACTCCTACCATACCAAGTTCCCATCCTTGTCCTCGCCGGTTCGACACCGGCCGAACTGACTGCTCTGCGGAAGCGAGTCAAATCCATCGCCCGCCGAGTTTTCGTCGAAGTCCATGATTTCCCGTCGGCCCAGGCCGCCATCGCCGCCGGCTGCGACGGACTGATCGTCAAAGGCCATGAAGCGGGCGGATCGGTTAGTCGCCACTCGACTTTCATTCTGCTGCAGGAGCTCAAGGGACGGCTGAACATTCCCTACTGGATTCAAGGCGGAATCGGGCTGCGCAGCGCTGCAGCGGCGGCGCTCGCCGGCGCGAACGGCGTCGTATTGTGCGAACAACTGTGGCTGACCGACGAAAGCCCGCTCGCTCATTCAAATCTGCGCGGCATGTGGAGCCAGTTGGACGGCAGCGAAACGATTCTGCTCGCACCGGAAGAAGCCCCGTTTCGGCTGTTCGCACGCTCCGGCCGCGATAAGCTCCAGGAATTGGAGCAACGGGTGGTTCGCGGTGAACCCTGGCGGGACCAGCTGGTACAGCGCCTCGGAGAAACCGAAGACGCGTTGCTGCCTCTCGGGCAGGATATCGCGTTCGCAGCTCCTTTGGCCAAGCGCTACGGCACCGTAGGCCGCATCCTCACCGCTGTGAAAGAAAGCATGGATTCGCTGATCGAGCAAGCGCGCTCGCACCAGGCCTTGTCCGCCGACTCGCCTCTGGCGCGCAAACACGGCACCCGGTTTCCTATCGTTCAGGGTCCGATGACGCGGGTCAGCGATACCGCCCAGTTCGCGAAGGCGGTGGCGGACGCCGGAGGGCTTCCGTTTCTCGCCCTGTCCGTCATGCGCAAACCGCAAATCCAAACATTGTTGAGCAGCACCCGTAAACTCATGGGCGATCTCCCCTGGGGTGTGGGGCTGCTCGGCTTCATGCCGCTGGAACTGCGTCAGGAACAGCTCGATGTCATCCGCGAAATCAAGCCCCCCTTCGCCATCGTCGCCGGCGGAAGGCCGAGTCAGGCGCGCGAACTGGAAGCGCTCTCGATAATGACCTATCTGCACGTACCTTCGCCGGGGCTGCTTAACAGCTTCATCAAGGAAGGCGCCCGCAAATTTATTTTCGAGGGCAGCGAATGCGGCGGACACACCGGTCCGCGCACCAGCTTCATCCTCTGGGAATCGGCCATCGAAGTCCTGACTGCGGCAGAGCTGGAGGATCCCGAGTCGGTTCAGGTGCTGTTCGCCGGCGGAATCCACGACGAGCTTTCGGCTGCGATGCTTTCGGTCCTGGCGGCGCCGCTCGTCGCCCGCGGCATGAGTATCGGGGTCGTCATGGGCACGGCATACCTCTTCACCGAAGAAATCGTCCACACCGGCGCAATCGTGAACGAGTTTCAGGCCCAGGCGATCGCCTGCCGAGAAACCGCCTTGCTCCAATCCGGCGTCGGAATCTATACCCGTTGCGCCAAGACGGAATTCTGCGACGAGTTCAACCGGACGCGGCGCGAACTGCAAATGGCTTTGGAATCCGAAGAGCGCACGCTGAAGGTGCTCGAACTGCTCAACATCGGCCGACTGCGCATCGCATCCAAGGGTATCGCTCATAAGAGCCAGTCCGCGGCAACAGCCCCGGACGACCGGTATGTCAAGGTAAATGTCCAGACGCAACGGCGCGAGGGCATGTACATGCTGGGCGAAGTCGCGCGGCTGAGGAACAATACCCTTACGATCGCCGAGCTTCACACTGCGGTCGCCACGGGCAGCCAGGAACTGCTTGCCGGCGCAGCGCACGAGCCCGAGGCGAAACGCTGGACGCGGCGACAGAACCGGGATGATATCGCCATCATCGGTATGGCCTGCCTGCTGCCCAAGGCGGGCGACGTGCGCCAGTACTGGCAGAACATCCTCCGGCGGGTGGACACCATCCGGGAGGTCAGCGACGACCGCTGGCGTCCGGCCGATTTCTTCGACCCCAAGCGCGGAACGCCGGACAAGAGCTACTCGAAATGGGGCGGTTTCCTCGACGACGTCCAATTCGACCCCACGGTGTTCGGTATTCCCCCGGCCGCTCTGCGCTCCATCGAACCGATGCAGCTCCTGGCTCTGTACGTGGCGAAGCGCGCCCTGGAAGACGCCGGGCTCGACCGCCGCCCGTTCCCCAAGGAGCGGACCTCGGCCATATTCGCTTCCGGGGGAATGAACGACCTCGGCACGATTTATATCTTCCGCACCTTGCTGGCCCATTATCTGCCCAAGGTTCCGGGGCTGCCCGAGGCGACCCGGAAGCACATCATGCAAACTCTTTACGAGCGCGAGCTTCCCAACTGGACCGAGGATTCGTTCCCCGGCTTCCTCGGCAATGTAGTGGCCGGCCGGGTAGCTAACCGCTTGGATCTCGGAGGAACCAACTTCGCGGTCGACGCCGCCTGCGCCTCGTCGCTCGCAGCGCTGGACGTGGCAATCAAGCAATTGCGAAATGGCGACGCCGACGTGGCCCTGGTGGGTTCCATCGACGGCACCAATAATGCCGTGGCTTTCATGGCGTTCGCCCAAACTCATGCCCTTTCGCCCCGCGGGCGATGCCGGCCGTTCGACGACAGTGCGGACGGCATCGCTATCGGCGAGGGCGTCGCGGCACTGGTGCTCAAGCGCCTGAGCGACGCCGAACGGGACGGCGATCGAATCTACTCCGTCATCAAGGGGATCGGCGCTTCCAGCGATGGACGCAATCGCAGCCTTACCGCGCCTCATCCGCAAGGCCAGGTGCGTGCATTGTGCCGCGCCTACGAGGACGCCGGGGTGAATCCGTCGACGGTCGGTTTGATCGAGGCTCATGGCACGGGTACCGCCGTAGGCGACAAGTCGGAGATCGAATCCATCAACACTGCCTTCGGCGAATGCAATCCGGCGCCCCAGTCCTGCGCCATCGGCTCGGTGAAATCGATGATTGGCCACACCAAGGTCAGCGCCGGTCTTGCCGGGCTGATCAAGGCGTCCTTGGCGCTGAAACATCGCGTTCTGCCACCGACTTTGGGTGTCGAAACGCCCAATTCGCGCGTGGATTTCACAAACAGTCCCTTTTATATCAATACCGAAACCCGGCCTTGGTTCGCTCACCCTGACGGACATCCGCGACGCTGTGGCGTAAGCGCCTTCGGTTTCGGAGGTACCAACTTCCATGCAGTACTGGAAGAATACGGCGGCGACTACCGGGACACCGATGCAATCGATCTGAATCCCCGTGACGCCGAACCCTTCATTTTTTTTGGACCGAATCGTTCTCACATCGTTCACGCGGTGGAACGCCTGCAGCAGGGACTCGAATATACCGAACATCTCGATCTCGCCCAATTGGCGTATTCGCTGCAATCGGAACAAGTCAAAACGGGAACCGGCGCGGGCGTCCGCGCCTGCCGGCTGGCCATGGTCGCCACGTCGGTTGCGGATCTCAGGCAAAAGCTCGATTTAGCTCTTCGCGAGTTGCGCGATAATGACAAAGCGGAGATCAGGCATCCTCAAGGCATTTATTATCGGGAGTCCGATGCCGCAGGTGGCTTATGCTTTGTCTTCCCGGGCCAGGGATCGCAGAAGATCAACATGCTGCGCGATCTGGTCGCGACCCAGCCCGAACTGCACGGCTTCTTCGAGCGGGCGGATACTCTCCTCGCCGAGCGCCTGCCTCAGCCGCTGTCCCGATTCATTTATCCGCTGCCGGCGTTCAGCGACGAGGAACGGGAACGGCAACAAAGTGCATTGAATGCAACGCAGATCGCGCAACCCGCGCTTGGCGCGGTCGAGCTGGCGGCGTTCGAACTGCTCAAGAACTATGGCGTCCATCCCGATTTCACGGCTGGCCACAGCTACGGGGAATACGTCGCCTTGTGCGCCGCCGGCGCTCTCGATCGCGACGACCTGATCCGGCTCTCGGAAGTTCGCGGACGCATCGCCGCCGACGCGGGACAAAGTTCCCGAGGGGCAATGGCCGCCGTGGACGCGGATGGCGCTCGGCTCGAAAAGCTGATCGCCGAGCACGGACTTGCCGTCTGCATTGCCAATTTGAACGCTCCGGACCAGACCATCATCGCCGGCCCGGCTGAAGCCATCGACGAGGCGGCGGCGGTATTGGCCAAGAACTCTCTACGCGTAACCAAACTGGCGGTCAGAGGCGCGTTCCATTGCGCCGCCATGGCCGATGCCAGCGCCGTACTCGCCGCCGAATTGGCCAAGATCGACTTCCGCTCTCCCGAGTTCCCGATCTTCAGCAATACCACGGCCGACCGCTATCCGGACGAGCCTGCCGAAATCCGGGCACTGCTAGCCCGCCATCTGGCCGAGCCGGTGCGCTTCGTGGAGGAGGTGAACCGTCTCTACGACGCGGGAGCCCGGATTTTTCTGGAGATCGGTCCCGGTCTGGTGCTGAGCGGACTCGTCGACCGCATCCTGGCCGATCGGCCGCACACCGCTCTGGGTCTCGACGCTCCGGGGCGCCCCGGCTGGCTCCAGCTCTCCCACCTTCTGACTCAACTGTTCGCGCTGGGCGTTCCGGTACGCTTCGAAACCTGGTTCAGACACCGCGGGCTGACGGACCGTCCGCTGCCGGAGCTGTTCGCCCAGGCTCGGGCGAAAGCCAATCCGGGACCGCTGATTTGGCGGGTCAACGGCGGCCGGGCGGTACCCTGGCACGACTCGGCGGACACATCCAAGAATGTCGTGCCGTTGCCGACAGGATTGAAATCCCCGGCGGCTTCCACCGATATGGCGCCAACTCAGGCCGCGGGCGCGCGCCCGTCCTTGGCCGTGGTGCAAGATCTTCCAACCAACACAAGGAGGTATTCCGTGATGAACCATGAAGCATCCAACTCCGCGAAGCCGGCTTTGGGGCCGCCAGCAGAGGGAATCCCGGCGGGATCAGATCCGAGATTCTCGTTGATCCAGAACTGCGTCGCCCAGCTCATCGATCTGCAGCGCGAGCAACAAAGAACCTTGTGCTCCTTCCTGGATTTTCTGCACGCCAACCTGGCGGGCGCATCGTTGTCGGCGCAGCAGTGGACGGTCGCATCGCCCGAAATCTCCTCGATGGCACAAGCGCAACCGGTCGCGACAGCGGCCGCGTCCGGCGGAGCGGTTCTGAACGGCGTGCCGCCGGCACCCGTTTTGCCGCTTCAGCTTCGTACCGCGGGTCCCGCCGAAGCGGCAGGGGAACGGCCGTTGTCCGTCATTCCGACGCCCGCCGTCCGTAGCGGCGGACCGGTCTCCGCCAAACCCACCGGCGGTGGCGACACCGCACCGCTTGTGGCGGTGAAGGCGCCGGCAGCCGGCGGCACCGGGCTCGCGCCCACCGAGCAGTTCAAGGCCGATCTGCTCCGCTCGGTATCGGAGCGCACCGGTTATCCGGAAGACATGCTCGATCTCAATGCCCACATGGAAGCCGATCTCGGCATCGACTCCATCAAACGGATCGAAGTTTTCAGTGCCCTGAAAGACCACCATAACCTGCTGGAAGGACGTGACGAGGAAACGGTGCTCGAAGAGCTGTCGGGTCTCAAGACCTTGAACGAGATCATCGCCTGGTACGACCGGCTGCGGGAACCGAAACCAGCGCAGGGAGGCGCCGATTCGCCAAAAAAATTGCAGACTCCACCATCGATCTCGCCGGTTGAGATGGTGGAGTCTACCGCTGGTGCCAAACAACCGGACTGCGTGGCCTGTTACGTCGTGAAGCCCGCTCCCGCTCCGCTCGAAGGGGGAACGGTCATCAATCCGGGCACGCCACCCATGATGCTGTTGCTGGGGCATGCCTCCGAGCTCAGCGAGGCGCTTCGTAACGCGCTGAACAGCATCGGCTATGTCACGCGGCAGCTTGTCCCGGGTCGCGAAACCCGCGCCCTGGACGGTGATCGCTTGGAAGTCGATTTGTCCTCGCCCAAAGGCTTGGACGGCTTGCGCGATTTCCTTAAAGCCGGCGGGAAACCGCTGGGCGGGCTGATCAATCTATTGAGCGCGGAGACGCCAGAAGGCAGCGAGGACTATCGGCCCTCGGAGGCGCGGGCACTGTTCCTGACCTTGAAAGCTCTGGAACAGGACTTCAAGGAGAACGTTCGGGCCGGGGGCGGCTGGCTGATCAATCTGACCGCATTGGACGGACAATTCGGCCTGAAACGGTCTCGGCTGTTCGAGGCAGAGCGAGCGGGCACCCTCGGGGTTGCCAAGTGCGCCGCCCTCGAATGGCCGCATTTAAAGGTAAAGTGCATCGATCTTGATCCGAACCTGGGGACCAGCCAGTCGATCGAACGGGTCTTGATGGAGTTGCGCCCGGACGATCAAACCTTGGAAATAGGCCACACCAGGGAGGGACGCTGGCGGCTCGATCTGCAACAGCGCCCGGACCATGGCACCATCAGGCCGGAACTGGAGCTGGACTCCGGCGCCGTGGTTCTGGTCACGGGCGGAGCGTATGGCATCACCGCCGATATCGCCAAAGGCTTGACGCGAAATCGGCGCCTGCGGCTGGTGCTGGTGGGACGGAGTCCGATGCCCGAGCCTGAATCGGCATCCACCCGAAATATCGCCGATCCGGATGCCTTGCGGCAATTTCTGATCGGAGAGATGAGGCGCGAGAGCGGTAAGGTCAAACCGGCCGAGGTCGAGGCCGCACTCAGACGAGTTCTCAAGGAACGACAGATCCGCGCCAACCTGGCCGCCCTCAAGGAATCCGGTTCAGAAGTCGATTACCATGCTTTGGACGTGCGCGATAGCGCTGCTTTCGGACAATTGATCGACGACATCTATGCGCGCTGGGGACGAATCGACGGCGTGCTCCACGGCGCAGGCGTCATCGACGATAAGCTGATCCGCGCCAAGACGCCGGAATCCTTCGACGCGGTTTATGACACCAAGGTCATTCCGGCGCTGACCATGGCCCGGAAGCTGGACCCGTCAAAGCTGAAGTTCCTGGTGCTCTTTTCCTCGGTGGCCGGCCGGTTCGGCAACGTGGGCCAATGCGACTACAGCGCGGCCAACGAGGTATTGAACAAGCTGGCCGACCGACTGACAGTGGAGTGGCCGAACGTCCACACCGTCTCGATCAATTGGGGTCCTTGGGACTCCGGCATGGTGAACGACGAACTGCGCAAGCTCTATGCTTCCCGGAACATCCGCCCGATCCCGGTAGAAACCGGGGTTCGGCATTGCCTGGAAGTGCTGGAACGCCGCGACCGGCAGGAGCCTGAACTCGTGATCGCAGCGAGCATCGAGGCGATCGCCGCCGGACTCGGACGTTCCTCGGCGCGCGATGAAACCACGCGGCGCGCGGTCGATTCGACCGTTTTGACACCGGCGGTGGCGTGATGCCCCGCGACCGCTCGACCGAATCCCCTAGTGAACCCGACAAGGAGTAAACGGAGCATATGGATATGGCAAATCTACACAGTGCGGTACTGGCGGACTTCACTCCGGTGAGGGTATCGAAACCTGTCCCGCAGCGCATCACTCTCGAACTGGCGGCCTTCGGTTTCGCCAAGGCTTATTGCCTGAACAATGACATCTGCGACAAGGAAGGCTTTCGCCGGGTTCACAGGGAAGTGAAAGAGAAGCTGGACAAGTACGCGCTCTCGCCTTCCCATATCAAGCGCCGGCAATTGGTGTTCTTTCCCCGCCTCACCGATATCCGCTTCTCGGACGGCGAGTTCACGTTGGCGGAGCCCGAGTATGAGTACTTGCAGTTGTTCAAGGACAAGAACGATCCGAAGGGCGTGGACCTCAAAGCCCGGCACGAGAGCTACGGCAAGGTGGTCGACGGATGTCTGAACCAGATGTACGACGACGGGGCCAAAGCGCCGGACGATGTCATTCACGTGACCTGCTCCGGTTACCTGGCGCCGAGCCCGGTCGAGCGCATGGTCGCACGGAAGGAATGGTTCGACACCACGGTCACACACAGCTATCACATGGGCTGCTACGGCGCCTTCCCCGCCATCAAGATGGCGCACGGTTTTCTGTCGTCCTCGCAATGCTTGGTGACTCCGCCCAAGGAGCGGGTGGACATCATCCACACCGAACTGCTGTCGATCCACAACAACATCGAGGACTTCCGTGCCGAGAACATCATCACCATGACCTTGTTCGCGGACGGATTCATCCGCTACTCGATGTATCCGGAACCGGTGGCGCGTGAGAGAAAAATTCCCGGCCTCAAGGTCCTGGCGTTCAACGAACATCTCCTGCCCGATTCCGCCGAGGACATGACCTGGGTGCCGGGGTCTCATCAATTCCACATGACCCTGTCGGTCATGGTGCCCGTGGTCCTCAAGAAGCACATCCGGTCTTTCGTCCAGTCGTTATTGCGGCGGGTAGAGATCGATTTCGACGCGCAAAAGGATGAGCTGACCTTTGCCATTCATCCGGGCGGGCCGAAGATCGTGGAACACATTCAGGACGAACTGGGTCTGCGGGAAGATCAGGTGGAGGTCAGCAAGGAGGTGTTCCGCGAGAACGGCAACATGTCTTCGGCGACCGTGCCTCATATCCTGAAAACGATCCTGGACGACAAGTCGATTCCCCGCGGGAGACGCGTCGTCTGCCTGGGTTTTGGACCGGGACTCACGATTACGGGTCTCGTTTTGGAAAAGGTCTGATCATGAAGGAACTATCGAGCCGCGCAACGGAAAGCGATCTTCCGCCCTTGATCGGGCGGGTATACGAGGTGGAGTCACTGAGGGAGCTCGAAACTCCAGAACCTTCCCCAGCCGAATCGACGGCGACAACCGACGAGCCGAGGGATGCGTTCGACCCGGCATCGGCGGCACAGGACTGGACCAGGCAAAATGCGGAACGCGGCGACGAGCCCGTTTTGCCTTTCATCGGGCGCATTCTCGATCATGTGCCCGGCCGGTCGATTACCGTGGAGCGCGAGTTGACCCTGGACGAGGATCTGCATCTCGCGGATCACGCCTTCGTCCATGCGCCCGGGGTGAAACCGCTATTCGCCTGTCTGCCGGTAGTTCCCATGACCCTAAGCCTGGAGATCCTGGCGGAAACGGCTGCCTGCCTCGCACCCGGCTACGGGCTGATCGGCTTCGAGGACGTGAAGGCCACGCGCTGGATCGAGCTGGCCGACACCGACCGCCTGTGTCTCCGGATTTCGGCCCGTCTCGAGCAATGGGATGCCGAACGGAACACTTGCCATATCGCCGCCGCCATCCATATCGAAGACCAAGCGACTCCGGCGATCCAGGCTCGCGTCCTGTTCGCGCCCTACTATCGTCTCGATCTCGAGCTCAGCTTCACGGAGTTCGCCAATGCCCGTCTCTATCCCAAAAGCGCCGAGGAAATTTACCGGGGCCGCCACTTATTCCACGGACCCGTGTATCAATGCCTGGTCGGGGAGATCGTGCTGGGCGATCGGGGCGCCGCCGGCGAGTTGGTGGTCAAAGCGCCCGAGATCATGTTCCGATCCATACGCAAGCCCCAGTTTCTGACCGAGCCGGCGTTGCTCGATGCGGTCGGACAATTGATCGGAATCTGGGCCATGGAAAAAGAGCGCTACGTCTTTCCCGTCGGCATCGGCAAGCTCGAGCTATACCGGCCTACCCCGACGCCGGGAACGCAATGCCCGGTGCGAATCGAAATCACCCGCGACGAAGGCAAGCTCCTTTCCGCCGACATCGAGATTCAGGACGGCGCGAGCGCCGTTTGGATGCGGATCAGGGACTGGACGGACTGGAAGTTCCGCTGGGACAAGCGGCTACTTAATTTTCGCCGCCTGCCGACCCGCTATTTGCTGAGCCATGCGCTCGACCTGCCGGCACTCCCGCCTTCCGCCAGCTGCCGCATGATCTCAGGCGAAGACATCGCCGGCTTCGACAGTACGCTCCTCGCTCGCTTCTGCCTTCATCTGGACGAGATGGAGACGTTTTCCGACATGCGCTCGCATGCTCCGGGCCTGCAGCATTGGCTGCTGGGGCGCATCGCAGCCAAGGATGCCGTGCGCGACTGGCTGGCGCGGCAAGCCGGGACGGAAGAAATGCTGCACCCGGCCGCCCTGATCATTCGCAACAACGACCAGGGCCAGCCCGAGGTGGCGCCGGTCCCCGAGGCGAACCGGTTGCCGCAGCTCAGCATCAGCCATAGCGAACATCGCGCTATCGCCATCGCCCATGCGGGACCCGTGGGCGTGGATATCGAACCGATCCGCCCGCGCCAGCCGAGCTTCGTGGAGACCATGGCCGGCGAATCGGAACGCTCGCTTCTCCGTGACACGAGCGGCGCCCCCGACGAATGGGCCACCCGCCTGTGGTGCGCCAAGGAGGTCGCCGCCAAGTTGCTGGGTCTCGGCATGAACGGCTCGCCGAAAGCCTACGAGGCGCAGGCCATAGGCGAGGACGGTCTGATCCACATCGTCCATCGAGACAGCGGCCGAACGATTATGGTACGGACGGTACGCCTGGAAGAGTTCGTCATTGCCTATGCCGGCGCCGCGACTGCGGAGACGGAAGCGGGGCAAGCCTAAACGCCATCAACACACAAAGGATTGAATAATGAGCAGGATTGGTCCGCCGCTGCTGGTAGAGCTTCGCCAGGTCGGGAAGGTTTATCACCTCGGCGAAAGCCGTATAACGGCTCTCAAGACAGTGAATCTGTCTATTCATAGGGGCGAATTCGTGGCCGTCTGGGGTCCGTCGGGTTCCGGCAAGTCTACCCTCTGCAATCTTATCGGGCTGCTCGACGTATGCTCTTCGGGTACGGTGCGTTTCGAAGGCCAGGATGTGGCCGCGCTGTCGGACGACCAGCGCAGCGAGCTTCGAAACCGCGGAATCGGATTCGTCTTCCAGAGCTTCAATCTGATTCCGGTACTCTCGGCTCTGGAAAACGTCATGCTTCCGCTGCAGATCTCCGGAGTTTCCACGGCACAGGCAAGGCGAGCGGCGCGCAAGCGTCTGGCCGAAGTGGGGCTGGACGACCACGCGGCGCATCGTCCCGCCAAGCTTTCCGGCGGACAGCAGCAGCGCGTCGCGATCGCGCGGGCCCTGGTTACCGATCCGGCACTGGTGATCGCCGACGAGCCCACGGCCAATCTGGATTCCGAAAACGCCTTGAGGATTACCGAGCTCATGCGACGACTCAACAGCAACAACGGCACGACCTTCGTGTTCTCCACGCACGACCAGCGCCTGCTGGAACGTGTGGAGCGTCAGATTCAGATGCGCGACGGCGAGATCATCGATGACAGGTCGCCGGAGCAGCCGGCCATGCGGCTAGACCGATCGGTGGGCTTATGATGACCTGGATCAAGCTCGCCTTAAGAAATCTCTTCCGCAATCGGCGCCGGTCGCTGTTCACGATTCTGGCGATCGGCCTCGGCTTTGCGGCGGTCAACACCCTGGGCGGATTCACCGCCTACATCTTCACCAGCCTCAAGGATTCCTACATCTACGCGCAGGGTAACGGCCATCTCAGCGTTTTCAAGACCGGCTTTCTCCAGGAAGGCAAACTCGATCCGACCCGTTATCTCATCGACGAAGAAGAGATGGGAGTCATTCAACAGGTGCTGGCCCGGCATCCGGAAATCGTGGTGGTGGCACCGCAGCTCCACATTTCGGGACTTCTGAGCAACGGGAAGGTGTCGACGATCTTCATCGCCGCCGGCCGAGTGCCGTCCGCCGTGCGCCGCATCAACGAGCATGCCCGCGGGATGATAGGGAAAATCCAGTTGTTCGACGGCAAATCCCTGGAGGACGACGTCATTCACGGCATCGGCCTGAGCCGGGGACTGGCGGAGCAGCTTAATCTGGACTTGGGCTCCGACGCCGTCGCCATGGCGCCCACCGTGTCGGGACAGATCAACGCGCTCGACGCCCAGGTGTTTCAGCTCTTCGATGGCCCGGTCGAAGCGCTGGAGGACAAGCTCATGTCGGTTTCGCTCAAGTTCGCCCAGAGCCTCTACGATACCGGCAGCGTGGATCGCCTGACCTTGCTGCTGACGAACGACGACACAACGGAAACCGTGCGCGCCCAGCTGGCCGGAGAACTGGCGGCAGAAGGCTTGAAGCTGGAAGTCAAGACCTGGAACGAGCTTTCCACCTTTTACACCAAGGTGAAGCAGATGTTCGACGTGATCTTCCTGTTCACCTTCCTGATCGTGTTCACCATCGTCGTCATGAGCGTGATCAATACCGTCAGCATGGCGATCATGGAACGGACCCGCGAGATCGGCACGCTGCGGGCACTGGGGTTCAAGCGCCGCGGCATCGTCGGACTGTTCGCGGCCGAAAGCATGTTATTGGGGATTCTTGGATCGCTGCTCGGCATGGCCCTCACCCTGATCACCTGGTCGGGCGTCGCATTTTTCAAACCGACCTGGATACCGCCCCAAATCACCCGCCGGGTGCCATTGGAGGTCTACCTGGTGCCCGATTACATGCTCTACAGCATCCTGCTGCTGATCGTTCTTTCCCTGGCCGCAGCCAGTCTCCCGGCGCGCACGGCAGCTCGCATGCAGATCGTCGGCGCTCTGGGACATACCTGAACCTAGGAGCGACAGTTGACCGCTTCGATGGAGTAGATAAAGTACAAGGAGAAGACGATGAGAACGACCCTCTTGCTCGGAAGCTTGCTAATCCTGGCCGGATTGCTGTCCGCCGCGCCGTTGTCGGCTTCGCCGGACGTCAAGACTATACTGAAGACGGCGGATCAATCGCGGGGCAACCTCCTGGGCATTTCCTGGGAAGTGGTGATAGAGTCCATCGAAAACGGCCGTACCGACTCTTTGAATTACGACATCAAGGCGCGCGGCTTCGACATCTCCGGAATAAGCCTCGCACCGCCGAAGTACAAGGGCAACAAACTGCTCATGTCGAACAACAACATGTGGTTCTACAAACCTGGGCTGAGCAAGGCGGTCCCCATTTCGCAGCGCCAGAAACTGATGGGCAACGCGGCCTACGGCGACATCGCCTCGACCAATTACGCCGAGGACTACAATGCTGCTCAGTTGCCCGACGACACGGTGGGCGACGAGGAATGCTATGTTTTCGATCTCACCAGCAAGAACGACAAGACCACGTACGATCGTATCAAATACTGGATTTCGAAAAAGCGCCTGGTGGGGGTGAAAGCGGAGTACTTCACGGTATCGGGAAAGAAATTCAAACTGGCTGAAATGGAATACGGCAATAAAGTGCTTATCGACGGAAAGGAGCGTCCGTTCATTTCCAAGATCACCATGTACGACGAACTGATGAGCGAGGACGTGACCTATCTCAACCTCACCAAGCCTCGGTTCGAGCCACTTCCGGATTACGTATTCAATCTCAACCTCTTTATGAAATGAAAAAAAACGGTGGACTAACGTGGGGACTATGGGTTTTTGTCATGTGCGCAATATCGGGAACGGCGGCCGCGGCCACCGAACCCGTGATCGTATCCACGGGGCCGGTGAGCATTTTCGACGAGATCAAGAGCGGCTTCTATTCGCGGATCAACGTCCTGGCTTTCGGAATTTTCCAGGAACCGGAAATGAATTCGCGCCTGAATCCCAATAATATCCTGGAGATATCCACCTATCAGGCGTCGATCAACCCGCGCGTGGATCTCAACCTGGACTTCCGCCGGTTGGAACTGGGTATCAAACAACGCTTCATCTACCTGTGGCAGCGCTGGGAGGAAGGGTTCCCGGAGGGCGAAGAAGACAGCCTGGCGCAGTTCTACACGAACGAGTGGTTCGCCCGTTACCGGCTGATGGACGAGTTGTTCGTTTCCTACGGCCGCGAGAACCTTCAGTGGGGGCCGTCGGTGCTCCTGTCTTCGTCCAACCCGTTCAACAAGGAGAACGGGCGGAACAACCCGAGAGTGGAAGTTCCCGGACTCGGCTATGCGCGGGCCGTGTGGATACCGAATTCCACCTGGGCCGTTTCGTTCATCGCCAATACGGATGAAGGCCGATTGGGACGGCAGCAGGGTTTCGGTCTCAACCAAGCGGGATTCGCCGACGGCTCGGCACAAGGCCAGGAATTTCAGCCGGGTTATGCCTTCAAGATCGATTGGACCGGGGACGGCAAGTACTTTTCCGTCATCCCTTCGTACCGGGAACACACCGGCTACCGGGTCGGCTTTTTCGGCGGCTGGAACGTGACCGACGCGCTGCTTCTCTACGGAGAAGGCGCCCACGGCGATTACGGCGACTTCGAATTACTGGGAGGCGCCTCGTACACCTTCGAGGCCGGACCGACCGTCAACCTGGAATATTTCCATAACGAAAACGGCTGCCTGCGGGATCGCATCGATCAATGTTTCCTTAGGGGCGAAATCGACTCCACCGATCCCATGTTTCGCCAAGACTACATGATGCTCCAGTATTCGGATACCGAGATCTGGAACGATTTCAACGTGAATTTCCGGGTGATCCACAATCTGAACGACCAGTCCGACCGCCTGATCGGCATCTTCGAATACGAAGCCACCGACCATACGCTGTTGTACGTCATTGCCAACGGTTTCACGGGCTCTCGCGACAGCGAGTTCGGCAGCCTCTTGAATTATTCGTTCTTCGTGGGCGCCGCGTACACGTTCTAGCGCGTTTTTCATTACGGTCTAGCGGCGTGGGTTGGGAAGGTTGCAGGTCGGCAATCCTTTGCCGACAAAGCCTCTCACCGATCCAGGGCGTCGGCAAAGGATTGCCGACCTATCACACCCGTGGGGGCGCTACACGAAAGAGGAAAATTCTCTAGCGTCGCGGCGACAACCCCGGTGCAGCGGTGTCGGGAGCCCTGACGGCGTTCCATCGGCCTGTTCCGAGGCAGGGATATGCCTGGAGACAGCGGACGATCGAACGAACCAGTCGCGTTCGCGCTGGAGCGGCGATGTTGGAATGATCTGTGCGTTTACATGAAGTACCGGCTGAATAGAAGAATCAGCAATTTCCCAGGGAGGAGACTTTCCAATGAATTCCAAGCCTGCGTTTGCCTTCGTCACAATCGGCAATGGCTCCTATCTCGGCTCCACCGTACGCGACATCACCCTTGCCAATGCTCTGCATAGACGGGGTTTCAAAGTGGCCGTTTATTGGATGCTGGAATGCAACCCGGACCTCGTGGCCGACGGAATCCAGCAAAGGATGCTCTGCCGGGCAACCCGCTATCAGTTTCGACGACCGTCCGAGTTTCTGGACAGAATCATAGGCTCGCTCCTGTACCTAATTCCGCTCAGATTGCGAGTTCGACTTGCCCAGAACTTCCCCGGCTTTATCGATAGACTGCTGGTGAACCTCATCGGGTCTCTTTATGAAACGCCGAATCCAGATCGTTTCCTCGTCAAGCGGCTGCTCAAATATCTTGCCCTGGACGAAGTCGACCATCTCATGATGAGCTTCGGCTCGATCGGACCTCTCGCTCTGGCGGCGAAGAAAAACGGTACTCATCCCTTTGACTACCTATTGACCTTTCAAGGAGACGAGGACTTTGCCAAGTACGCGCGGCGGGCCGGTTTGTTTGCAGAATATCGCGAGCGGCTGAACGAGGTCACTCAAGGTTCGCCCTGGCCTGCCATAGTGATCAGCCAGGATTATCGCAATCGCATTGTAGACGAGATGGCTCTCGATCCGGAGCGGTTGCGGGTTATCTATAACGGCGTCGATCTCCCGGAATCGACCGAAAAACCTCCTCTTTCGATTCTCAAAACCGCGTTTCCGAATCTCCTTAAAGGAATTTCGATCGTTTCGTACATCGGACGCCAGGAGGTTGAAAAAGGCATCGATCTTTTGCTTTACGCAGCCAAACTCCTCGACGTCCGCCGAATTCCCATGCAACTGGTCATTTGCGGTGCCACGGCTAAAGGCCGAGCGTATAAGAAAATAATTGCGGAGCTCGCCGACTATCTCGGCATAGTCGTCCACCATGCCGGCACTGTTTCGCCCGAGGTTCGCAACGCGCTTTACGCACATAGCCGGTGTGTGGTGTATCCGTCAGTCTATCGAGAACCTTTCGGCTTGGTTGCCGTCGAGGCCATGAGCTATGGAACACCGGTGCTGGTTCCCGATTACGGCGGGATCACCGAGGTGATTCGGCACGGCGAAAAGGCGGGCGGTTTGACCTTCAAAACCTGGAACAGCGAGGACCTGGCCCAACAGCTCGAGCGTCTGCTCACCGATGAGATGCTGCACAGGAAACTGACCGAGAACACTCGGGCGATCGCAGCAAGGTTTAGCGCTGAAGAAATGGCGGACGCCGTCTTGGCGCATATTGGCGTTGATACGCGCGAATACGGCGACGATGGCTTCCTTCCCGAACGCAGTCGCAAACCTCGTGCGATCGAGGGCGCGCATCACATTCCGGGTTAATGTTTCTTAATGCAATCAGGAATCGCCCAATCGAATTCATCGGCAAATCGATAACGAAGCACGAAGTTCACGGGATATCTCCAGTTGGCCATGGAGTTGGCTCATATCTTTACACGGAGGTGTGCAATGAAGGATTCGTTCCGCAAGCTTGTGACGATATCAGGAGTGATGGGAAGCGGCCTGCTCGGGTTGCTTCCCGGCGAAAGTTTTGCCCAGGGGGACCTGGTCCGAGGCCAGGAGGTTCCCCTGACGGAATGCTCGGGCTGGATAATGGAGAACAGTACAGCACCGGCCATAGAAAGTAACGCCGTGTACTGGTTCGTCCAGGGGCTCCCGGCATATCCACCGGGCGGACACTTCCGGTTCCGTACCGGGTTCCCTCGAGCGCGCTATATGTCCTGGCAGAACCACGATTTCTTGGGGTTTTCGACGGCACTGCTGGCCGACACCGACATCGTCCCCGACCGCGGCGAAAACCCATTCCTCCCGAATACACCGCACGTCCCGGAAAGCGCTTACACCGTCGATCTACTGGACGTGCCGCCCGAAGCTCGGCCGCCTAAGCCGCCGAGGCCGGCGAATATCCTCTACGGCGGCTATCGTTACGATGGGGGCACGACGGAATACAACTCCGTAGCCTACCGGGTGTACCTGCCCGATCCGGGCACGGATTCGCTCGGCGGCATTCCTCAGCCGGATTTCTATTTCGTCGTCGATGACCCTGCAAAGACCAGCCTGGAAGGCATTCACGAGATGTGCGAGACAATGCGGAAGATCCAGGACGCAGAAAAGCAAGCGCTTATCGCAGTAGCTCAAACCACCGAGTCTCTGGCGACAAGGCAGGATAGGCCGCTTTCAAATATTGCGAAGGAAGAAATTGGCCAGCGCGTGATCGACGGCCCATCCGCAGCAGGGGGCATACCGAGTCCCTCCGCCTCCGATTTCAACAATGATCTGGCCCGCTACCGCGTGGTGACACCGCGTCCGAACGGCCAGGGCGTTTACTACAACGCCCAGACCGGCTATCTCCAGGTGTTCTTGAGCGCCTCGCGCGGCGAGGTGACGGTGATGCGCTTCAGGGCGCCCAGCTTCCCCGACACCCAGGGTCTCCAGGGTATTGCGGACGATATTTCCGGCAACGAGCAGCTCCGCTATTGGTCTCTGTGCATGCACGATGCCACGGCCGGGCTGCCTACCACGGGCTGCTTGTACGATGCCCAAACGGCGCAAGATGGCGATGGCTATGTGACGGTCGCCTTCTCCAATCCGGAGAGCCGGCCCGCCAACGCGACCAACTGGTTGCCCGTCGCTAGCGGCCCCATACCGGCGTTGATCCTGCGCCACATGCAGCCAAACCCGGCGTTTACCGAGGCGCTGCTCTACTATGCCGGCACCAACAACGATCCCGCCGCCATTACGGCGCACATGGGAGAGTACTTTCCGCTCGTCACGACATGCACCAAGGCCGAGTTTGAGCGGGATCGCTGCGGGCTGGCGCCGCAAGGTACGCGGTGATGAGGAGCGATGCCGTTGACGCGCGGCACGGACGAAGCGGCGTTTCGAAGAACCGCTTCGCTCCTTAGTCATTTACTTGGGGCTTACACCGGAAAGAACCACCCAAATGGAATTGTCAGCAAATACAGTAAATGGCAAAGCACAAAGCTCGGGGATGTCTTCGACTGGCCAAGGATTGGCCCATTGCCTTTAAGGAGGTGTGCAATGAAGGATTCGTTCCGCAAGCTTGTGACGATATCAGGAGTGATGGGAAGCGGCCTGCTCGGGTTGCTTCCCGGCGAAAGTTTTGCCCAGGGGGACCTGGTCCGAGGCCAGGAGGTTCCCCTGACGGAATGTTCGGGCTGGTTGATTCAAAGCAGCACTGCGCCGGCCATAGAAAGCAATGCCGTGTACTGGTTCTTGCAGGGGCTCCCGGCATATCCACCGGGCGGACACTTCCGGTTCCGTACCGGGTTCCCTCGAGCGCGCTATATGTCCTGGCAGAACCACGATTTCCTGGGGTTTTCGACGGCACTGCTGGCCGACACCGACATCGTGCCCGACCGCGGCGAAAACCCGTTCCTCCCGAATACACCGTACGTCCCGGAAAGCGCTTACACCGTCGATCTACTGGACGTGCCGCCCGAGGCACGGCCGCCTAAGCCGCCGAGGCCGGCGAATATCCTCTACGGCGGCTATCGTTACGATGGGGGCACGACGGAATACAACTCCGTAGCCTACCGGGTGTATCTGCCCGATCCGGGCACGGATTCGCTCGGCGGCATTCCTCAGCCGGATTTCTATTTCGTCGTCGATGTCCCTGCAATGACCAGCCTGGAAGGCATTCACGAGATGTGCGAGAAAATGCGGAAGATCCAGGAGGCAGAAAAGCGAGCGCTTATCAGATTAGTAGAAAGCGCCGAGTCGCCGGACGAAACACGGGAAACACAAATCTTACCCGCCGAGAGAGACGAGCTTCGCCTCCGTGAGGTCAATGGCCCATCCGCAGCAGGGGACATACCGAGTCCCTCCGCCTCCGATTTCAACAACGGTCTGGCGCGTTATCGGGCCGTGACTCCGCAGCCAAACGGCCGGGGCACCTACTACAACGCCCAGACCGGGTATCTATTGGTGTTCTTGAGTCCCTGGCGCGGCGAGGTGACGGTGATGCGCTTCAGGGCGCCCAGCTTCCCCGACACCCAGGGCCTCCAGGGTATTGCGGACGATATTTCCGGCAACGAGCAGCTCCGCTATTGGTCTCTGTGCATGCACAATACTTCGAGCTTATGGACTACTAACGGCTGCTTGTACGATGCCCAGGTGGCGCAAGATGGCGATGGCTATGTGACGGTCGCCTTCTCCAATCCGGAGAGCCGGCCCGCCAACGCAGCCAACTGGTTACCTACGACCGATACCATACCGGCGTTGATCCTGCGCCACATGCAGCCAAACCCGGCGTTTACCGAGGCGCTGCTCTACTATGCCGGCACCAACAACGACCCCGCCGCCATTACGGCGCACATGGGAGAGTACTTTCCGCTCGTCACGACATGCACCAAGGCCGAGTTTGAGCGGGATCGCTGCGGATCGGCCGCAGGTGCGCAATGAGGCAGTCCCGATGCCGACTTTTCGTGCCGTAGTGAACGCTTCGCGTCGCAGAGGAAACGCCTCGCTGTCACTCATTTAAACCTTACAGAAGGAATCGCCCAAATGGATTTGTCCACGAATACAACCGATAGCAAGACACGGAGCGAAAAGAAGTCGTATGCCAAAATCTGGCTCGGGGGCAATTTTCTCGGCTGGCTAAGAATGTTGGCCCACAACAGATTTGACGTTGGGGTGCGACGCATACCCCGGATTGTGGCCATGACATTCGTCATACTGCTGGGCAGCTTGAGCCACGGTCTGCAAGAGCTGATATGGAACCGTCGGGTACGCAGAACGGAAATCAAGCAAGCGCCCTTGTTCATCATCGGACATTGGCGTTCCGGCACCACGTGGCTCCACGAGCTTCTCGCCCTGGACGACCGTTTCACCTATCCAACCACTTACGTGTGCTTCAACCCTAACCGCTTTCTGCTCACGGAGCGGTTCGATGCGCACTGGCTCGGTTTCCTGTTCAAGGCTCTATTACCGGAGCAGCGGCCGTTCGACAACATGGCCATGGGTTGGGAACGTCCTCAGGAAGACGAGTTTGCGCTGTGCAATCTCGGACTGCCCTCCCCTTACCAGAAGATCGCCTTTCCCAATCGCAATCCCTGCCCCGAATATTTCAGTCTGGAAGACGTCCCGTCGCGGGAGCTGCAGCGCTGGAAAGACGCCTTCGTAAAATTTCTCAAGCAGCTGACGATACGCAACCCCAAACGTATCCTGTTGAAATCCCCCACCCACACTTATCGAATCAAGGTCTTGCTCGAGCTGTTTCCGGATGCACAGTTCGTTCATATCGTGCGCGACCCTTACACCCTGTTTCTCTCGACGATGCATTTGTGGAAATCCTTGTACGAGGCTCAGGGCCTGCAAGAACCGAAATACGACGATCTGGAAGACTATGTGTTCGAAAATTTCTTGCATATGTTCCAGAAGATCAAGGAAGCACGCCCGCTGCTCCACGCCCCCCGCTTCCATGAACTGCGATACGAGGACCTCGTGCAAGATCCGGTCGGGCAACTCCGTAAGCTGTATGACCAGCTGGAACTAAGCGATTTCGAGCGAATGCTTCCCAAATTGAAGCAGTACCTAGAAGAGACGAACGATTATCGTACCAATCGCTACGACCTCACCCCGGAACTGAGGGAGGAAATTACTCGACGCTGGGGGCAGGTAATAGAACGCTATGGGTATGCGAGCGGACTGGGCACCCCTATGCGCAGGAATGATGCGGCTTAGGTTGAGGAGGCTCCGATTATTAACCCGGCCTATAAATATAGGCCGGGTTAATCCGGGGCAAGGATGCCCCGGCGCGGCGACAAGCCGCGTGAGCCCAGGCCGGGCGTGTACCGGGCCTGGGCGGCGGCCCGAAATACCAGGAGGGTATTTACGGGCCTGATTAATAACTTATTGCCGTTCCGCAAAACGGGTGGATCGCACCGAAAGGCAGCGTAGACAAATGGCTGGCGATGGAAACGGCCAACGATGCCGCCATGGAGAAGTTTCATTTCGGAATTGTCATCGGCATTTCTGCGAATGTTTCGGGACGCATGACGAAAGACTATCCGTTATGTCCGGACATCCGTTTGATGGTGGCAATTCCGGTGAAAACACAGTGGTTTGAAACAATTGGAGGAATAATCATGAACAGCTTTTCGCAACGCTCCAATCTCAGCGAGCTCCTCGACGACCCAACGCTCGGCGGTGATGATCTGATCAAAAACCTAGAGGATATCGCCAGGGTCAACCGCTGGCTGGGCGGAGAAAAAGCGTTGGTTTCGGCCATCGCACCGTTACTTGAACAGCATGATTTCGGCCGTCCGATAGAAGTTGTTGATCTGGGTTGCGGTAGCGGCGATCTTCCCAGAGCAGTCGTCAAATGGTGTCGAAGGAAAAACATCCCGGTTTCAGTAACCGCCGTCGATATAAACGACTCGATTATTCGGTATGCGACTTCGCAATCGAAAGATTTTCCGGAGATACGCTTTGAAAAGATAGATGTTTTTTCGGACGAGTTTAAAAAAAGGCGGTTTGACATCGTCGTGATGAGCTTGTTTCTTCACCATTTCGACAACCGAAAGGCAGAAGAATTGTTGAAGAATTCTTACGAGCAGTGCAGGTTGGCAGTTGTGGTCAACGACCTGCACAGAAGTCCTGTTGCTTATCATCTTTTTGAATTGTTCGCCTTTGTTACAGCCTCATCCACCATTACCCGTCACGATGGATTAATCTCCATCCTGCGGGGATTCCGGAAAAAGGACCTGGAGAGGCTGACAGACGAATTTTCTGAGGCAAAGAGGAATATTAAATGGAAATGGGCATTTCGTTGGCAACTGGCATTAGAAAAAGAAATTCCCGCAACCGAAAGAGTATATAAAACGAAATAAAAACCCGAATTATCGCAACTTTAATAGTACTGCCTGAACTTGCACCGTCCACTGCATAGACATCGAATATACAAAGAGCTTTCATGGGCTAAAAAATAATTCATTAATATTAGACTCCCGGCGTTTTTCAGTTAATCAAAACTCGCTGAGAGCCGGCATTTTATTCCATTCGGCTTTCGATAGGGTGGGTTACGGCGCACGCAAAGCGCGGTGATCGGCGGTCAATCAGTGCTGATGTGCGCCTAACCCACCCTACGAAAGCAAGTCCTTATCGAAAGCGATTTGGAATTAGCCTTTCAAGCAAATAACAGTGTCAGAAAATTTTACAATCGATTCGCCATACCAAGCCAAGTAATTAACCTATAATTATAATTATAAATATACACATGATCCTGACATATTACGATTTCGGCTCAGCCTACGTTCGCTGAATATCATTTTTCCAAAGAATTGGCATAACTTCCCCGCGTGATCGGCAATATCAAGGTGTCAGAAAATTTTACAGACACTTTACTATCTCCAAGCAAATAATTGATCTAATTAAAAATATAGATATGGCATAAGATTCGCGTAATAAAATATTCGGTGCCATACCGAAATCTCGTAATAAAAATTCAAAAACAACTCAGGAGGAGAATGAAAGCAACCACTTAATTCAACGATTACATATACCAAATATGCGAGTTCTGCCCGGTTACGGGCAATATGATACGAACAGGAAACATGCACTTTGGAAAAAGGAGTATCGACATGATCAAGTGCAATTGGCGAGTTGTTTTTCCCTTATCTCTTTTTATTTTCCATTCGGCGGTAACGGTTTCCCACGCGCAGACCGCTACCGTCTTGGCGAAGGCCGTCCCGGATGAGTGTTGGAACGGTTGCGGCATGCCTTATGTCGCCGCGTCGGCAAATGGAGCCTGCCCCACCGGCACGACGCCCAAGCGAAATCAGGCCTATCTTTGGGGTCTGGCCCAATGGAAACAGACCCTCTGGATCGGAACTGGAGCCAATGTCGCGGGTATAGGACAAACCGCAGGCGACGGATTGCAGGAATGCGATTTCGCTAACGATTCCACCGGCAATCCCATCAACGTCCTCGAGGGCTCGCTGAGCCAATACCCCGGCGTTCCGGTACCATTGCGCCAATTCCTGGGCGACTGGAGACCGCCGCAGGTATGGGTTTATGACATCGCCACCGGTAAGCAAACCAATGTGACGCCGAACGACCCGCTCATCAACGAGACCTTGGGCTTGCGGTCGGCCGGCGTATCCAATGGCGTGGCAATACTCGCCGGTCCGGGCCAGCTCGGGGTGAGCGTCAATTTGTTTGCCTTCGATGCCGATACCAAACAATATCTCGGCTCGACGACTTTGTTGCGATACGCCAACATCCGCAAATTCGTCTCTGCGCAGGGCGCCATGTATACCGGCGTGCAGACACTCACCGGAAGCGGCGAAATACTGCGCTGGACGGGAACTCGAAGCAATCCTTTCAGCTTCACGACAGTGGGTATGGTAGACAACGATGCGGTCAATCTGGCCGTGCACGAAGGGCGTCTTTTCGTGGCCACCTGGCGTCCGTCGACACTGTCCAGCTCGGTCGGCAGCTTCCTCGGAACCAACAACCCGCCGGCCGGGATCTGGATGAGTCCGCCGATTCCCGCAGGAGGCTTGCGGCTTATCCATGCCCCTCTTTGGACCAAGGTTTGGGAAGTAAATGACTACGAAGTCGACGACCTCGTTGCCTCGACCCAAGGGGTGGGCGACTTGGCCTCGTTCGCCGGTTACCTCTACTGGGGACATATGAACCCGCCGTGGTCGGTCTATAGCACGTTCGTAAGTACCTACGGAGAGCCCCAGGATCGTACCGAAACCCAAAAGAACCTCAGCCGGGCCATTCCGATCTTCCGCGGCCGCAATTTCGGTAGCAGTCCCGAGATTCAACTGCTCTACGGGGAAAAGCAGTTACCGAAATACAACGGCAGCACTTGGAGCATGGTGGATAACAATCTGGGCGGCATGACCCCGCTCTACGGCGCGGCGGGCTTCGACGTTCCGACCAATGTCTATACCTGGACCATGGCGGTTTTCCAAGGAAAGCTGGCCGTGGGAACGCTCGACTCGGGATCCAGCGTCAACTTCAGCAAGAATCCCGGTGCCGACCTTTGGGTCTTCCCCGATGGGAATTCCAAGGCAGTACCGTGGACCATAAACGGTTTCGGCCATCCCGACACCGTCGCCGGTGTGCGGACGATGCTACCAACGAAAGATGTCCTCTATGTGGGATCGTCCAGCAGAGCAAATCTCTCTCGGGATGGCGGTTGGAAACTCATCGGAGTAAAGCCGTAACATCGAGAGATCGGGAAAGGAGTGCCGCAGCGCGGCACTCCTTAAGTCAGGCAGACAAAAGCAAATACCATGTAGAGCGGCTAGATGGGGGAACTGTCCCGTACCTAGTAGTTCATCACGATGAATGAGATGGATAAAGCCGCTTGAGTTTTTCACGGGCATCGGTCACGGAGAAGCGCCAGTCGATGGTGGCTTGCG